>CAZWWC010000009.1:0-30027 GCA_964637625.1 uncultured Planctomycetaceae bacterium
GCAACTATATCGAGCCGGGAACAAGCATCGGCACGCTGACCGTCACCGGCGACGTGACCATGGCCGGTTCCTTCGTCGTCGAATACGACGGCGGGACGGAAACCATCGACCTGTTGGATATCTCGGGTGTGCTCGACATTGACGCCGCGACCCTCGATTTGACCGATCTGACCGCTGGAGCCGAGACGCTGGATGACCCATTCTATGTGTTTGCCAGTTACGGCACGCTCGGCGGCACCACCAAAGTGTTTGCCACCGTCAACG
This sequence comes from uncultured Planctomycetaceae bacterium, assembly GCA_964637625.1. Taxonomy (GTDB): domain Bacteria; phylum Planctomycetota; class Planctomycetia; order Pirellulales; family Thermoguttaceae; genus UBA11386. Next base: position 265 of record CAZWWC010000009.1, read on the forward strand.
GCTTGCCGGATGGTTACTCCCTCGACTACGACTACCTCAGCAACAACGACATCGCTTTGGTCGAGGACAGCCCACCGATTCCCGGCGACGCCACGGGTGACGACGAAGTCGACGCGGATGACGCCCAGCGATTGGCCGAGAACTGGGGGGAGGGTACTCCAGAGACTCCGGCAACGTGGTCGCAAGGCAACTTCGATGGCGATGACGTGGTCGGGCCGAAGGACGCCGCAATCATGGCGGCCAACTGGGGCTACGGTGTGACTGAGGCAAGCGCCGTACCCGAGCCTTCCGTCGCCGTGATGCTCTTGGCAACACTCGGTGCATGGCTGGTGTGGCGGCGCCGTTAGATTAGAAGCGTGGCGCACAACTGTGGAAGAGGCTCATGACCGCTCGTTGCCGGCTACGGTTACTCGGCAAACAAGCGTCGAGAAGGCGCGGCGGGGCCGGAAAGAAAAACAGCATCTTAGAGTTAGTGCGCGAAAACCGCTCGACTATGCCTAGCTCTACCAGAAGTGCTGTAGAGTTGGGATCTCCACATCTACGGATTTACAGATGAATAAGTTCAAGTTTCTCACGGTAGCATCCCTGTGGGGTGCCTGTGTAATTGCCTCGGGCGCACTGGCGGCGCCGCCGTCGATCCAGCCCGGTTCATGGACACTGGCGATCCTTCCGGACACGCAGAAGTACGCTGAATCGTACCCTGCGATCTTCAACGCCCAGACGCAGTTCCTCGCCAACTACAAGAGTACGCTCAACTTGGCGTTTGTCTTGCACGAAGGTGACATCGTCAATAAGGACTTGCCTGCCCAGTGGACCGTCGCCTCAAACGCCTTTGTGACGCTGGAGACTGCCAGCTTGAATTATATCCTTGCGGCCGGCAACCACGAGTTCGGCGAGGACGGTAAAATGGTTGACCGTATCTCCTTAATGTCGGACTACTTTCCCGTCTCGCGGTTGGATAACCAGCCGACTTTCGGCGACGTGTATCCGGGCGAACCAACTCTGATCCACAACAGCTATTCTTTCTTCAGCGCCGGGAGTACTGACTGGCTTGCGCTGACGCTGGAATGCGGCCCCCGCGACGAGATCGTCGACTGGGCCGACAGCGTGCTGAAGGCCCACCCCGGTCGGCAGGCGATGATCGTCACCCATGCCTATATGTATTTCGACGATACGCGCTACGATTGGGCCGCCAAGGGCGATACACAAGACTGGAGTCCACATAGCTTCCCTATTATCTATGGGCTGCCTCCCGATGCACTTGGCACTATCAACGACGGCGAGGAGATATGGCAGCAACTGAAAGACAACCCAAACCTGCAATTTGTCTTTAGCGGGCATGTGGTCAACGACGGGACCGGCTACCTGGCCAGCACGGCCGACCAGGGCAACGTCGTTCACCAGATCCTGGCAAACTACCAGGGCTATACAAATGGCGGAAACGGATATATGCGGCTGTTGGAGTTTTTGCCCGACGGGCAAACGGTCCACGTGCGTACCTATTCCCCGCATCTCGATGCTTCGCTCACAACGGCCGATCAAGATTTCGTGCTCACTATGAACGAACTACCGCAGGAGCCACAAGCCTTGGTCTGGCGAATGGATTTCGAGACGGAGAACGGGACGCCGGTGACGCACGGCCAGGGGTTTTACGAGGTGGGATATGCACAGGATGGGATAACGGAGACTGAATACGATCCCAACGGCGGCGCGAGAAACACGGAGGGTTCGAGCGTCTCCTGGTATGCCAACTACGCGCACCCGAGTGTCCCGCCGATGCCCGGCGACATGGTTGCCGGCGGCGAGCGTGGTAACTTCGCTTTTCGTGCGGGCAACAACATCTGGCGAATGGCCAGCCAGATCCCGTGCACCTGGGGCGACAGCAACAAGTGCCACACGATCGAGGGCTTCTTCAATAACCAAGAAGACCTCGTGACCACGTTGGTCGGCGAGTACGATTTGATGAAGCGCGCCTTTATCCAGACGAAGCGATCCAGCACCGATTATAAGCGCAGCCGACTTTGGGTTGGCATGGGCGTCAGGAGCGACCCACTGGACGAAGACAACGACGTCCCCGTCTTGGCGCTTATGTATGCAACGGTGCCCGACCCGGACGTCTCGTTCATCTCGGTGCTCGGGGAGACGGAAATCGTCCCGGGCGACTGGCACCATTTCGCGCTGGTACTGGATACGTATGATGTCGAGGGCACGGAGATGAGCGACCTGACGATCTATCTCGACGGGAGAGAGGAAATATCGGTGGTTGGGCTAGCCAATCTGTACCCTGCCGGTACAAAGCCCTTCACTCTGGGCGAAGCTTGGACGACGGGCAACGAATCTGGTGCGGAATCCTTCAATGGGTATCTCGACGCCGTTCGCGTCACCAATGCGGCGTTGTTGCCCGGGCAATTCCTCTACGTCCCCACTGCCGGCGACGCCACGCGCGACGGCCAAGTCAATCAGGACGATGCGGCGAGATTGGCCGAGCACTGGGGCGAAACCGAGCTGAGCGACGGGCTCGCGTGGTGGGAAATGGGCGATTTCAACGGCGACGAGATCGTCGGTCCGGCCGACGCGGCAATCCTGGCCGCCAATTGGGGCTACGGGACCGGCGAGGTGGCCTCCGCAGCCGAGCCCTCGACGCTTGCCTTGCTGCTCGTTCTGCCGCCGATGTTGTTGCTTCGGCGGCGACGTCGATGTTGTGTTGTGCATGCTGTGCGGGGGTCAATAGGGTAGATTGGAGAACCAGTCATGCAGTGGAGGTTTCGATCAGCTTTTACCCTCGTCGAGCTGCTGGTAGTCATCGCCATCATCGGCGTTCTGATTGCGTTGCTGCTGCCCGCCGTCCAGGCGGCAAGGGAGGCCGCCAGACGCATGCAGTGCGTCAATAAATTGAAACAAGTGACCTTGGCGCTTCAGACCTACCATAACGCGTACGGGTGCTTTCCTCCCTCGTCGTGCGAGTGGGATTCCCAGCATTTCCACGGTATCTGGCCCCGCTTGTCGCCCTATCTAGAACAGGGTCTCTTCTTCGAACGGTATCATTTCGATGAAAGAGCCGCCAACGACTACCATACCCAGTTGACGATAGAGATGGGGCTGTCCGTATTGCTGTGTCCCAGTTGCAGTAACACACACAGTTCCGAGATCGTGGGGCCGCGCGAGGCCTGCTGGACCACGCACTACTATGGGAGCACGGGCCCGATCGGTATCAACCCCGTCACCAGCACCGAGTACGAGAATGGGGGCACCGGACAAGCGGGTGTCTACGATGTCGCGACCGAAGGAGTTTTCGTCTATGCCGATGGCATCGCCATCCGCGACGTTACCGACGGGACGAGCAAGACGATCGCCTTCGGCGAGATCGCCTTGGACGACTACAAGGCCTACCGCCCGTTCAATTACGGGGCCCAATGGGCCGGCAGCGTCGGCGGACTGGTTCTGCGTAGTACCAAGAACCATTCTTGGCCAATCAACGTCGCGTTGCACAGCAACAGCCCCGTGTACGTCGATTTCAACAACCATGGTCCCTACGGCAGCCATCATCCGGGCGGAGCAAACATGAGCTTCTGCGACGGCTCGGTCACGTTCCTCCCGGAAGAAATCGAACATCATGTCTATCTGGGTCTGGCCAGCCGAAGTGGCGGAGAATTGGTCGAGACTCCGTAGGCATCCCAGACAACGACCAAGCACCCATGGTCCAGTGGAGAATCACAGCATGCGGCGACCGTTGATTGCCTTTGTCGCTATGGCCTTGTTGGCTGGTCTCATCGCTGGCTGCGGTGAGAAAGGACCCACCCGATACCGCGTGTCCGGCTCGGTCACCTACAAGGGCAAGCCGGTACCCGTCGGGACGATTCAGTTCGCTCCCGACGCCTCCAAGGGCAATACCGGTCCCTCGGCGTTCGCCGGAATAAGAGACGGCAGGTACGACTCAGACGCCGATGGGCGGGGCACCATTGGCGGCCCCCACATTGTTTCGGTTGACGCCTTCGACGGACAAGAAATCGACCCGGACCTTCTCCCCAACGGAAGGCCCCTTGCGCGGGGATTCCGCAAGCCCTTCGATCTGCCGAAGAACGCAGACGCAACGTTGGACATCGAGCTCTCTGAATAGCGTATGGCCCCCTGCATGCCCAATCGGCGGAAAACGCCGGACGCGAGCACGCTCTCAGGGCACTTGCCGGTGCCAGATCGATCGCCGACAATGCAGAGGTCGCTTGGACGACGTGGGCACGCTGCCCGATCGAAACGATTCACTGCACTTCGAGCATGGAATGAACGTGAACATTCCGACGCCCGATGGCCATGACATCAGGGCCGTTCACGAGACCTGCGGAGCCGATCGCGCCGTGCTCCTTTGCCATGGGATCGCCTCCGACAAGGAAGCAGGAGGTATCTACACGTCGCTTGCACAGTCCCTCGCACGGCGCGGGTTCGATAGCCTTCGCTTCGATTTCCGTGGCCACGGAGAATCAGCCGTTCGGCCGACCGAGACGTCGATAGGCGGAATGATGATCGATCTGGAGACCGCACTGGACGATCTGTGTCGGCACTACCCTAGCGTGCATCTTCTCGCGGCCAGCTTCGGAGCGAGCATCGTTCTCCTCCTTTCCCAGCAAGTAACGCTCGACCATTTGGCTTCCGTTTGCCTCTGGAATCCGGTCACGGACTATTCCTCGACGTTCACGAAGTCGACAATGCCCTGGGGGAGATCGTTCTTTCCGCAAGGCGGGCTTCGGGACGCTCTGCGAGCGTGTCCCATTACGATCCCAGAACGGGCATTCAAGCTTGGCTGCCAAATCGTAGTGGAGTTATTCTACTTGTCGCCCGCCAGCTTTGGGCTGGCGCTCGACAAGCCTCTGCTGGTGATTCACGGGGCTGAAGATCAGCTCGTCGACCCCAACGATTCCGCCGTCTTCGTCGAGAACCACAAGCAGTCAAACGTCGAGTTCCTCTTGCTCGACGGGTGCACCCATGGGCTGGAGGAAAAGATCGATTATGTCTATGAGCAGACCCTGAGCTTCTTCGAGCGCTGCCCCTGATCGGCAGAGGCATCGCCGGCGAGCAAAACCTGAAAAACCGGGCCTTTCCCGGCGCGCCGGGACTCAGACGCCCGCCGCCTCGTCCAATATGCGGGTTTTCGGACAAGGCCCCACCTTGCTGGTGGACCGAACCGTCCGGCCGCGACCCGCGGTCGCAGGGCCGCTTTTCTTGGGGCCCCTCCTACTTCGCGGTCGAAAACCGGGTATCATATGCCTTCGGGCGCGGATGGGATGGACGCACAACGGAAGCCACGAAGGAGCAAAGCGTGTCGAACCGGAAGGATTGCTACTTGGCAGTGGACATCGGCGGCACCAAAATCCTGGCCGCCTTGGTCGACGCCTCGGGAATGGTGTTGCGGCGCGAGAAACGGCCGACGCCGCGCGAAGGAGGCGAGGAGCCGCTCTACGAGGCCCTCGAAGAAGCCGTCGCGGAACTCATCGGCAAGGCGGAGAACACGTCGCTGGGCGATCTTGGCGCGATGGGAATCGGTGTGCCCGGGGTGGTCGATCCCGACGAGGGCCTTGTGGTGGTCACGCCCAACATGGGGCTTTCCAATGTGAGACTCGGCGATCATTGCCGGAAGACGTTCGGCCTTCCGGTGGCCGTGGGCAACGACTGCAACATCGCCATTCTCGGCGAGAAATGGCTCGGCTCCGCTCGGTCGGCCGACAGTGCGATGGGCATCCTGGTCGGCACCGGCATTGGCGGCGGATTCATTCAAGGCTCGCGCGTCTGGCACGGGGCCCGGGGAGTGGCCTCCGAAATCGGCCACATCGTGATGCAAATCGGAGGGCCACGTTGCGGATGCGGCAATCGGGGATGTCTCGAAGCCTTGGCAAGTCGAACCGCCATCGAGCGCGACCTGCGCGAAGCCATGGCCGCCGGGCGAAAAACGGTGCTCACCGAGTTGCTCGAGGGCGATACCGAAGTCATCCGAAGCAGTATTCTGCAGCAGGCTCTCAAGGCCGACGATGCCCTCGTTACGGAAGTATTCCAACGCGCCTCCGAAGTGCTGGGACACGCCTGCCTGACGGTGCGACATCTGCTGGATCCGGAAGCGATCGTGTTGGGCGGAGGCGTGATCGACGCGTGCAGTGACTTCATCGTCCCGATCGTCCAGCGCATCGTCGCCGCCGACGGTCTGGCGGCGATCCGCCAAGGCGGCGACGTTCTCGTCTCGGCGCTGGGTGATGACGCGGTCCTCCTGGGAGCCACGGCCATGGCGCGGCTTCATATCGGAGAGAATCCCTTCAAAAAACGGTTTGCCGTCGCGCCTTCCTACCCGGCCATCGTTCGGAAGAAATCGGATGTCTACGAAATCGGCCCAAAAACCTTCGACGACGATTTCTACGTGACGGCCACGGGCAAGGCCAAACGCCAGAGGGCCCCCTCGGAGACGTCTGAATCCGAATTAGGTCTGCTTGCGCGTTATGACTTGATCCGACCGTGTCGCGGGGGCCCCCATGTTTTGTTCGTTGGCACGGGGCCCGCCGGTGAGAGGAAACTGAGCGACGATGCTCGCCTCTATCTCAAGCAACGAGCGATCGAGTGCGAGGCGCTGCCCTCGGCCGAAGTGGTTGAGGCGTACAACGCGTGCCGACGGCGCAAGGCCGCCCTGGTGCACGTGAGCCAGACGGCCAAATGACCGGGTTAGAGCGTTCTCAGATCAGTGTAGCGGGTGCCACTGCTGGCTTGCCCAGCAGTGCTTTGGAATCTGTCAAGCACAAGTGCGCTTCGTTCGGCCCAACACGTGCAATAGCATTCCTCCCGAAGCAGCTCGTACGGCGCGTGGTCTTCTCGGCGGCTATGATCGTTGCTGCCGCCCGCCAAGAAGTGTGCCTGTCCCCCCTTTCTTATGCGTAGGTCCCGTCGGAGCGTAGCCGGTTGGCCCGGCCGAGAATCAAAGGCTCCCGCGCCCTTTACCGCGACGCCGTTCCCCCGGGGTGTCAAGAGTTGACCCCGTTCGCCCCCCCCCGTTCACCCCCCGACGGTTTCCACGCTGCGTGATGTGATACGGCAGACCCGGAACCACCAATCTCGCTAGTCTAGCCATGCCGGGAGTCTATGGAATCTTGCCTAATATGTCAATATCGGTATTGTGTCCCCGGAATTGTCTCGGAATTGTCCTTGATTCACCAGGCCCCGGTGCGCGCCAGCGCGCCGGCGGCCGATCGCTGCTGCGCGGTTGACGAAGCAGATTCCCAATCCGCCTCACTCCAGCCCCTTCTCGTCGCCATGGCCACCTCCTTGCCTCACCCATTCCACGCGCCGGTTGTCTTCCAAGCTCACTTGTGCAACAATCGAGCCGAACAGGATTGAGAATGTCCCCTTTTTCTCTTCCCCGTTAGCACATCCTTATTCCAGATAATCCGTCAGCACTCGCCAGGCCGCGTAGATTCCGGCGAAGCTACCAACCGAACTTACCATGAATTTTCCCATCAGCCCAAAACCCATGTAATCGCCAGCCGCCCAGCCAATATAGCCACCAACCGTCATCCCGATGAACATGAGCAGACGAGTCACGGTGTGGCTCTCCGGCACTGTATGTAGCACTTCTGTACGTAGGCCACGCAGGGTTGGCCATTGGCCGCCATTGAGATACGGATACGATACTTGGCGGATACGCATACGATAAAGGATACGATAAGGATACGATAAAGGTCGGGAGTCTTTGTTTGTTATCCCCCGCTGGCAACTCGCAATCGTTGTGGGATGGCCGAAAGACTACTACCTCCCAGCGGTTGCGTCAAGAACGAAGACTGCCGCCTCCTTTATTCTAGACGGAAATGTGCTCGCTGCCCTTTTGGGAGGGGACTGCTGGGCAAGCGACTCGACCGAGCTCGTCGAGGTCCAGCAGTGGCACCCGGTGAGATAGATTCTCAGTCCTTCGGGCGGCTCAACGGGCGGAATTGAAGGTGGGTCCGCTGGGCTGCTTTGGCCGCGTCGACGGTCTGGCGATAGAGCACCTCTTGCGCGCGCACGGTCCGACCGCGCTTGGCGACCCGCTCGTACGTGCCGTCCGGCAGAAGTCGATGCGCCTTGACGTTGTCGGCGAAATAGGTGCCCAGCATCTTGATCAGTCGCCGGCGGAGCTTCGGCGCGGAGACGGGAAAAAGCAACTCCAGCCGCTTGCTCAGATTGCGTCGCATCCAGTCGGCGCTGCTAAGATAGACTTCTTCGTGCCCTCCGTTGCGGAAATAGAAGACGCGCGCGTGCTCGAGAAACCGATCGATGATCGAGGTCACCTCGATGTTCGTCGAGACCTTCTTCACGCCGGGGCGAAGGCAGCAGATTCCGCGGATATTGAGAAGGACCTTGACGCCCGCCTGGCTCGCCTCGTGGAGGGCCTCGCACATCTGCGGATCTTCCAGGGAATTCATCTTGGCCATGATCAGTCCGGGATCGTCGCTTGTGGAGACCTTGATTTCGCGCTGGATCAAGTCGATGAAGCGTCGTCGCAGGCCGGTCGGGGCCACGGCCAGTTTCGACCAGCCCACCATGTCGGAATAGCCCGTCAGGAGATTGAAAAAGTTGGCCACGTCGGTAGCCAGGTCGCGGTCGGACGTGAACAGTCCGATATCGCTGTAGAGCCTGGCCGTGCGGTCGTTGTAGTTGCCGGTCGCAAGATGGAGGTAGCGTCGAATGCCGGACGTTTCGCGACGGACGATCAAGAGGGCTTTGGCGTGCGTTTTTAGACCGGCGATGCCGTAGATCACGTGGCACCCGGCGTCCTCGAGGCGCTTTGCCCAATTCACGTTCCGCGCTTCGTCGAAACGTGCCTTGAGCTCGACCAGGGCCGTGACTTCCTTGCCGTGCTCGGCGGCACGCTCCAAGGCGTGAACAATGGGCGAGTCGCCGCTGGTGCGGTAGAGTGTCTGCTTGATGCTGAGCACCTGGGGATCGTCGGCCGCCTGTTCGAGCAGTCGGACGACCGGCTCGAAACTCTCGTAAGGGTGCACCAGCAGGACATCTTCCTCTCGGATCGCCTCGAACAGATCCTCCCGGCCGGCCAGCTCGCGCACGGGTTGCGGAGGCCAGTCGGGTATTCTCAGGTTGTCGAAGCCGCGCCAGTTGGCGATCTGCCACAGGCCGGTGGCATCGAGCATGCCCTCGATCGGATAGACTTCCTCCGCGCGAAGATCGAGCCAGTCGACGAGCCACTTCTGCAGCCGGTGATCGGGCTTGGCGGTGATCTCGAGTCGGACCGGGGCTCGCCGCCGCCGGTCGAGCACGGCCTGGGCGACCGTTTCCAACAGATCCTCGGCGTCGTCGTCCTGAATGGCCACATCGGCGTCGCGCGTGATGCGAAAGACGGCCGTGGCCAGCACCTTGCGTCCCGGGAACAGCACTCCGATGTGCGCGGCGATCACGTCTTCGAGCCGAACCAGGGCGACGCCTTGCTTGGCCTGCAGGTTGATAAACCGCGCGAAGGAACCAGGCGCCGGCACCACCACGATTTTCTCGGCGTCCTTCTTGTCCTTTTTCGGGCCGAGCACGGCGGCAACGTGAAGCTGCAGCCCGGGCAGTAGGGGTTTCGGATCGAGATCCTCGATCGCCAGCGGCGTAAGCACGGGGGCAATTTCCTTGGAAAAATGGTCGCCGAGCCGTTTTGCTTGTTCCGAGGTCAGCTCGTCCAGTTCGAGCACCACGAGCCCGTGCCGGCGCAGCTCGGTCAGGGCATGGTGGATTCCGGCCGTTTGCTCCTCGACCATGCGGTGAGCCCGGCGGCCGAAGGCGGTCAACTGCTCTACGGGCGTCATGCCGCTGGGGTCGCGGCGTCGGACGCCGGCGGCGCGCTGCTGCATCAGGCCGGCCACCCGAATCATGAAAGCCTCGTCCAGATTCGAGCTGCCGATGGCAAGGAACTTAAGACGTTCGAGCAAGGGCACGTCGGGCGAAAGACCCTCCCGCAGCACGCGATCGTTGAACTCGAGCCAACTGAGTTCACGGTTGATAAAGTGTTCCGGTGAGTTCGTTTTTTTCTTGCTCATGTCGAAGCTTTGGGCTAGATCTGCTCCAGTCGGACTCGCATCCCGTAGATTTCCTCGAACAGGTTACCCTTGGCGGCGATGGCGCGTTGTTCGAGGAAAAGATCCTCGCCGTGGGGAACGTAGACGACCAAATCGTCGCCGACGCGCTCCATTCGCAGATCTTCCGCTCGGTGCACGTGGCCCCGAGCCAGGGCGTCGGCCACGCGCAACAGGGCCGCCAGCTTGTTGATAATCACTCGCGTTTGCCTCGGCAGCGTCATGTAGTCAATATGGACGGGCTTCGGGGCGCTGCGGCGATGATAGCGGGCCACGTGGGCGACGATCTGCAGTTCGTCTCGGCTCAGTCCGAACACCTCGGAGTTGGCGATCAAGTAGTAACTGTGTTTGTGGTGCGCGCGATTGCTGACGAATCCGCCGATTTCATGCAGGATTCCGGCCACGCGCAAGAGAATCCGATGCCGGCTGCCGAGCCCGTGGTCCGCCTGCAACTCGTCGAAAAGGCGGACGGCCAGATCGGCGACCGTCTCGGCGTGCTGGACGTCGATCTGATACTTCAGCGCCAGCGAAAGGGCCGACTGAACGATGCTTTGTTGCAGCGCCGCGTCTTCCTGGCCCGTCACGTCGCGAGCCAATTCCAGCAGCAGCCCGTCGCGCATCGAGACGTTCGAGACGATCATTGTCTCGGCTCGCGTCCTTTGCCAGAGGATTTGATAGATTTGCAGCGCGGGGTTGAGCGTTTCGGCCTCGGCGAAGGTGAGGTCGTAGCGGGTCGAGAGCTCCTCGGCGGTCCGCTTTTCGCAGCGCTTGACCAGTTCGTCGAAGGGTTCTCGTTGAATCACGCTGAAATTGCCCTCGCTGCTCGTCTGGCCGATCTGCTGCGCGCCGAAGCGGGCGTCGCCGCCGACGGCGACGAACAGGTCGACGGTGTCCAAGGAGAGAGACCGGCGGGCCGCAAGGGTCTCCTTCGTGATCTGCTGGCGATAGAGCTCGGCGCAACGCTTGGGCGTCTCGTTGCAGGTGGAGAGGATTTCCTGCAGGCGGATCGAGCCGAGGCGCAGGCTTTGCGAGGTGACGATTTCGCCGTTGTGCAAAACGGTCAGCAACGTGCTGCCCCCGCCGACGTCGGCAATCAGCGCTTCACCCCGGCTGGTGTCGAGCACCTCACCCAGTGCATGGCACACCGCGGACACAATGAGCCGGCTTTCCTCCGCGGTATCGATGACTTCGACGTGCAAGCCGGTCGCCATGAAGATGCGGTCCAGCAGCGTGTCGGCATTGGTGGCCTCGCGCGCGGCACTGGTGGCCACGGCCCGCACGCGGTGTACGTCGTAGAATCGCAGGCGTTGGGAATAATCGCGGACGATCGCCACGGCGGCGCGCATGCTCTGGGAGCCGAGCCGTCCCAGGTGGAACGCGTCCTGCCCGAGCCGCACGGCCCGTTGAAACCGTTCGAGGACTTGGATGTCTCCGTCGGGCGCAACTTCGGCGATCACCATGCGGACGGAGTTGGCGCCGATGTCGATGGCGGCAACGGTTCTGTCGGATGGCGCAAGCGGTTGGTCGCTGCTACCGGGTTTCGTAGCAAGCGGTTCTTCCATGGTTGCACTTTTTGGAGGAATCAGTCTTAGGGGGCGACGCCGCGGGGCACAATCGCTCAATCCCCTGAAGCGGCTGCTCGGCCCAGAAACGGCACAATTGGTCGAAGACGTCGCTCCGGCGACGGCGGCAGTGGTCGCGGAGATGTTCCAGGCCGACCTCCAGCGGCGCCAGCGGACCCTCGGTGCCAAAACGCTTGACCGTGCGTCGCCGCATCTTCTGCTCGAAAAGGTCGATCTGCTGGTCCCACACGTCGTAATCGTGGATCTCACCCAGGAATGTTTGTACTTGCTTGGCGACAGTAACGTGATCATCCAGTTCCCCGCTGAAAACCGGTGCCAACATCTCCAGGGTGTAGCGGAACCGTTTGGCGGCGATGCGCATGGCATGATGTTCCTCGATGGCGGCCGGGTCACTCAGTCCCTTTGCGTGGCAGTGAAGCTCGTCGAGCCGTGCGGCGAGGCACGCTTCGGCCCGCTTGATGACCAAGGGACTCCGGATGCCAATCCCTTTTGCCTTGGCCCGGGAGCAAATGGCCTCGGTCGTGTCGATGATCTCCTCCAGGACACCGTCTTGCTGGAGCCGGCGTACGACCTTGACGACCTTGGGCTGGCTGGCGGCGCGCCGGCGCTCGATTTGACCCAGCAGGGCTGCGACGCCCCGGGTGTGGGCGGGGTCGCTCAATTGGGCCAGGTGCTCGGCGAGAAACAGAATATGTACATCTTGGTCTCGGGCCGGGCCGAGGCCGCCCGTAAGACGGCGAATCGCCTTTTCCCAACGTTTTATCGACTCGACCGGAAAACAATCGGCGAACATGTCCAGCGCCGCCCGCAGACGCCTCGAAGCGACCCGCGCCTGATGGACTGCCTCGACGTCTTCGGCCAGGCAAGCAGGCTCCAGTTGCGCGGCAAGCCGCTTGCCCTGCTTGCGGAGAAAACGCGCGCCCAAAAAACGATAGCTTTTGTCCACTGCTTGATTCATCGCACACCGCCCATTTCCCAGGAACACCTCCCAAACTCTTCTTCAATATATTGAAGGACGTTTGCGAATTCTATGGGGCACGGTGCCGGCTGGTACGAGGAAATTCGTCGGGGGGGGTAGTCATGACGGCTGGGTAACCGTTGTGCTGCATCGGTAATGTTAGGAACGCTGAGGCGTTGGAAAACCGCGCCGACTCATTTCCTTGGTGGCGTTCGGTTTGCGGCGTAGAGCGACCACCGGCCAACCGGGCCCGGCGACACGCCGCCCCCCGCGCATCCTTGCGCAACTCTAACATTCCAGGATCGCCGATGGCCTGCGTTTTTCGCCCGGGGAGGGTTTTGCCGGAGAACGTCATCCGCGGTTGGTGCGGAGTCGGATCGGAACACCCCCACGACGAGGGGGGATAGGGGTGGCACGTCCCTGAGTCCCGGCGCGCCGGCACCCGGACTTCTGGAACACGCTCTGAAATGCGAGCTACCGCTTGGCCAGAGCGTCTTCAATGGCCTCGGCGACGGTCCGCAGGGCCTTGATCCTGGCGTACAGCTTGCAATTGGCTTCGAGAATCGTCCAGGGAGCGTTCGTCGTGCTCGTCTTGTTGAGCACGTCGATGACGGCCACTTCGTACTTGGGCCATTTCTCGCGGTTTCGCCAGTCCTCATCCGTGATCTTCCATTGCTTATAGGGCGCATTCTGGCGGGCTTGGAAACGGCGCAACTGCTCCTCCTGGTCGATGTGGAGCCAGAACTTGACGATCACGGTGCCGAAGTCGGTCAACTGTCGCTCGAATTCGTTGATTTCGCGATAGGCGCGTCGCCACTCGGCTTCGGTGCAGAGTCCCTCGACCCGTTCGACCAGCACGCGACCATACCACGTGCGATCGAAGATCGTGATGTGTCCGGCCTTGGGGATCTTGCGCCAGAATCGCCATAAGTAATGCTGAGATTTCTCGACCGGCGTCGGCGGCCCCGTCGGAACCACCTCATACCCTCGAGGATCGAGTCCCCGGGTAAGCCGCTTGATGTTGCCACCTTTGCCGCCCGCGTCGACTCCTTCGTAGGCGATCACCGCAGGGATGCGCTGGGCGTAGAGCTCGTGCTCGATTCGAAACAGCCGCTTGTGGAGTTTCTTCAATTGTCGCTCGTACTCGTCACGTTCCATCGAGAGGCTCATGTCAAGCCGGTCGAGCACGCTTTGCCCGTCGGTGGGCGACGGCTCAGGGGTGGGCATTGGCTGGGGTTTCGGTGCGGGCGATTGGGCTCGCCGCTCGAGCTCCTCTTTCACGGCACGGATCACCGTCTCGAACACCTTCGTGCGTCGAAAGCGCCCCTGCGTGGATTCGACGATCGTCCAGGGTGCCCGGGGCGTGCTGGTCCGCTGGAGCATTTCCTCGACGGCGTCGGTCCACTCGTCGTAGCGGCGGTGGTTGGCCCACTGCCGCCGGCCGACTTTCCACGCGGTGGCGGCCGTCTCCTCCAGACGCTTGAAGCGGCGACGTTGCTCCTTCTTGCTGATGTGCAGCCAGAACTTGACGATGACCGTTCCGGCATCGGCCAGTTGCCGCTCAAACTGCTCGATGTGCTCGTAGGCGGCCTGCCACCGGTCGCGGGGCAGACGGCCGCTGATGCGATCGCCCAGCACGCGCCGGTACCACGACCGATCGAAGATGGCAAAAGTGCCGTCGGCCGGCAACGCGTCCCAGAATCGCCACAGCCAAGGATGCAATCGCTCGTTCTTCGTCGGCCGCAAGATCGAGTGGACCTTGAACCCCCGAGGATCGAGCACCTGGGCCAGCCGGTTGATGATCGTGCCTTTTCCGGCGGCGTCCCAGCCCTCGAAGATGATCACCACGGGCACGCCCGCCTTTCGGGCGGCGCGCTGGCAAGCGCCGAGTTCTTGTTCCAGTTTGGAAAAAACCTTGGCGTAGAGGTCCTTCGAGAGCCGCTTGTCGAGATCGACCAGTTCGAGCATCGTGGAGGTCCTTTTTCCGGGGCCGTGAATCGGGGCCGTAATGTGCCGGGGCAGGATCGCCCCGCAATTATAGCTTTTGCGGGACATTGGGCGCGACCCCCCAACTGGTCGAGATGGTTGACCCGTGATCATCGGTCCGATAGGCTCTATAGTCGGTTGAGGAGTGTTCCCCGTGATGCTGTTTGGAGATGGTGTCATGTCCCGCGCGGTTGTTCTTCTTTGGTTGGTCTCATTGGCTGCGGTTCTGGCTTCGGGCGTCTCGGTCGACGCCGCGCCGGCTCGCGCGGATGCATTGCCCAACGTGGTCATCATCTTCACCGACGACCAAGGCTATCAGGACGTGGGCTGTTTCGGTTCGCCCGACATCAAAACGCCCAATCTCGACCGGATGGCCGGCGAAGGGATGCGACTGACCGATTTCTACGTCGCGGCGCCGTGTTGCTCGGCCTCGCGAATCGCGCTGTTGACCGGTTGTTATCCTCAGCGCGTTGGGATCCGGGGCGTTTTGTTTCCCGGCCACAGGATCGGCATCCATCCGAACGAACTCACGCTGGCCGAGGTGTTCAAGAAGCGTGGCTACGCGACGGCGATCGTCGGGAAGTGGCACTTGGGCCACCTTCCGAAATTTCTTCCGACGCGTCATGGGTTTGACGAGTATTTCGGGCTGCCCTACTCGAACGACATGTGGCCGCCAAACAAGAGAAGGAAGTATCCTCCCCTGCCGCTCATCGACGGCGAGAAAGCGATCGAGCACAATCCCGATCAATCGCAGTTGACCACGCGGTACACCGAGCGGGCGATCGACTTCATCGAGCGAAACAAGGATCGGCCTTTTTTTCTCTATTTTCCCCACACCATGCCGCACATGCCACTGCATGTTTCCGAGAAATACAAAGGAAAGTCGGCCCGCGGCCTTTATGGCGACGTGATCGAGGAAATCGACTGGTCGGTGGGCCAGATTCTCGCCACACTGAAACGTCTCGGCCTCAATGAGAAGACGCTTGTCATTTTCACCTCGGACAACGGCCCGTGGCTGCACTACGGGCCCGAGCACGCCGGGTCGGCGCTGCCGCTTCGCGAGGGCAAGGGGACGACGTTCGAAGGCGGGTTTCGCGAGCCGTGCATCATGCGATGGCCGGGCAAAATCCCAGCCGGGGCGACCTGCAAGGAAGTGGCCGCCACGATCGATCTGCTGCCCACGATTGCCAAGTTGATCGGCGTCGAGTTGCCGAAGGATCGGACGATCGATGGCAAGGATATCTGGCCGCTGATGTCGGGCCAACCGGGCGCCAAGAGCCCCCACGACGCGCTGGCCTACTACCAGGGAAAACACTTGCAGGCGGTGCGAACCGGCCGCTGGAAGCTTCACTTTCCTCACGCCTATTGGAAGATCGTAGTACCCGGCACAGGCGGCAAGCGGGGACGCGCAGTACAAGATCGGATCGGTTTGGCGCTGTTCGACCTGGAAAACGACGTCGGCGAAACGACGAACGTGGCGGACCAACATCCAGACGTGGTCAAACGGCTCACGGAACTGGCCGAGCAATTCCGCAACGACTTGGGCGACAGCGGCACGCGCCGCAAGGGCAAGAATGTCCGCCGGCCTGGCCGGGTCGACTAACGGGGACATGCGAGGCATACCTAATCGCCGGCTCAACATTGACGGAAGAAAAAACCACGGAGACACGGACGACACAGAGGATTTGGAACCACAGATGAACATGCTCTGTAGAAAACCTCAGTAGTTCCAATTTCTATTGAGCCCCAGCATTGTCATCCTGAGCACAGCGAAGGATCCGCATAGCGAAGAATCTCCTTAGCCATCGAGATCCTTCGCTACGCTCAGGATGACCTGCTGTGGTATCGGCCAACCAGACTTGGAACTACTGACTCCGTGTTCTCCGTGCCTCCGTGGTATTGTCCAGGGTGTCGCGGAAAGGATACGCAGATGAAGCTGGCTTGCTGGAACGTCAATTCCATCCGTGCCCGGCACGATCGGCTGCTGGCCTGGCTTGAAAGGACTGAGCCCGACGTGGTTTGCCTCCAGGAACTGAAGGTCGTCGACGAGGCGTTTCCCTTCGAGGCGCTCGGCGAGCTGGACTACCATGCGGCGGTCTACGGCCAGAAGACCTACAACGGCGTGGCCGTGCTCAGCCGGACCAAGGCCAAAGCCGTCCGCCGCGGCCTGGGCGACGACGATCCCCAGGCACGATTTCTCGAAGCGAAAATCGGCTCCCTCCACGTCCTGTGCGCCTATGTGCCCAACGGCCAGGAGGTCGGCTCGGACAAGTGGGCGTATAAGCTCGATTGGATGGCGCGCCTCCGCGCGTTTCTCGACGAGCATCACTCACCGAGCGAACCGGTCATTCTCTGCGGCGATTTCAACGTCGCGCGAGACGACCGCGACGTCGCTCGACCGGAGGAGTGGGCCGGCTCGGTGCTTTGCCACGACGATGCGCGCCGAGCGATGGAGGCGATTCTCGACTGGGGCCTGGTCGACCTGTTTCGCCAGAAGCATCCCGACGGCGGAGTCTACTCGTGGTGGGACTACCGGGCGCTCGGTTTCCCAAAGAACAACGGGCTGCGGCTCGACTACGTGCTGGCCACCGAGTCGCTTGCGCGAAAATGCACGGCGGCCGAGATCGACCGGAACCAGCGCAAAGGCAACAAGCCGTCGGATCACGCACCGGTGGTTGTCGAGTTTGACGATTGATACGGTGGGTGGCTGGGCCATAGTGGGTAGCCCATCCCGGCGCGCCGGGATGGACGTTCGAAGGACGGAAGAGCTTTCTTGCAGCCTCGTCAGCCTCTCAAAACCTCTTGTCGCTTTGCGACACCGGTTCAGAAAACCGGTGCTACCCCAGTAATCCCCAATCTCTGACCACCACCCTACTCGATCGTCTTGCTCACCAGGACGACGTCCTCTTCCTGGTCTTCATCGATCTGGAAGCCGTGATTGCGGAAGGTGCCGATCATGCGGCGGTTGTCTTTGGACGTCTCGGCCACGACCTGCTTCAAGCCCCATCGCCCGGCCACTTCGAGGCAGTAGCCGGTCAGGATTCCGCCCAGACCGTGTCCTTGCCACCGGTCGACGACAAGGACCGCGTATTCGGCCGTTTCGTGGTTCATGTCGGCCACGAGACGTCCGACGCCGATGAGCTTTCGCTTGCCTTCTTCCTGCACCTCGGCCACGATGGCGATCTCGCGGTCGTAGTCGATGTAGCAGTAGCGGGCCGCCATTTCGTGCGTGGTCTGCTTGAAGAGGTAGCTAAAGCGGGAGCGGATCGACTCGGTCGAGCAAGTGGCCAGCAACTCGTGCCACATCGGTTCGTCCTCCGGCTTGATCGGCCGCAGGATGACGTCCTCGCCGGACTCGAGCTTCCGCTCGGTGATGAATTCGTCGGGATACGGCCGGATGGCCAAATGGGCATAGGGCCGCGGTGAATGAACGACCAGATCGCGATCGATCACCGCCCGGGCATCCAACGCCACCGCGTCGTCCTGGGTAACCAGCAAGGGATTGACGTCGAATTCCTTGATCTCCGGGTAGTCGGCCACGAGATAGGAGAACCGCATGAGGATCTCGACCAGCCGATCGATGTCGGCTCCCGGCCGACCGCGATAACCTTTTAGAAGCGGCCACGACTTGAGCGATCTGAGCATTCGGCGGGCAAGCGACTCGTTCAAGGGCGGCAACGCCAACGCCCGATCGCAAAACACCTCGGCCGCGATCCCACCCATGCCGACCATGATCACCGCGCCGAAGATCGGGTCCTTCTTCGTGCCGATGATCAATTCGAAGGCGTTCGGATGGATGACCATCGGTTGGACGGTCACGCCCAGAATATGAGCGTCGGGAGCACGCTGGGCGACCTTCTCCATCATCTTCTCGTAAGCCTTGAGCACGGCCTCTTCGCTGGACAGGTCCAACGCCACGCCGCCGACGTCCGTCTTGTGCGTAATGTCGGGGGAATGGATCTTCAGCACGACGGGAAACCCGGACTGCCGGGCCACGCCGACCGCTTCGTCGGCCGAGCGGGCAAGGCGCGGCTTCGTGATCGGGATCTCGTACGATTCAAGAAACGCCTTGGAAATGTTTTCTGAGAGGATATCGCTTCCCTCGGTCAGAATCGTGTCGAACACGCCCCGCAAACGACGTCGATCCAGTGTGAAACCCAACGGAATGTCGCGAGGCGTCTCGTGGAGGATTTCCAGATTCCGCGCGTAGGAAACCAAGTGCATGAACGCTCGAATGGCCTTTTCCGGCGTGGTGTAGGTCGGGATGCCCGCGTCGTTGAGCACTTGCACGCCCTCGCTGACCATGAGGCCACCCATCCACGCCGCCAACACCGGCTTGCGGACTTTCTTGGCCACCCCAGCGACGGCCTTGGCCGTTTCGGTCGGGTCGGTCATCGCCTGAGGCGTCAGGATGATCAGCAAGGCATCGACACCCTTGTCTTTGGCCATGATCTCCAGGGCCTTGGCAAAACGTTCGGGCGGCGCGTCGCCCAAAACGTCGACCGGGTTGCCGTGCGACCAGAACAGCGGCAGGACCTCATTAAGCTGCTCGGTGGTCTCCTCCGAGAGCGTGGCCATCTTGCCGTCCCGGGCGATCAGCGCGTCGGTCGTCATCACCCCGGGGCCGCCGGCGTTGGTGATGATTGCGAGTTGGTCGCCCTTCGGCGGACGCTGGCTCGCCAACAGCTCCGCACAGTCGAACATGTCGTCAACTTCGAAGATTCGTACGATTCCCGCCCGTTGGAAGGCCGCTTCATAGACGGCGTCGACCCCGGCCATCGCCCCGGTGTGCGAAGCGGCCGCCTGGGCCGATTCGGCAAACCGGCCGGCCTTGTAAGCAACGATCGGCTTGGTTCGGGCAAACGCACGGGCGGCCGACATGAACTCGCGCGCTTCGCTGATCGATTCGATGTAAAGGATGATCGACTGCGTGTCGGTCTGCGTGCCGAAATAGTCAATCAGGTCGCCCATGCTCACGTCGAGCATGTTGCCCACCGAAACGAAATAGGAAAACCCGATGCCCTCCTCCATCGCCCAGTCGAGAACCGACGTGCACAGAGCGCCGGACTGGGAGATGAAACCGATGTGGCCCGCCGGCGGAGTGTCGGCCGCGAAGCTCGCGTTGAGATGGATGCCCGGGACAATGATGCCCAGACAGTTCGGCCCGATGATCCGCATCCCGTCGAACTGGCGTTGTTCTTGTAGTACGGCCTGCTCGATTTCTCTGCCTTCGGCGCCGATCTCGCGGAAGCCGGCCGAGATGATGACCATGCCGCGCGTGCCCGCCTCGCCACAGCAGCGGACGATGCCCGGCACAGTCCGTGCCGGCGTGCAAACGATGGCCAAGTCGGCCGGGTGCGGCAGGCTCTCGACGTCCCGGAACGCCTGGATCCCCTGCACGGACTCGCGTTTTGGGTTGACCGGGTAGACCACGCCCCGAAAGCCGGAGCCGATCAGGTTCTTCAGCACCGTGTAGCCGACGCTCGTCGGCGTGTCGCTCGCTCCGATCACCGCGACTCGTTGCGGGGCAAAAATCTTGTCCAAATTCTCAATGCTCACGGTATGCTCCTCAGGTACTACAGTACGCGCAGCCAGCGATAACCTCACTAGTGCTGTGTCAAAGCTAAAATTATGGGTTTGATGCAACGTAACTCATTGGCACTGCTGGACAAGCCAGCAGTGGCACCCTCATTCTTAGCCTTGACGCAGCACTAGTATACTTTTTCGACCCACAGTCCGTGAAGATGGAGGAATAGGAGGTGCGGCAGGCTTGGGGTGTCTGTGCCGAATTCGTGGATTTTGGCGGCAGGGAGACCGGCCCCCGGACCTGCACTGCCCAAGCATGGGCCTGGATGCAGCGCCGGACGTGTGCGGGCGGCCAATCAAACACACAGCAGGGACATCTCCTCTTGACAACGGTGCGTCCGCCTGGGCATACTATCCCCCATTATAGACGGGTAGCGTAGTCTTCACAGGGTGTCTGGAAAAAGAAGGGAGATACCGATGTCGGACGCAGACCCCACGCCTGTCCCCCCGGAGGAGCCCGCGGCACAGCCGGTCCCCGAGTCGACGAAAGAGGAGCGAACCTCGGCGATGCTCTGCCATTTGCTCGGGTTGGTTTCGGTCATTGGCCCTCTTGTCCTGTGGTTGATCAAGAAGGATGAGTCCCCGCTGGTCGATGACCAGGGAAAGGAGTCAGTCAATTTCCAGATTACCGTTCTCATCGCGTACTTCGTGGCTGGCTTGACCTGCTTTCTGGGAGTGGGCGTCGTGCTGGTGCCTGTCATATCGATCGGCAATTTGGTGCTGATTATTATCGCCGCAGTCAGGGCCAACGAGGGAGAACGCTATCGCTATCCAATCTGTTTGCGGCTGATCAACTGAACGCGAGCCTGAGAGCCCGCACGGCAAATGGCTCGGAGACGATGCGCGACGATCCGGATCTGGCGACGGTTCAGCAAGCCCTCTCGGGCGACTATGCCGCATTCGAGTCGCTCGTGAGGAAATACGAGCGGCGCGTCTATCGTTTGGCGATGCGCATTGTTCGGCAGCGGCAGGACGCCGAGGAAGTCGTTCAACAGACTTTCTTGAGCGTCTTGGAGCATCTCGACGGTTTTCGGCAGCAGTCCGGGTTTGCGACCTGGCTGATGCGGATCGCGACAAACCACGCCCTAGCGCTGCTGCGTCGCCGGGCCTCGCATCCGACCGTTTCCTTGAACGACTCTTCGGAGGAGGAGGGTGGGCTACCCCGGCCGCGGTTTGTGGCCGAATGGCGCGATCCGCCCGAGCAAATCGTTGCCGATCGCGAAACGCGGCAACGGCTAATGGAGATTCTCGATGAGCTCGACGTGAAGTACTCGTTGGTTTTCGTGCTTCGCGATCTCGAAGGACTCTCGACGCACGAAGTCGCCGAGACGCTCGGCATCAGCGAGAACAACGTCAAGGTGCGGCTCTCCCGGGCGAGGCTCATGCTTCGCGAACGCCTGACGCAACTGTTTGGGGACGAAAGCCCATCGCCCCCGGGACAAGACACTTCAAGACCGAAGACATGATGCTCGGTCACGAGATTGTAGCGCGGGCATTGCCCACCCGGGATTGTGGTCCGTCAGTGCCTCTAGTCCAAGCCGATCTGGCGTCGGATGATCCAATCGAGAAATCGGTCGGTGACGAAGGGTAGAAGAGGGAGCAACAGCCTCGCGCGCGGGGCGACCAGATAGCGAGTCTTCGGACGCCGAGCGGTCAGGGCACGGACGACGACGCGGACGACACGAGAGACGGGCATGGCCAGGCCGGCCAGTTTCTCGGTCATGCGCTCGATGGCCTGTATGTCTTTTCCGTAGAGCTGCACCATCTCGGGCGAGATCGTTTCGGAGAAGTGCTGGACGGTCGACTCGGCTTTGTCCCAGATAGACGTTCCGACACAGCCCGGCTCGACGATCGAGACCTGGATCTTCCATCGGCGCAATTCGACGCGGAGGGAGTCGGTAATTGCTTCGAGGGCGAATTTGGAGGCGGCGTACGGTCCGAGGTAAGGCGTCGAGACAAGGCCGCTGACCGAGCCCATCATGACGATTCGGCCCGCCGCGCGGCGCAACAGTGGCAGGACGGCTTGAGTAACAGCGATCTGCCCGACGACGTTCACTTCCAACTGGTGGCGGATCGTGTCAATCGGCAGAGCCTCCAACGGCCCGGGCACGGCCACGCCGGCGTTGTTGACCAGCCCGTCCAGCCCACGCGCGCCGAGCGTCTCGCCGAGCGTTTTGGCCGCTCCCGCGATCGACGCGGCTTCGGTTACGTCGATCCGCACGGGCAGCAGCCGCGGCGAAGCCTGTCGAGCAAGTCGCTGGCCGGACTCTTCGTCGCGAATCCCAGCGAATACCTGCCAGCCGAGCCGGTCCAACTCCAACGCACACGCGGCGCCGATTCCGGTCGAGGCGCCGGTGATCAAAACCGCCGGACCGGAACGATTCTTCGCGATTTCGATGTTGTTTTGCATGGGTCGTCTCCGGCGTTGCCGTCCTCGGCCGACGTTCAGTCGTCCCACGGACTGGTGCGCGTCGGCCGTGGCGGGACCTTCTGGGCAGCCAACTCGGCGTCCTCCTCCATCACTCGCTTCGGCGCGGCGATCCGCACGAACCTCAGCTCCCTGACAACGCCGGGCAGATTGAGCAGAAACACCACCAGCGCCGCCAGGGGAACGAGGACCACGATCAGGGACTTCTCCTTGACGGGCATGCCGCGCTGGCCGATGTAGGCAAGCGTCCAGATAGGGCTGGCCACTTCGACAGCGCTGTAAGAACTACGGTGGGGCTCCCACGTCATCGAATGAACGATCGCCGGTATACCGCAGAACAACACGACGAGCAACACTTGGAGCAAAACGGCGGTGGTGACACCCACCCTCGAGAACTTCCGCACGGCTCGGTTCAACAAGAGCCCTAATCCCAGGAAAAACACGACGTAACACAGGCCCATCGCGGCGAACCACCTCGCGTTGACGTAGCTCTGAGCGGGGCTGGGGGATTGCCCTGCCGGCCAAACAGGAAGCAGCTCCAGCGCGACGACTGCGAGGGTCAGCGTCCCCAGCAGGCCGGCGATGGCGAACATGTAGCCAGTGCCTGGGCCGGGGTTGAACCAGGTCAGAAAAACGCGGCCGAACATGCTGCGCGGCAGGTGTCGCCGCACGCGGAGCGACAAGTCGGGCGATTCGCCGATTATCATCGCACCCATCCCGTACCAGTGCAACCCGGCGACGATCAGATAGGTCCATAGGATTTCGTGGTAACCGCCAGAAATGATCCACCCCCATGCCATCCAACCCGTGAAGAGGGCAAACTGCGCAAGCATGACAATCCGCAGCCGTGACGAGCGGTTATCCGCGGCAAACGTGATCCGGGCGGCGGCCGCCTCGAAGACCAGGGCGAAGTAACTGACCACCAGCGTCACGACCGCGGCGTTGCCGATCCAGAATTCTTGGTGGAACCAGGCGTCGCTAAGCTGAAGCATCTCCTCCGCCCGGAGGATCTCCTGCACCAAGACGCAACCGCCCCAGAAAGCCAAAAACAGGCCGACCGCGGCAAGAACAGAGATGATCACCTGAAAATACTTCTCGGTCGTGAGCGTGCCGAGGAACAGGCCGACCATCGACAGGCTCAACGACCCTAGGCCGGTATAGAAGAAGATCAGCAGGATGGTCGGCAGACTGATGCCGCGAAGCAAGTAGGTGAACGCCAGACAAGGCGTGATCGCCGAGAGGAAGATGAGCATCTGCAAGGCCGCGCTGCCGAGCTTACCCCAGACGATTTGCCTGGGTCCCAGGGCCGTAATCGACAGCATCTCGTAAGTTCGTTCTTCCTGCTCGGCGGCCACACTGCGAAACGCGCCGTAGGGTACGACGACCAGCAGCGGGAAGGCGAGAATCAGGTAGTAGCCGAAGAACATCCACGGGCCGTGCGTTCCGTAGTCGATGGCCGGCCCGATGATCGCCACCCCGGCCAGCGACCATATCCAGCCGCACAGCAGGAGCAGGCCGAAGGTAGTGACGAACTGGCGGCTCTTCAGCGCCTGTCGCGTTTCCTTGACGAGGATCGCATTGAGCCGGTCGCCCAGGACGGCCAGAAACCGCTCGAAACGACCTGGTTGCACGTTGCCCAACGGTTCGTCGGGCCCGGCTGCTTCGGTGTCGATGGTCATCGCGTCGCCGTCCACTCTCATTGCACCAGCCCTTGGGTTACCGTCATGAAGACGTCTTCGAGCGATTGCCGCTTCGTGCCGAAGGCGACGATGTCGAACCCGGCTTCGATCATCGCCCGAAGCAGGGCGGCGTCCTCTTTGGGCGCGCTCCGATGGGAAAACCGCACGCACTGGCCGTCGAGCACCAGATCGTCGACCTCCTGCCGCTCGGCGAGCCACTTGCCCAGCGAGGCGGCGTCGCCGAGCAGGCGGATTTCCACGAGGCTTCTGGGATCTTCATGGCGCCGGTGAATCTCGTCGACGGTGCCGACGGCCAAGAGGCGTCCCTGTTCGAGGATGCCCACCACGTCGCAGATTTCGGCCAGCTCGGTGAGAATGTGCGAACTGACCAGGACGGTCTTGCCCTGGTTGGCCAGCGCGCGAATCATGGCCCGAAGCTCGATTCGGGCGCGCGGATCGAGGCCGGCGGCCGGCTCGTCCAGAACGAGCACGGCCGGGTCGTGAATCAAGGCCCTACCCAGCGCCAGGCGCTGCTTCATTCCTTTGGAGAGTGCGGTGGTGGGCTTTTCGGCCAGCTTATCCAGGCCAGTGAACTCCATCACGCGGTCGACTGCGCGAGGACGGTCCTTTCCCCGAAGTCGGTAGGCACGCGCAAAGAAGTCGAGATACTCGTGGACGTTGACGTTGGCATAGGCGACCAGGAAGTCGGGCATGAAGCCGAGCCGACGGCGGACACGATCCGGGTCGTCGATCACCGAGAAACCATCCACGTAGGCGTCGCCGGCGGTGGGCGAGTCGAGCGTGGCCAGAATCCGCATGCTCGTCGTCTTGCCGGCGCCGTTCGGGCCGATGTAGCCGAAAACCTGGCCCCGGGCGACGGCAAACGAAACGTCGTTGACCGCCCTGGTCGAGCCAAAGTGACGGTGCAAATCTTGCAGTTCGATCATCGGGTGAGAAGTAATCACGATCGCCTCACCACTCTCCAAGGACCACGTGGAAACTGCCTTTCTCCTCGGCGCCGGGCGTGCCCAGTTCGAGCTCGGGCTGTCGTTGGACGACGGCCACGTAGCTACCCGGCTTGATCTTCCCGGCTACACACAGCGCGGTCAGACCTCGCTCCATGAGAGACTTCTCCGGCGAGGCAGGGATCTGCACGCTCGTGTGGTAGTAATAGGGCGGCCTGCGGCGAGCGCCCAGCGCGTGAACATGGGATTGACCGACCATGCCCAGGGGAAACGCCGGTTCGTTGTCCATCAACACCTTCCGCAACCGCGCCGCTGCCTTCGCCTCCGTGACGGGCCGTGCCGTGCCTGTTTTTCCTTGGGCCAGGTCGGTTGCCCAATAGTACTTCCGCTGGTGCGTACGGATCGCAAGCATGGCAATCGACGTTCCCAACCGGTTTTTGACCGAGAGCGTATCGCCCGAGCCACGGGCCGGCTGGATGTCGAGACCTCGCCGGCTCGCACGGGAACGAATCGTGAAGTATTGGATGGGCGTGCGCGAGGTGAGCCAGCCGCGGGCAAGCTGCTGGTCACCGTCCCACACGGTGACGCGGTGCGTGCCGCTGTAGGACTCTTCGTCGGGTGGGAAAGGCAATACGGCCACGTCGTCGGAGAAACGCAACCCGCCGCGCGGCGCCAGGCCTGCATAATAGGAAAGGCGAGCCCAACAAACGGCCTGGCCACGACGTTGGTCGATCCGGGTCAGGCTTCGCCCGCGCACCTTCACGCCCAACCCGTCGCAAATCAGGGCATAGCCGAAGAGCACGCCGGTAACCAACAGCGCGCCGAGCGGGATCGTCAGCACCAACAGATGCAGGCGCTTGTAGCGCCGCAACACGAGGTAGTTCACCGGCCCGATCAGCAGGACGAACACGCTGATGAGGACTCGGAACACGGTGGCCGGCGCCAAGCCGACGCCGGGAATCAAGAATTTCCAAAAGGCTGGATTGTCGCCGCTGAAAGAACAACCGTAGCGCGATTGCCAGGAGCTGCTCTCCCCCATCGTGTTGAAGACCCAACCCCATTGCCAGGGATCGCCGGGAAAGGGAGCCTCGGAGGCCAAGGCGATGACTCGACCAAAGCCCAGTCGGCGCACGAGAAAGGGCGGCTTGCCGGGTACTTTCGGCGCCTTTCGAGACCAGCCCCACTGCTCGCGGATCGTAGCTTTGTCCGTGTAGCGCTGCTGGTCGACCTCCACCATCTGATTGCCGTGCCAGGAAATCCAAGGGGGGGGCGCGCCGAAGTGCCACTTGGCGGGCTTTTCCCATCCCGAAGGAACGTCGCCCGAGGTGTCGTCCTTCGCCGGCGGGGGCTGCTGCGCGTCAACTGCCGAGAGGCCCAGCAGCGCGTCGAGCTTCGACAGGCCTCGCCAATCGTCGCCGGCGCCGTAGACCCAAAGGGTTCCGCCTGCCTGGGCCCAAGCGACGATTGCCCGGGCCGCGTCGGGACGCTTCTTCGACAACCGGGCCATTTGATCCAGCGAGAGGCAAATCACGTCGAGACTCGTGTAGTCGATCCACCGCTCGGGCAACTCGCCGGAAGCCATCGCAAACGCACCGGGAAGCGGAGGCTTCGTTGCCTGTGGAGACCCCGGCTGGCTCGCGCTGCATACCGCGTAATAGGCGGCAGCGCCGAAGTATTGGCCCAAAACGCGCACATCCGGCATCCGCTCGCCGACAAAGAGAATTCGTGGAAACCGGCTCGTATCGAAGGTACGCCGGTGCAAATTCATCGCAGAAAAACCGTTCGGCGCGCGCATTTTGAGCGGCTCGCCATCCTCAAACAAATTGATCATGTACGAATGGGAGAGCGGAACGTCCGGTATGGGGATCGTCCGCCACAGGACGGTTGCACCGGCCGGGAGCGTAACGTCCTGCTCGACCGTCAGTCTTCCCCGTCCTCCCGGTCCACTGATCACGGTGACAACGATCATCAGCGAGCGGTCGGCGGCCGGCGGCCGTGTAGGGGTGATCGTCACTCGCAGCGGTCGGTAGCCCGGGTTGTCCGGCCAGCGGTTGTCGACGTCGATCGCCAACCGCTTGGTCGTTGTCCTGGTGGATGAACCGACAATCAGGTCTGCGTTTTGCGCCCTTGCGGCTACGGGGTTCAGGAGCGAGACGACCAACAGACAAGCGGCCATGACCCGTCGCGTGCGGAGTTGGGGGCAGCAGCACCTCGCGGTGCTCCCCGTCGCTGCGTTCATTCTGCCCACCTCAGCGATCACGGCACTATCTCCGTTTCAACATGAGCATCCTGATCCGCGGCGCCTTCGGAAGCGGCCGGCCGGTCGTCGGGCGCCGTGGATCGCAAGCGTGATTCACCTCGGTCGCCACGTCGACGGAAGACAACCGCGGCAATGATCCACGTCAGTCCGAAAAGAAGGGCATAGATCAGCACCATGAGGACCAGCGTGCCCATGCCGACCGAAACGCTGATTGCCCAGGCGCGACCTCGCGCGGCTATCCCGAGAAACGTGAAAAAGAAGGCACAGACGGTCGTCAATCCGAGCAACCACCGGATTGAAAACTGGGGCAATAACGGCTGGGGCTCTTCTCTGGGCGGCATCGTGGCTTCTCGATCCGAACACCGGGTCCTTGGGGACGTGTTGTAGGCTATTCGACCGCGGATTTGCAATATTATCCCAAATCCGCCGTTCATTATCTATCCCCCGGCCAGCGGCGGCAAGTACGGGAGACGCCAGAGGTTAGCACATGGTGTCCGGACACGGAGGGTGGCATGCTCTCGCAAAGCGTGAGCATGTTTTCGAAAACGGAGCATGGCCACGCAAGCGAGGCCATGCCACGCTGCCGCCGAGCCGACCCGCTAGGGCGTTTGTGAGCGAACGAAGACAAAATAGGCCACCATCACCAGGGCCAGGAGAATCATCAGCGGCCGGACGTCCCGCCCTTGGCCGGCGGCCCATTTGACGACCGGATAGGCGATCAGCCCCAAGGCCAACCCGTCGGCGATCGAATAGGTGAACGGAATGCCTACGATGATCAAGAAGCTGGGCAGCGACTCGGCGTAGTTGCCCCAGTCGATTCGCGTGGCGCCCCGAAGCATCATGGCGCCGACGACGACCAGGGCAGGGGCGGTGACGGGCAAATAGTGGCCGACCATGGCCACCAGTGGGCTGAAGAACAAGGCGACCAGGAAGAGGACGGCGACGACGACGGCCGTCAATCCGGTGCGGCCCCCTTGCTCCACCCCGGCGGCGCTTTCGATGAAGCTGGTCACCGTACTGGTGCCCATCGCCGCACCGGCGACCGTGCCCACGGCGTCGGACATCATGGCCTCGCGGAGTCGAGGCAGCTGGCCGTCTTTGGCCAGCCCCGCTTGCTCGGTCACCCCGATCAGCGTGCCCAGTGTGTCGAAAACGTCCATGAATAGAAAAATGAGGATGAAGGGCATCATCGACCACGACAGGGCTTGGACCAGGTCCATCTTCAGCAGCGTCGGCGCCATCGACGGCGGCGTCGAAACCACCTCGTACGTGGGAACGAAGTCCTTCATCAGGTTCGACCCGGCGACCAGCTCGCTTTGCGATATGGTCTCGGGCGCATGGGTCAAGGCGAGTTGCAGCAAAATCGCGAAGAGCGTCGCGCCGAGAATACCCCAGACGATCGCGCCTCGCACGCGTCGGGCAAAGAGCACGGCGGTCAAAAACAGCCCGACAAAGAAAACCACAAGATCAGGCGAAGCGAAATGAGGATCGATTCTCGGCGGAGCGGCGTCGGCAACCACCAGGCCGGCGTTGCGCATGCCGATCAATGCAATGAACAGGCCGATGCCGATCGCAATCGCCTGGCGCATGCTGGGACTGATCACCTCGTAGACCATTTTGCGGATGCCCAGCAGGGTCAACAACAGGAAGAGCACCCCGGCAATGAAAACCACTCCCAGCGCAATTTGCCACTCCGACGTGGTCGTCGGATCGATCGAGCCGTCCTCCGCTCCGGCGACAATCATCATGGCGGCGGCCGGCAAGACCGAGTAAACGAAGAAGAAGTTCTCGCCCATGCCGGGCGCCTGACCGATCGGATATCGGGCGTAGAACCCCATGATCGCCGTGGCCAGCGCGGCCGACAGACAGGTGGCGGTCATCACGGCACCAAAGTCCAAGAACCTCAAATCGGTCTTCGTTCCGAACATTTGGCCCGACAGAATGGCCGGCTGCAGGAAGATGATGTAGGCCATCGTCAGGAACGTCGTCAAGCCGGCTAGGACTTCGGTGCGGACGTTGGTGCCGTGCTCGTGTAGATGGAAGAATCGCTCGAACATGGGTCTGCTGACCTCCCTATAACGAGCATCGTGCCGCATTTGTCGTGGTAGATCAACCCCCTTGCGCGCCGGCGATCCACCCTGCCGTCGCCACCCGGCACCGGCCTGGTCGGCAGCGATGTGCGGATGTGGTGACTAGACCTTAAACAAGCGAACACCGATGGGTAGTTTGTGTCGTTTCCTTGATT
>CAZWWC010000010.1:0-29797 GCA_964637625.1 uncultured Planctomycetaceae bacterium
GCATCTGGAGCGTGTCGTCTTCGTCCCAAAGAACCTCGACGCCCAACTCACGCAATACGCGGCCCATCATATCCACGTCGACCAACTGGGGCACGCCGGCCAGCAGCACGGGCTCGTCGGTCAGAAGCGTGGCGGCCATCATCGGCAGCGCGGCGTTCTTCGCGCCCGAGGCACGCACCTCGCCTTCGAGTCGTCGGCCGCCGGTGATGCGAAGGTAAGGGGCCATTATTGATGACTGAACGCGAACTGAAAAAGGTTTGAAAGATCATCGAGATCTTGGAGTTCATTGTTTCTTAGGATCTCTTGCATTCGTTTCCACGCACTATAGGGCTTATCTTTGTTGCGTTGCTTCTCATCTGCGGGAAACATGATGTCCTCCAACGTATCTTCAACCACATATACATTTGCCTTCCCGACCAAATCAGCAATACGGGAGTTGGCCTTGTACGGATGAATTGGAGACTTCGCCTCAAGCTCTTCGGCAGTTGCCCCCTTTTTGTCCATGTCATGAATGACTTTGCATGAAATGCCAAATTTGACGAGGAGCCTCGCTATTGGAATGATTGTCCACTTGCCACCACACGAGACGACCGTTGTGTTGTCTGTATCATGCTCTTCGCCCGTAATGGCGAGAAGAGCTTCCCGAGCAAAACGCAAGATGGCTGTCTCTGAATCCCCTTCAACCAAAATCGCTTGCTCGGCAAAGAACGCTTCGCAAACAGTAGGATGAAAATCCAGCATTGCTCTAAGCATCTGCCGCTCAGACACAACGCCGTCTTCATTCATGAATGGATCCTGATCTAACTGTTTGCATTCAATCCTTCGTGTTTCAGTATGTCGCCTCATGATAATCAATGACTGTGGCTCGTCTGCAACGTCTACCATGACAGGGGAGTGAGTCGTAATAAGCACCTGCCACTCCGGCAAGGATGCAAGATCTTTGAGTGATTTTCGAAGAAGTCGCAGCAGTTGTGGATGGACGTATATCTCTGGTTCCTCAAAAAGAAGAATGGTGGGGCGAGTATGCTTCTCTCTAGTTGCCCGCTGCTGTGCAATATAGCGGACAAGTGCGTAGATCAGCGTTCGTTGGGCACCGTGGCCCTGGAAATGCACGGGTGTTTCTGTCCCGTCGGATAACCGAATCCTGGCCCCACTTCCGATGATCTTCCTGATATCTGGTGGGTCAAGACGGAAGAGCACTTTCAGGTCGATGACTCCTGCTGTGGCTTCACTAATCTCCGAGGAAATCCTGGAAGTGTGCTCAAGGCCACCTTCGTCCGCAGTTGTCATCCGACGGGACAGCTCGTCGGCTTTTCGCACTATGGTCGAATACTCATCTGTAGCTTCGACCTCTGGTAGAATCGTGCTATCAAGTATCTCTGCGAAAATGTTTTTCCTTTGTGTCAGCTGTCCCTCGTCCTTCGCATCCCTCACTGCAGGCACAATCTCGACACGCGGCATGCCTTGCTTAAGAGCTTCTTTGATACTGATTCCTGCGTCGGTCCAATCGGGATCACCATACTCAATTAGGTCATCAAAGTCCTCGCGAATACGCTGGCGAATGCGCTCTTGGTTTGCTTTGATTCGCCATGCCTTGCCGTCTATTGTCAGAGACCCTGCAATCTCTTGAATCTGTGACGACAACAATTTCCAACTGTCAGACCACCCCTCAATATGCTCATCATGAACATATGCGGTGTAATTGAGTTCAGGATTTGTATCGCCCTTTGTAACGGTGAGACGCAATTGAATCTCAGCGTTGTATACAAGCGAGGCTATTCCAGGAATATCTCTCTCCTCTTCCGTAATATCTTCAAAACGTCCTTCGATGATTATTGGCGACTCCTGGTGCTGCACGTGCCACTCATCTGGGTCAGGTTTCTCCTGATTGAGGAGCAACTGAACAGCGCGAAGGACCGTTGATTTGCCGGTATTGTTGGGGCCGATGAGTGTAGTTAAGTCGTAGATAGCGAGTGTTTCGTCTTCGATTCCACGAAGCCTTTGAATTTTCAATTGCGTCAACCGCATTGATCTACCCCCGTTGCTTAAGGTTGGTCCGTTTGAGTCTGCTCTTTGTTACAGCACGCCTGTGCTTCAGTTGTCAGCCATCGCATTTCTGTGCACTGCCATCTGCCCGGCAATATACCGCGCATCATGAATTGTGAAAAGGACTCAAAGAAGGGCAGTGCACTGGCACCACGACGGCTTAACACGTGACGTGGAACATGGCGATTGCAGGGCCTTCGGCCTGATTCCAGGCCTCGGCGGCCTCGGGGGTGGGCAGCGTCACAAGCTCGCAGCTCTCCTTGCGGAAATAATCCCGGGCTTCCTCGGAAAGCTTCAGGGCGCCATACTGGCCGGTGCCGATGATCAGCCGGGCCGCACTGGGTTGGAAGATGTGCCGGGCCTCGTCGAGCGAAACGACGTGCGACGTGCCGGATTGGCGCTTCGAGAGCTTCTTCTTCCGCTTCTTCACCTCGCCGTCGAGCCGGATCACCACGTCGTGGTCGTAGACCCGGCCGGCGATGGTGATGCTACCAAAGCTCGTGGCGCCGATGGTTGGTGTCATTGTGTGCCCTCTTTAAGTTCATTGATGCGTGCAAGCACCACTGCTGTAAACATCTCGGCGCGACGCAAGTCCAAGCCGTAGAACGGATTTCGCAGGTACGTATAGCGGTTTTTTGCGGCCCCTGGGGAACGCCGCAGATGCCGGACGGTAACCTACCCGTGGAAATCCCGCGAAAAGCTCGGTTTTTCTCGTGTTTTTCAATCCCGCAAAGATGTTTACAGCAGTGGTGCAAGCACGCACCCTACTGATCCCTGAGTTCTAATCCCTATCCCCCAATCCCCAATCCCTAATCAAACGCGCCGGGCAAGCCCGGCCGCTAAACGATGATGACCACGGTATCAGGGTGTTTTCTTCGGTTTCGGTACGCCGCGGTCGGTTCTTGGGCCGCGGCGATTGCGTCGTCGGCCGCGCTGCGATCGCGTGGCGTGGTCGATCTCGGCCTCGTCCAACGACTTGCCCTTCTGCTGGCGCATCTGGACGATCCGGTCGCGCAGGGCCGCGGCCCGTTCGAACTCGAGCGAGTCGGCCGCCACGTGCATCTCGGCTTCCAGCTCGGAGAGGTATTCTTCGGTGATGTATTGGGTTTCATCGCCCCGGCCGACCGCAGCGTTCGATCGGGCATGGGCGGCCGCTTCGGCTTCAATGCCGGCGCGGATCTCTTTGCGGATCGTCTCGGGCGTGATGCCGTGACGGCGGTTGTACTCCTCCTGCATCTTCCGCCGCCGGTGGGTCTCTTCGATCGCCCGCTGCATCGAGTTGGTCACCGTGTCGGCGTAGAGGATCACCTTGGCGTCGACGTTTCGGGCCGAGCGGCCGATCGTCTGCACCAACGACGTTTCGCTCCGCAGGAAGCCCTCCTTGTCGGCGTCGAGGATGGCCACCAACGAGACTTCAGGCAGGTCGAGCCCCTCGCGCAGCAGGTTCACGCCCACCAGCACGTCGAATTGGCCCTCGCGCAGGTCGCGGAGCAACTCGACCCGCTCGAAGGCGTCCAGCTCGCTGTGCAACCACTTGCATCGGACGTCCTGCCTGCTGAAATAGGCGGCCAGATCTTCGGCCAGGCGTTTGGTGAGCGTGGTCACCAGCACGCGCTGGCCGACGGCGGCTCGGCCGCGGATCTGCTCGAGCAGATGGGGCACCTGGGTTCGGGCCGGGGCAACCTCGATCTCGGGATCCAAGAGGCCCGTGGGGCGAATCACCTGCTCGACCACGCGCCGTTGGCATTTCTCCAGCTCGTAGGGCCCGGGCGTGGCCGAGACGTGGATCACCTGCTTGAACCGCTGCTCCCACTCGTCGAACCGCAACGGCCGGTTGTCCAGCGCGCTGGGCAGACGGAAGCCGTGCTCGACCAACGTCACTTTGCGGTTGTGGTCGCCGGCGTGCATGCCGCGGATCTGCGGCACCGTGACGTGCGACTCGTCGACGAACAGCAGAAAATCGTCGGGGAAGAAGCTGAAAAGCGTGTCCGGCGGCGAGCCGGGCGGGCGACCGCTCAAGGGACGGCTGTAGTTCTCGATGCCCGGGCAGTAGCCGACCTGCTGGAGCATCTCCAGATCGAAGCGTGTCCGCGCGCTGAGCCGTTGGGCTTCCAACAGCTTGCCCGCCGAGCGGAACTCTTCGAGCCGGGCGGCCAACTCCTCGCGAATCTCCTTAACGGCATTTTCGATCCGCTCCTCGGGCAGTACGAAATGCTTACAAGGATAGATGAACAACTGCTCGCGGCGCTCGATCGTCTCGCCGCTGGTCGGGTTGACCAGCGAGAGTTGCTCGAGTTGGTCGCCCCAGAACTCGATCCGCAGGGCATGTTCCTCGTAGGACGGGAAAACCTCGACACAATCGCCGCGGACCCGGAACTTGCCCGGCTCGAAGGCGATGTCGTTTCGCTCGTATTGAATATCGACCAGCTTCTGGAGGACGTGGTCGCGGTCGACCACCTCGCCGACCGAGAGGCCGACCATCATTTCGCGATAGTCCTCGGGCGAGCCCAGCCCATAGATGCAGGAGACGCTGGCGACGATGATCACGTCGCGGCGGCTGACCAGTGAGCTGGTGGCCGCCAGTCGCAGCCGGTCGATCTCCTGGTTGATCGAGGCGTCCTTTTCGATGTAGATGTCGCGCTGGGGGATGTACGCTTCGGGCTGATAGTAGTCGTAGTAGCTGACGAAGTAGCTCACGGCGTTGTGGGGAAAGAACTCCTTGAACTCGCTGTAGAGCTGCGCGGCGAGCGTCTTGTTGTGGGACATGACGAGCGTGGGGCGCTGGAGGGCCTGGATTACGTTGGCCATGGTGAAGGTTTTGCCCGAGCCGGTCACGCCCATGAGGACCTGCTGCGGCTGGCCCTGGTTGAGCCCTTCGATAAGCTTCCGGATGGCCTGCGGCTGGTCGCCGGCCGGCTGGAAGGGACTGACGAGCTGGAACACGGTTGGCGACTCGTGTGCAATGGTAGGGTGGGCACCGCCCACCAGGAATTGTCTTACGTCGGTATCGGTGGTTCCGGTGGGCGGTGCCCACCCTCAGTGGTTCCAAATTCTATTGAGACCCGGCATTGTCATTCTGAGCGCAGCGAAGAATCTCCTCGGCCATCGAGATCCTTCGCTTCGCTCAGGATGACCCGTTGAGGTATCACCCAGCCAAATCTGGAACTACTGACCCTACTATTACGGCCCGGCCAGTGACTCTTCATCGGCCATCGGATGGAGATACGGGCGGAGCCGCTCGACGGTGCGTGGTCCGATGCCCCGGACGCGACGCAGATCGCCGTGGTCGAGAAACGGGCCTTTTCGGTCGCGCGACTCGACGATTCGTTGGGCAAGCGTCGGGCCGATGCCGGGCAGTTGGGCCAACTCGGGCCAGTCGGCGCGATTCACGTCGACCAGGAACCGGGCTTGGCGCGGCCCGGCCCGCTCGAACTCGACCAATTCGCCCCGAGGGCCGCCGTGGGAACACCACCAGGCGACCGTGCCAAACAGACCCAGCGCGACCAGCAGCGCCACGCTGCATTGATCGGCGCGCCGCAGCCAGGGCGTGCCCGGCAGCACTGGCTGGCAAGCAGCCCGTGGCACGCGGCGAGCAGCCCGTGGCGCCCGGGCGTTTGTCGGTTTTTGGGTCGGCTGGCGAGACATCATGGATGATCCGGCTCAGCGGGAGCTTCGCCCTCCCGGGATTTCAGAACACCGACCCCTATTATGTCCGATGCCCGGCCGGCGAGCCATAGTCGCCAGGGCAGGGCAGGGCGAGCCACCTCATTGAGCCGGGGGTTCCGAGATGAACGGACAATCGGTATTCTAGATGGCACGCTGCCCTCGGACAATGATCCACAATGGTGCTCGAAGACGAGGTCGACTCGTGAGGAAGCAGTTTCATCAGTATGAGTGGGATGAACAATTGGAGGCCGACTGGCGAGCCCTGCTGCGACTGGCGGCCGACGAGGATTTGGGCGGAATGGGCGATTTGACCACCCGAGCCCTGGTCGGCGAGCACACCCTGGCCCGGGCAGCCGTTGTCGCCCGCGAGGCGGGCGTCATCGCCGGGATGCCCGCCGCCGAAGTAACGCTTGATTTCTTCGATCCACGACTCGAGTGGCAAGCGGAGGTCGAGGACGGCCGGCCGGTCGCACCGGGCCAAACGATCGCGAGCATCGAGGGGCCGGCAGCCGGGCTGTTGACGGCCGAAAGAGCGATGTTGAACCTGCTTGGCCGCCTGTCGGGCATCGCCACGCTCACCCGGCGATACGTCGAGGTGGTGCGGGACACGAAGGCCGAGATCTACGACACGCGGAAGACGACTCCCGGCTGGCGACGTCTGGAGAAATATGCCGTGCGGTGCGGGGGCGGGCGAAATCATCGGTCGGGTCTTTACGAGGCCATTCTGATTAAAGACAACCATCTGGCCCTGGGCGCCGAACCGTTCTGGGACGGACCGACGGCGCGCAGGTCAACCGCCCGATGGACGCCGGCCGAAGCCGTCGTGAAAGCCCGGCAGTTCGTCGAGGTGCATGTACCGAGAGCACTTCAAGCGGGTCTGATCGTCCAGATCGAGGTGGATACGCTCGGGCAGCTCGAAGCGGTTTTGCCCGCCCGGCCCGACGTCGTTTTGCTGGACAACATGGACGCCGACCAATTGCGCCTCGCGGTGGCGCTGCGCGACCGGATCGCTCCGGAGGTGGAGCTCGAGGCTTCGGGTGGGATCGACTTGGACAGCGTCCGCGCGACGGCCGCGTCGGGGGTGGAGGGGATCAGCGTCGGCGCGCTGACCCATTCGGCTGCCTGGTTGGACCTTGGGCTCGATTGGCTCGGCTAGCTGGGTGCCACGCCCACGCCTGCCGTGGGCATGTGGGCAGTGCGGCAATACACGCCATGGCCATCCCGGCGCGCCGGGACGTGGCCATGGCACCCCATCAAGCACACAGCCTGACTGACTGAGGTTGCCGTCACGCATCATCGCTTGTTGTCCGATGGCCTCACTGCCGCCGGGTAAAAACGTGCGGCCGATGGGCAGATCGTATCATCTTTTCCGCCGGCAACCACGGCCACCGAAGGAACCCCACCGCTTCGGTTGGGTCAGCCGCTGCCGTGGTTTGACACGCGCTGGGCGCAGACTATAGTTCCAATGTACCCGCGCCTTGGGGAGGGGCGTTGGTCACAAGGCGCAGCGAGGATAGCTGGGAGCTACGAGGGGACCTCGCTGCGTCCCTTTTTTTTCACTTTTTTCTTCTCCGGGCCGTCTTGCGCCATTGTGGGCCTCATCTTGCTGCTTCGGAGCCGAACACCGGTGGACACGCACATGCTCAGCGACGCGCACACACGTTTCCCACGCCGTGGATCCGCATCTCGCTTACGTTGCGGAGAACGCCCGAGGGGGACACGGCGCATGGCCTTCTCGCTTGTCGAGGCGCTGGTGGCGCTGGCGATCACGGCCGTGGCGGGCGCGGCGTTGCTGCTGAGCCTTAACAGCAACATCGCGTTGACCGAGCACACCGAACAACACATGATTGCGCAGGGCATGGCGCGGCAACTGATGGACGAGGTGGTCGGCACACGTTACATGGCTCTGAACACGACGCCCTATCAGACCAACTTCACGCCGTCCTCCTGGGAAGCGGAGACCGGCACGCGCGAGCGGTTCGACGACATCGACGACTATGACTCGTGGGCCACGCAGCCGCCGGTCGACGAATATGGCGTGCCGTTGGGGACGGAGAACGGCCAAGAAGGCCAGCGCAGCGTGCTATTCCGGGTACCTGATGATTACCTCGATCGTTGGCAGCAGGAGATCTCCGTGCAATATGTCAATCCGTCGGACCTCAGCGAGGGGCTTTCGGGTGTCCAAACAAGCAACTATCGAGCGGTTCAGGTCCGCATTCTCTACAATGATCCCGAACGTGGATCGATCGAACTGGCCAAGATGCGTCGGGTAGTGCCTTATGTTCCCACTGTTGTTCCCTAGTACCTCAGTGCCATTGCATTCTTGTGTGCCACGGGCATCTTGCCGGTGTCGTTTGCCCAGCAGCACTGGCCGGCCGCCGGTGGTCCCCAAGGCGGGGCGATCGGGTTTGACGCTGATCGAGTTGCTGGTGGCTTCGGCCATCATGGGGATGACGGTGGCGGCGTTGGCCGTGTTGGCCCATGCGGTGCAGGTGGGTACGGAGTACGGAGAGGGTCACGGGGAGGCGATCCAACATGGCCGCGTGACTCTGGAACGCATCACCCGGTTGGCGAACGAGGCAACCACGAGCCCCCAGTTCCCCGGCTTTCTTCCGTTATACGTGGAGCAGGACGGTAATCGGTATCCCGATACGCTGGTCGTTTGGCACCCGACCGGCACTCCCGTGGATCCCGAGGGATTGCCCCGTTTCAACGAAGTGGTCATTTTCTGCCCACACGCTGAACAGCCCAACGAGCTTATCCAGCTCACGGCGCCGGACGACACGAGGACGGTTCCGCCGTACGACGATCGAACCGCGTGGCTGGCCGAGGTTGATGCTTTGAAAGGCTCTGAGTCGTCCCGCCAGGTGGCGCTGACCCCTCTGGTGCGCACCGCCTCGACCGACGGCAGCGACACCCCGGACAAACAGCGTGCATGCGTGCGGTTCAACGTTCGATTGCGACCTTCGGAGACTGAGCTGGCTGAATGCACGGCCGGCGAGGTCGACTGGGACCAACTTCCCTGGGTACAGAACATCTACAGTTCGACGCTTGGTCTTCGGCAGGCCTGGCTTCGCATCGAGCTGCAATTGATGCCCGGCAGCGACGCGCAGGCACGCGGTATGAGCGGCCAGACGGCGATTCCTTTTTTCGATTCGGCCGCCGTGTATTACACGCTGGAGGATTAGGCTTTGAGACTATCTAGCTCTGTTGAAAACCTTCGATTGTGGAGTTGGGTGCCCGGGTCTGAGTCCTCCCGATCTATCGGGACCGGGAAAGGCCCGGTTTCTTCCGGTCTGGGCCACCGCTGCGCTAGGCGCGAGGCACGCGCCGAGCGAGGCGGGATGTCGATACTGGTAGTCTTGTTGTTGATCTCCGCCATAACGGCCGCCTCCTACGCGATCTTGCGCACTCAGAGCACGGCGGTGCATATTCAAGACAACTCCGCGCTGAGTGCCTCGGCGCGTCACGCCGCCATAACCGGCCTGTCGTACGGCGTCCGGGCCATGAACAAAGACAACTGGACAGGAGTCGGCACCGACGCGACGCGGACGCTCGGAGCCTTGGAACGGTTCACGGTTTCGTTCGTCGCGGGCGATGCTTCGCTCGGACCGGGCAATGCCGACTACGAGGACTATGCCTATCGGGTAACGGTCCAATCCACCGGCTACGCCGAAGACCCCAACGACCCGGACCGCGTGGCCAGCCACACGGTCCACGCCGTCATGCGGTTGATTCCTCGCGCACTGTCCGCGTCGCCAAGCGACTGGTCGAAAATGGAAAGCTACACCTTCTATCAGACCGAGAGCGGAACGACGGAGTTGGAGATTCCCTGTCAGATCAGCGGATATCTGCGCCTGCAGGACAAGTTGCTCGTGGGCGACGACTATCCTGATGGCTCCTATGTTTGGAACAACTATCTTGACGATCTGAAAGAGATGTATTATGACGGGTATCCCGACTACCGGCCAATTAACGGCAGAGTCTATCTTCCCTATTACAAGCAGGATCTCAGCCATTTCTACCCGCTGCGCTATGCACTCGGTTTTACGGCACTCAATACCTCCATCGACCTGGTTGGGTCCGACTGGACCAAGCCGGCGAATCTGACGACCTATCAGATCTATCCGGGCGGACCCGTGTACGATATTCCGGAGCTGGAGGACGAAGACCAACAGAACGTCAATTTCGAGCCCGACCCGCTGACCAACCCCTTGGGCCTTTTCTATTGCGACACGCCTTGCAACTTGAAGGGCA
Organism: uncultured Planctomycetaceae bacterium; assembly: GCA_964637625.1. GTDB lineage: Bacteria > Planctomycetota > Planctomycetia > Pirellulales > Thermoguttaceae > UBA11386. Next base: position 9,970 of record CAZWWC010000010.1, read on the forward strand.
ACGTCTCGGTCCGCGGCACGCTTTTCTGCAAGGGTGACATGAAGTTCGAGGGGCCCGACATCCAGTTCCAATCGGTCGACATGCCCGCGCTGGCCGGCACGGAGGAGCCGGTTCGATTGCCGGTGGCGACGGCCGAGAAGGTGCTCGTCAAGCCGGGTTCGGCGACCAGTATCCAGGGGCTGGTTGCCGCGTTTAATGAATTCAAGGTCGAGAACCGCCCGACGGCGGTTCCCTTCCACCTGGTTGGCCGGCTGGTCGCCGAGAAGCTCATCATCAAGATGCGCCTGGACTGGGATTCGGTCGACTGGGTAGGGTACTACGCTGCTTTCCAAGATTATGAGGACGAGGGCGGCGACGACGATGACGACGACGGGGAATCCTATTTCCCCATCTGGATGGGCACGCAAGGCTACAATCCGGCACCCCAGATCACGATCAGCCCGGACGAGACGCCCGTCCGGTACCACTGGAACAACTGGGCCAATCCGATCTACGTACCCCACGCAAACGACGACGACGGCCTGCGCTGGGAAATGCTACAGTGGAAGGAGGGTCCCGGCTGACAGCGGTGGCTGGCAGGCGAGGTGAGCGGGCAGTATGTTGGGCCACCACCCCTTCCCTTGGCGGCCTTGCCTCCGTGGGCGGCGATCGGATGTTTTCACCTTGACTTCCTGCCACGGTCTCGGTTACACCCTCTCTGGGCGCTTGTCCACTTCGTCACTCGTAATTCAATAGGGAGAGTTCGCCATGAAACGTCACGTGATTGGAGCCGTATTGATCGCCGCAGCGGTGATGGTCGGCAGCATGCTAAGCTTTTATGGGACCTCGGCCGCGGCGCCGCCGTCACGGACGAAGGTTCCCCCGTTTGCGGACTCGGCCGGGCAGCGGCTCGACATGATCGGCCAACTCAAGGAGATCGTGTCGGAAATGAAGAAACAGAACAAGCTTCTGCTGGAGCAAAACAAACTGCTCAAGAGCGGGAAGCTTCAAGTCGTCGTATCGATTGACAGGAACGCCGGCCGGTAGAGTCGCCGCAAGAGATAACCCCGAGCACCGCTTGCGGATGCCGTAGACACCAATTGACGCGATTCCCCATCGAGGGAGCACACCCGAGTTGAAGAAACGTTTCACGGCCGCTGGGAGCCTCTTGCCCCGACCAGCGGGCGCGGCCACGATTCTCCAGCGGGTGTCGGGTTGTTGTACTCATGTTGCCACGCTTCTGTCCATCGATTCCGGCAGTCCGATCGGGGCGCTCGGTCCACGGGCGCCGTCGTGCCGCGTCAACCGGTGCTCGACCGGCCGGGTTCACGTTGCTGGAACTTCTGATGGTGGTCGCGGTGATGGCTATTCTGACCGCCGTCATGTTGCCCTGGAGCGAGTCGGGCAAGCACGAAACCATGGTCGCGGCAGCTCAGACCGTCGCAACCGACCTGGCCTATGCCCGGTCGTTGGCCATCACCAACAACAGCAATTACGTCGTGACGTTCGACGTGGCGCATAACCGATACGTGCTGGAGCACTCCGGGACCAACGGGGCATTGGACACGCTGCCCGACTCGATCTTCCGCAATCCCAACGATCCAGCCGACCAACACATCGTGAGCCTGGACAAGTTGCCCGGCATCGGCGAGCCGGTCAAACTGGCCGGAGTGTACCATGCGGGCAGCCCGACCGAGCCGATCACCGACATTGAATTCGGGCCGTTGGGAGAGACCACTCGCAACGGCTATTCCATGGTGCTGTTGACGCTAGGATCCGGCTCCGGACAACGACACGCGTTGGTTCTGGTCAACCCGGTCACGGGCCTGGCGACGATTCATCCCTATTTGCAGAACCTGCCCACCGATCTGTCGTCAGAGGCGGTTGAGGAGTTGCCCGAGACGCCCCAGACGCCCTAGGACAACAGAAAAATGGAAACGGTGCCCTGCACCCTGCTTCGGATGGACCTTATGCGGCGGCGTGACGTAGCACCGGAGTCGAATAACCATAGTACGAGAAGACAATATGGTTGGATGGTCAAAGCGACAAGGGGTCACACCCATCGGCGTCGACGTTGGCAGCCGCTCAATCAAATTGGTGCAGCTCTCGGCCGACCGCTTGAGAATCCGCGAGGCCGTATGTTGGGATCTTCCACCCGCGGCTCGTACCGAGCCGGCCGCGCGCTCGCGCCAGGTGGCCGACGCGCTGCTGGCGGCTCGCGAAGGTCGCGCGTTTCGCGGCCGCGATGCCGTCTTCTGCCTGAGCACTTCCGAGTTGTTTGTGCAGAACATGCGTGTTCCGCAGACCACGGGTGACCAACTTCGCCAGGTCGTCGTGAAAGAGGCTGCCAACCGGCTTCCCTTCGAGGCCGATCAAGCCGAACTCCGTTTCTTCGAAGCGGACACGGTTCGCCAGGGCGACGCGTTTCGGCGCGAAGTCATTGTCCTGGCGTGCCAACGACCGTCTCTCCAACTGCTTGTGGAGATTGCCGAGGCCACCCGGCTCAACGCCGTGGCCATCGACGCCGCGCCGGCCGCCTTGCTGCGATGCTACTCGGCCCAGTTCCGTCGCAGTTCGGATGAGGAAATGTGTGCCATGTTCCTCAGCATCGGTGCATCGTGTACGACCGTGGTCATCGCGCGGGGTGAGAGTCCGAGGTTCATCAAACAAGTCGATTTCGGGAGTCGCCGGCTCGACGAAGCGGTTGCCCGCGATCTCAAAATGAAGCTCGCCGATGCGACCGCCCTGCGACGCCACAGCGGGGATCGCCGGGCGAATCGGCGCGATCCCGAGATCGAAGAGAGCGTCGGCAAAGCCACCCGACCCGTACTCGAGGCGATGGCCAACGACCTGGCCATGTGCATGCGTTACTACAGCGTGACATTTCGAGGCCAACCGCTTTCGCGTGTGGTCGTCGGCGGCGGCGAGGCCTCCTCCGAGTTGACCGAGTGGCTTTCCACCCGGCTCGACATGGAGTGTGAACTGGCCGATCCGTCACGGCCCTTCACCGAATCGAAGCTTCCCGGGCGCGCCGGCCAGTGGGACATGGCGATCGGTTTGGCCCTACGTGAAAACCATTGACCCGCGGCGATAGCGCTGGCCATGATCAACATTGACTTCCTACCCACCGAATACCGGCAACAACACGCGAAGCGTAGTGTGCAGCTTTGGCGGGTATTGGTCGTTGTGGGTTTCGTCGCGATGCTTTCCGTGGCTTCGCTGGTTCAGTACTATCGCCTCTGTTATGCCACAAGCCAACTGGATCAACTGGCAATCCAACACTTGTCGGCCAAGGCTCAGGATGAGCAATTGACTCAACTCCAGTCCGAGGTTAAGGAGGCCACCGGTAATGCCGACTTGTTCGCCTATCTCCGCCACCCCTGGCCGCGTACCCAAGTTCTGGCAGCACTGCTGGCTCCGCTGCCCGATTCCGTGACGCTCAATCAGTTGGAGATTAAGGTCGACGCGCCGCTGCGCCCGCGCAGCAAGAAAGCCCGGTTGCGCAGCGAAGGAAAGGAAACCGACGAGCAAGCCGAACCCGAGTTGCCCGCCGAACTCGATCTGACCATGCTTCGCGAGCAGTTGGATACGACTCGGGTATCGGCCGTTATCTCGGGGCGCACGACGGATCCGGCCGCGTTGCATCGGTACTTGGGCAAGCTCGACCGTTGTTCGCTGTTTGTGAAAGCGGAACTGGATTCGCTGGAAAGCATGTCCGGGAAGAACGAAGACCAGCCGGAAGGGAGCATGTCTTTCACCGCCGTGGTGGTGCTTCGCCCCGGCTACGGTCAACCAAGAGGTCCGACCGGATCCGTACGTGTGGTCCACAACTCGATCGTGCCGACCAAACGTGTCGACAAGCACGGCGGAGGATTACCCCGGGCCGAAACAAGCCGTGCAAGGGCCACGCACCTTCAGTCGCCGCCGGCGGGAGAGGAACCATCATGATGAAGCTCTCCCGACGTAACAGCCTGATCGTGACCATCCCCCTGGTGGCCGTTGTCGCGGCATGGGTTTTCCTCGTTTTCCTGCCCATTCAGAAAGCGATCGCCCGGCTGCAGGACGAAGCAAAGCAGATGCAGCAGTATTGTGATCGATCATCCTCCCTGCTGCCGGTGCTCAAACGCACGGGACGCGAACTGGCCGGGACCCGGGGGGGCATCATCGCCCATTGGAAAGATACGGTGCCGACACGGAGGGATCTGCCCGCGTTGCTCGGCAAGATCACGGCCCTGGCTCGCTCGACCGGCCTTCGAACGACTCGCTTCGACCCTGAGCCGATCATCGCGCACGAGCGGATCGCAAGAGTCCCCCTGTCAATGGAAGTCACCGGCCCGTTTCCCCGACTGTTCACCTTCCTGGGCAAGCTGGAGAAGATGCCGCAGACCATCTGGATTGAGCATTTAGGAATTGAGAAGTCCAAGAAGGATAGGGAAAATATCTCGTGTCAGATAAGATTGGCGATCTTCATGGATAATCCGGAAGATTCCGATCAGAGAAAGCTTGTGGATAACCGATAAATGAGGAGACGGCTTGGCGTGCCCGTTGGGTGCGCGTCGGCCGCACGAACACAGTGAAACCGGATAGACTGGGTAGTCGCCTGTTCCGTGAGATCACGGTCAGCCCCAAGAAGGCCACGATTTTGGGCCTTCTGTTGCTGGTGGCCGTTTGGTTTTGGGCGCCCTTGGTGTGGAAATGGCTCACGCCCAAATCGACCAGCAGCGACGAGACGACGACGCCGGCGTCGACCCCACCGTCGGGGGCCAAACCAGTTGCCTTGGACGCCGCGGGCGACGAACAGTCCGAGGCGGAGAAGCACTCATGGAAGGAAGTCAGCCAATGGATCAAGAGCGATCCCCGGATGACGGCGGCTACCGATCTTCCTGGCCGGCGCCATCCGTTTGACCCGGTGGAACCACCGCCTTCGAAGACGGTCCCAGTAGACGAGAAGAAGCAAAAGGAGACGGAGTTGGCCGTGGCGTTGGCCCAGTCGATACCCGATCCGGAGAGCCTCGGGCTGGTGCTTTCAAGCACCATTGTCGGGACGGACGGCCGTGCGGCGCTGGTCAACGGCAGGACTTATCGGGTCGGCGCGACCATCCAGTTGGATCACGAGGGAAAACCAATCGAGTTTCGACTCACTGAAATCCGAAGCGACAGCATCGTGCTGCAAAGAAGGAAGAAGCAATTTGAGGTCCGTTTGCCCGAGCCGGCAACGTCGGGCCGCTTGGAGATAACGATTCTGCCGGACCATTGACGAGACCACCCGCGCAGCGCGATCGGGCCACGTTTCCGCGTAACGGGTTACCAGCTGCCCCAATTGGTGTCACGGAAGACCCATGAGAAGCCATCATCGTTTGATCGTGCTGGGCGTGTTCATTGCCGTGGGCGTGGGGCTGGCGATAAGCGTTGCCCTCTCGAAGACTCCTACGAGGAGGGAGTCGGCTGACACTTCGTGGAAGCACCCATCAGGTCGAACCTACCCGGACGTGACGACAGCGTCCAAACCGTCACGGCATGATTCGGCCGTAGCCCATTCGACAACCGTCAACCCTTCGGCCGCCACTGGGGGATACTCTGCCGGCAGAGCAAAGCCGATCTACGCCACGGCTTATCCGGCGTTGGCCGACGACCGGGATACCTCGACGAAATCGATTTCGGCCGGGCCGTTGCTGAAGGCCTTGTTAGGCGAGAAGAACGAGACGGGCAGCCTTGAATCCATCCCGGCGCCACCGGCCTTCCCCTCGTCCATTCCCGCCCAACCCGAGACGAAGCCGCCGAAGAACACGATCCGCCGCACGGGCCGTGAAGGAGACGGCCGGTTTGCGATCAACATCCTGGACGCCGACATCCGCGAAGTCCTGGACTTGCTCAGCAGGGAGGGTCGTCTGAATATCCTGGCCAGCCCCAGCGTACAAGGCAAGGTCTCCGCAACACTCAGCGACGTCGGGCTGGACAGCGCGCTGGACGCGATTCTCAAGTCGACCGGTTTTCTGGCCAAGCGCGAGGGCCGGTACCTCTTCGTCGGCAAGCCTGAGGATTTTGTCCAGATGGCCCGCACCAGCGATCAGATCAACACGCGGGTTTACCATCCGAATTATGTATCGGCCGCCGAACTCCAAAGTCTCATCACTCCCATCTTGACGCAGGGCGTCGGCATCGTCAGCGTCACGACGGCGGCGGGCGCCGGCGTTGCGTCCGCCGACGCGAGCGGCGATAGCTACGCGGGCAGCGACGCGATTCTGGTCCGCGACTATGAAGCCGTGTTGCAGGAAATTGACCAACTCGTGGTCGAGGTCGACCTCCGCCCGTTGCAGGTCCACATCGAGGCGATGATCCTCAGCGTGAAACTCGACGACACGAACAAGTTCGGCGTCAATTTCCAGTTGCTTCGTCAATTCCAGGATCTCAAGTTTGGCTGGGGAACGATACCCGACAAGCTGGCTGACGTCGACTTCGACGGCGGCTTGAAGTTCGGCTTTCTCGACGGAACGCTAGGCTCGTTCATCAATGCCCTGGAAACGGTCGGCGATACGAACGTCATTTCCACACCTCGGCTGATGGTTCTCAATAAGCATGCGGCCGAGATCCAAATTGGCAAACAGAAAGGCTATCTCGACACCACGACACAGACGGTGGAAGCCTCCACACAGAGCGTCGCGTTTCTCGACTTGGGTACCATTCTGCGCATCCGCCCGTTCGTTTCCAGCGACGGAATGATCCGGTTGGAAGTCCATCCCGAAATCTCCGACGGCGACATCACCGACATAGGAGGCGTCGCACTACCCGAAAAAGAACTTACCCAGGTAACGACCAATATCATGGTCCGTGACGGCTGCACGGCGGTCATCGGCGGTTTGATCCAGGATAAGCAGGAAGTCGACCGCTCGCAGATTCCGCTGTTGGGTAGCCTCCCGCTCATCGGTGTTCTCTTTCGCGAGAAAGACGAGGATACCGACCGTCATGAACTCATTATCCTGATCACGCCAAACGTGGTCTCGGAGCGCCAGGCCTATTGCGAAGGAGCCAAGGGAGCCTGCGAGTTCCAGCATCGCCAAAGCGTTTACGCCGAAAAAATGTCTCCGATCGGCAAGCGATCGCTCGCCAGAAAATACGTCCGCCGGGCAAAAACCATCTGGGCGGAGGGTAATCGGCGGAAAGCCTTACGAATGGCTGAACTGGCCGTCCACTTCGACCCCCTCAATCGTGAAGCCATCGAACTGCGCAGCGATATTTGGCTAGGGAAGCCCTACGGCATGTCGTGTCCGGACCAACAGGGCCAGGTTCACCCTTCCGGGGCGATGGACGGACCACAAGTGGCGCCCTGGGTGCTTGAGCAACTCGGCACTCCGGGCAACTCCACGTATCCTCGCATACGGAATCCACTGCGCACTGGACCGAGCATGCCCACCGGGTCTTCCGAAGAACCTACTCACGATACCGGCATCATGCACTCGCCGTCGTCATAGATCGGGATCGACCGACATTGCGGAGCTTGTCATGACTGGCAACAAACACGCGGCACGGGCAAATCAGTTTTTGCTCGTCACGGTTATACTGTTGGCCGGATGCCGGTCCATTTCCCTGCCTGGGCCGCCTATCGAAGAAGTGTCTGCCGAGCGAAAGCAGCGTGAGGCGGCAGCCATTGAAGAATTCGAACGCAAGCGGGCTTACGCCGAGTTTCAAGCTGCCCAGGCCGCCTGGAATCGAGGCGACCTGCCGGGCAGCCAGGCCAACCTCGAGCGCCTTCTCCGGCGGACTCCCCGGCACCGTGACGGGCGACTCTTGCTGGGGAAAGTTCATCTTGAGCAGGGCCACCGTCGAGAGGCACTCGCGCAGCTCGAGACGGCTCTTGCCGATTTTCCCGATGATCCAAAAGTCCACCACGTGATGGGCGTCCTCTTGGAAAAGCTGAACCGGCCAAAAGACGCGTGGGCGCACTCTGATCGGGCAACGAAATTGGCCGCCGAGCAAAATCAGCCTCCTGCGGGTGGCCCGGACCACGTCGCGTCCGATCCATCGGCTCATCGGGCTACGATGCAATCGACGGGATCGGTCGTTCCCACGGCAGGTGTGGAACCGGCTCGTGACCGGCCGATATCGAGCCAGCAGGGGTCTGGTCGTACAACGCGCGCGGTTGGTGCCGAAGATCGCGATGGCGCCAATGACGGCGGTCGCACGAGTGTTGCCGAACTCCTGCGGCGAGTTGAGACGTGTTTGGCCGACGGCGCCCCGGAGCGTGCGTTGGTCCATTTTCGGCAAGCAGCCGCCCTTGATCCGGACAATCCACAGATTCCCACCACTGCCGCGATCGCGGCATTGCGCCGGCGCAGTCCCCAGGTGGCCATGGTCATGGCCCAGGAGGCGTTGGTGGCTTTCCCCAACTGGACTCCGCTCCTGCGAACGCTGGGGACAGCCTACTACCGCCAAGGGGACTACGAGTCTTCCCAACTTGTGCTGCAGCAAGCACTTTCGTTGGACAAGTCGGATGCGCTGGCCTACTTTTTATTGGGGTGCACGTACACGAAGCTCGGGCAATCCGAAGCGGCCGAGGCGTGTTTTGCCGAGGCCCGACGAATCAGCCCGAGCTTGGCCGCTGGCCACATGAGCGGCGTGCACGACTCGCTTCGGTGATCACGGTCTGAAGCGATCATCCCTAAACACAATGGTCATTCCCGCTCTTCAGTGTGCTCGGCGCATACTGCAGAAGCAAGCGCGGTGGTGTTTCCATTGTGCAACCAAGTGACCTCCTTTGTCGATCGATGATTGAAATAGCGTGGTGCGGCGTGTCTGCCCTGCGGGCAAGCGCGCTGTGTGCCACGTGGGGACCCCGTTTCCAACGAGAACGCGTACCATACCAATGATTGCTTGAGAACGCGTGTTTTGTCCGAGGAAAATTACGCTTATTTGGTAGAAACCGACGCGCGTTTCAAGTGACGACGTGCGTCAGAGAATGTCGATGAGCAACGCCAAGTATTACGACGTGCTAGCCCTGTTGGCCATGGTGTTTTCGGGCAGCCTGGCTCTTGCCTTTCTGGGCGGATTGTTCGTCGACCAGGATTTCTGGTTGGTACGATTAGTGATGTTCGCCGTCGCGGCGGCGCTTACCGGGGTCGCCACGTTTGTATTGGTCTGGCCGATGCAACAGCGTCTGAAGGCGGCGCACCGCTACTTCGACCATCTCGGTCGCATCTCCCCGAGCGAGTTCTCCGCCGAGACCATCGACAACAAGGTGCTTTCGCTGCCGGCCGACCATCCGCTGCGGGACGCGGCCGATCGGTTGAGAACTTCACTGGCCGGCGCATGCGAGCAGGTGCAGGAGCTGGAGCATGTCCGAAACGCGGCGGAGATACGTTGTCACCGGGCGTGCAGTGAGCGAGATCAGATCAAGGCGATTCTGTGCAGTCTCGATGAGCCGATCCTGGCGATCGATCGATTCGACGACGTGGTGCTGGCCAACCCGAGCGCCGAAGCCCTGTTGGACTTCAACACGGAGTCGACGGAAACTCGATCGCTTGCCCAGTTGGTCAAGTGCGAGAATCTGATCAACCTTCTGACGACGACCAGTCACCGCACGAATGTCGAGACCTCTAACGATGAGATCGAGATTGCCGACGACTCGGGTCAAGGCGCCTGGTATCGGGTCAGCGCGCGCAAACTGGTCGCCGACACACCCGACGCTTCGGGCGGCAACCCAGAGGCGGTCGGCGCCGTGGCGGTCTTGCGGGACATCGGCGAGACGAAAGTGTTGCAACGCCGCAACGCCGAATTCGTGTCCTCGGTGAGCCACGAAATGAAAACGCCCTTGGCCGGAATCAAGGCCTACGTCGAGTTGCTCGTCGACGGCGAAGCCGAGGATGAAAACACGCGTGAGGAGTTCCTCCAAGTCATCAGCAGCCAAGCAGAGCGCCTGCAGCGGCTGGTGGAGAACCTGCTGAACTTGGCTCGGATGGAGGCCGGGGTGGTCAAGGTCGACAAGAAGCCAAGACCGCTGAACGAACTCCTCGAGGAAGCCCTCAACGTCGTGCGCCCGGCCGCCGAAGCCAAACAGATCGCACTGGTCGCTGATCTGAGCCGAATGTACCTCGGACTGCTGGCCGATCGGGACCTGCTCTTGCAGGCAGCAATCAACCTGCTTTCGAACGCCATCAAGTACACACCCAACGGCGGCAACGTCACGTTGCGCAGCCGCATGCTCGATATGGACGTTCGTTTCGAAGTGGAGGACACGGGCGTGGGATTGTCGAAAGAAGACGCCAAGCGCGTGTTTGAGAAGTTCTACCGCGTGAAGAAAGACAAGGACATGGCCTCCGGCACCGGTTTGGGATTGCCGCTGGCCAAGCATATCGTCGAGGACGTCCATGGGGGCACCCTGACGGTGCAGAGTGTTTTGGGTCGGGGGAGCACGTTCGCCATAACGATTCCCGGCAGTGGTCAGATGTCTTGAAGGCAACCGACAAGGACGCGAATACGCGGGTAGAGAGCTCCCTTCCCGAACGGACACGGAGAATGAAGTCATGATAAAGAAAGTGCTCTTGTGTGATGATGATATCCCGATACTTCGAGCGGCGGAGTTCAAGATCAAGAAGGCCGGCTACGACGTCCGCATTGCCAGCGACGGCCAAGAAGCCTGGGAGATGATCCAGGCCGATTGCCCTGACATTCTTGTGACCGACTGTCAAATGCCGCGTCTGGACGGTTTGGGTCTGGTTGATCGCATGCGGCGGCACGAGGCGACCCGCGACTTGCCCGTCCTCATGCTGACGGCAAAGGGTTTTGAGCTTGAGGGTGACGACTTGGCCGAACGATTGAGTATCCGCGAACTGATCGCCAAGCCCTTCAGCCCGCGCCAATTGCTCGAGACCATCGAGCGTATCCTTGGGGAACAAGAGCAAGCATCGTGCTCCTGCACAAGTGAGCCGATCGTGGGAGTGGACTGTTTGTAGGAGTGGCCTGCGCGGCTACCGGCCTTGCGAGAAGCCGGCGTTGCTTTCCGACTCGACTCGGACGAAGGACAACAGAGCATGTTGAACTTGCCCAGTGAGATTTTTGGCGACGTCATCGTGGTTCACACACCCGAGGAACTTGCCGGAGAAATAGCCGAACAGTTCGAAGCCTATTTGCCCACGCTCGATCGAAGCAACATTGTCTTGGACGTTGACAGTACCGAGAATTTCGATAGTGAGGGTTTGACAGCCTTGTTGGATGCGCAGGACACGTTGCGGAAACGAGGAGGCCAGATCAAGATTGCGGCAACCAACACGACCAATCGCAAGATTCTGGAAATCACGCGAGTCGACCAGCAGATCGACGTGTTCCAAAGCGTCATCGACGCCGTCAAGAGTTTTCACTAGGTCATGAATCCCACAGCGCCAACTCGCCGACGACCGGGAGAAAAACCATCCCGGTCCCGATGAATCGGGAGGAGAGGACACGGAGGATCGCGTAAACAAGACTGTTTCGGATGCCACGAGATGTCCGACGGAACGTCCCGAAGGCATGTGGCTTGATCCGATCTTGGTGTTCCATTTCCGGAAGCGCATGAATAGTCCCAGCAATTCACTTTAGACTCCGTGTTCTCCGTGCCTCCGTGGTCGACTTAGCGTCGTAGCATTGAGAAGTCCCGTCATGGCCAGTACCAGTGTCAGCGCGCCACGCCGCCTTGGCGACCTCTTGGTCGCCGAGGGATATCTCACCGAGGAACAGCTGCACGACGCGCTCAAGGAGCAGAAGAGGCGGGGGCGCAGCAAGCTGTTGGGCGAGTTGCTCGTCGAGCTGGACTATTGCACGGAAGACCACATCGTCGAATGTCTGGCAGCCGAGTACGGCGTACCCTACGCGAAGCTCGACGCACGCATGTACGATCCCAAGGTGGTCGACGTGCTGCCTCGCGAGTACGTCGAGAACAACCTGGTCATGCCGTTGTTCAGTGTTCGCGGCACGTTGGTCATCGCCGTGTCCGAACCGTCGAACCTGTTTCTGGTCGACGAAATACGTGGGCTGACCAATCTCGACGTCCAGATCGTCGCCTCGACGCCGCGCGACATCCGCCGCATGATCACCGGTTTGCCCAACTCCAAGGTCTTCGTGATCGACGACATCATTGAAGACTCCGAGTCGGCCGACGTGACGCTGATTGAGGAGGCGATCGAGGACATCGGCGACGTGGAGGAGATCGCCGGTCAGTCGCCCGTCATCCGACTGGTCAACTACATCATCTTCAACGCCGTCCGAGAGGGCGCGAGCGACATTCACATCGAGCCGGCGGAGCGTTGCCTGCGCGTGCGCTATCGTATCGACGGGCGCCTGCACAAGTCGCTTGAAGTGCCCCAGCATCTGTTGCCGGCGGTGAACAGCCGCGTGAAGATCATGGCGTCGATGGACATCAGCGAGCGACGAATGCCTCAGGACGGCCGCGTACACGTCATGCTCGAAGGGCGCAAGATCGACTTGCGCGTGAGCACTTTTCCCACGTCGCGCGGCGAAAAGACGGTCATCCGAGTGCTCGACACACGGACCATCTCGCTCAACCTGGAAGAACTGGGGTTTGCCGAGGACGTTCTGGCCGCGTTCCAGCGCCAGATCCTGGCCCCCAACGGCATCATCCTGGTGACCGGCCCGACCGGAAGCGGTAAATCGACGACCCTCTACGCCGCGCTGAACGCCATTAGCTCGATGGAAAACAACGTGTGCACCGTCGAGGACCCGATCGAATACCATTTGGCTCTGATCAACCAGTTTCAAGTCCAAAGCAAGATCGGATTGACGTTCTCCAAGGCGCTGCGCACCATTTTGCGGCAGGACCCCGACATCATCATGGTCGGCGAAATCCGCGACGAGGAGACGGCCCGAACCGCCATTCAAGCGGCGTTGACCGGCCACCTGGTTTTCAGCACGCTTCACACGAACGACGCCTGTTCGGCCGTCACGCGGCTGGTCAACATGGGCGTCGAGTCCTATCTGATCGGTGCCGCGTTGAACATGGTCCTTGCCCAGCGCCTCTTGCGACGTGTATGTCACAAATGCCGCGAAGTCTACGAGCCGGCGCGAAACACCCGCCGCACGTTGGAGCGCATGGGCTATAAGTGCGAGAAGTTTTACAAGGGAATCGGCTGCAAGAACTGCCGGAACACGGGTTTCAAGGGCCGTATCGCCGTGCACGAACTCCTGCCCGTTGACGATGAACTGCGCGACATCATCTCGCGCAATCCGACAACCGGCAGTATCAAGAAGGTCGCCTTGGAGGAAGGCATGGTCACCTTGCGCCACGACGGATTTCGAAAGGTTCGAGAGGGCATTACCACCATCGAGGAAGTCTTCCAGATTGCCGGCGACCTGCGGTGAAGCATCCTAATGACACGACAGATGATCACTAATGTGACATCGCGACATTCTGACCGTTACCGGTTAGCCGCTCCCGGCGCGCCGGGACGGCGTTGATAGAGTTTGACCATTCCAACGGCGGGCCCCGGCGCGCCGGGGCCGGCTAACCATGACGTGACCGCGTTGGGGGAAGGCATCCGACCATGACCTATCAATATCGCGTCCGCGATCCCCTGGGGAATACGCATGAAGGCATGCTCGACGCCACGAGCGTCGACGACGCCGCGCAACAACTGCGCCGCGACGGGTTCGAAGTCCTCGATCTGGAAGAACGCGAAGCCAGCCCGCTGCTGCAACGACACGTTTCCAAGAAGGAAATCATCTATGCGACCAGCCAACTGTCGATCATGGTCGACACCGGCATTACGCTCTCGACGGCGCTGGCGGGCGTCATCGCACAGGAAGAAAACCCCAGGCTGCGCAAAATCCTCGAAGATCTCCACAAATCGGTCGAAGCCGGCGGGGATTTCTCCTCGGCGCTGGCCAAACACCCCAAACAGTTCAATCAGACCTATGTCTCACTGGTCAAGGCGGCCGAGGCCACCGGGACCCTGGGCGAAATGCTTGAACGGATCGCCGGCTATCTTCGAAAAGAAGTCGAAGCCCGCGGCAGAATCCGGGCAGCCATGGCCTACCCTTCGGTCATGGCCGTCGTGGCCATCGGCGTAACCATCTTTCTGCTGACCTATATCATGCCCAAGTTCATCCCGCTCTTCAAGGCCCGAGGAGCCGAATTGCCGGGCCCCACCAAGATCTTGATGGGCGTCTCCGCCGTGCTGCTCGATTATTGGTTCCTCTGGGCCGCGCTGGCCGTATCGCTCATCGTCGGCTTCTTTTTCGGGAAACGGACCGAGCAAGGGCAAATGGCCTGGGATTGGGTTAAGATCAACTTTCCCCTGATCGGCAAGACCTATCGCAAGGTCGTGATCAGCCGAAGCATCCGCACCCTGGCCACCATGATTGCCTCGGGCGTGTCGGTCGTCGAATCGATCAACCTGTCGGCCGAGGTGGCGGCCAACATCCACTACAAGAAAATGTGGGATAACGTGCTCGAGCAGGTCACGGCCGGGCAACGCATCCACGAAGCCATGGCGGGCCATCCGCTGGTGCCCAACGTGTTGGTCCAGATGATTGCCTCCGGTGAGGAAACCGGGAAACTGGACTACGTGCTCGAGCGGGTCAGCAGCTACTACGATCAAGAAGTCGAGGCCTCGCTGAAGACCACCACCGCCTTGATCGAACCGGTCATGATCGCGGTCATGGGCGTCGTCGTTGGCGGAATCGGCCTGGCACTGATGCTGCCGATCTTCAGCCTCAGCAGGCACCCTTCTTAGCCCTCAATTTACCCCGCCGAGGGCTGTACAATCGGGCTTCAGAATACTACAATCGTATCGGAACATGACAATCCATAGACGAACTTCCGTGGGAGGAATGAACATGAAACTCAGCGGCTGGATCATTGGAATAGTGTGCGTACTGGCTTCCACCGGCGCCGTGGCCAAGGACGTGGTCAGCGACTCGCTGGTCAAACTGCACGTGACCAAGCGACCACCCGACCTGGTGCGCCCCTGGAAGAAGGCCAATTCGACCAAGACGTCCGGCTCGGGTGTGATCATCGAGGGAAATCGGATCCTGACCAATGCCCACGTGGTCATGCACGCCAGCCAGGTATTCGTTCAGGCAAACCAAACGACCGACAAAGTGACCGGCAAGGTGCAGTTCATCGCGCCCGACCTGGATCTGGCCATCGTGACCGTCAAGGATGAGTCTTTCTTCGACGGTCGCAACCCGCTGCCGTTGACCGACGTGATCCCCAGTGTCAAGGACACGGTAAACGTCTACGGCTATCCCGAAGGCGGAGACCAGCTCTCGATCACCGAGGGAATCATCTCGCGAATCGAATACGCGAGATTGAGCTACAGCGGGGCTGCACTGCGCATCCAAGTCGATGCGGCGCTGAACCCGGGCAACAGCGGAGGTCCGGCCATCGTCGACGGCAAGATCATCGGATTGGTCTTCAGTAAGATCAGTCAGGCCGACAACATCGGCTATCTCATCGCGGCCGAGGAGATCACGCGTTTTCTCGAGGATGTTGCCGACGGCACCTACGACGGCAAGCCGGCACTTCGCTCCGTCTGGTTTCAAACCACCGAGAACGAAGCCCTGCGCGCGAGGTTGGGGCTGGCCAAGGGAGAGGGTGGTCTGATGATCCGTGATCTGCGCGTCTCCGAGGACGCCTGCCCGCTCCGACGATGGGACGTCATCACCCACATCGGCGAGCACGAAATCGACCAGCAAGGCGACGTGAAAATCCGCGACGATCTACGCTTGCGATTCTCCTATCTCATCCCGAAATTGGCCGCCGACGGCAAGATTCCCCTGAAGGTCTTCCGCGACGGAACCACGGTCGACATGGAAGTCCCGGTCGGCAGCAAGATCGACCTTCTGATGCCGTTTTTGGGCAACGACTATCCTCGCTATTTCATCCACGGGCCGATGGTGTTCACTCCGGTGACGCAAGAGTTGGCCTCGAAGCTGGCCGGCCCGTTGGAAACGTACCTGCGCTACTACGGAAACCCCGTCCCCTCGCGTCAATTCGACCGGCAGGCCTTTCCAGGCGAAGAGCTGATTATCCTGGGATATCGGTTGTTTCCGAACGAGATTTCCAAGGGCTACGACAGCGAGATGTTCGCGCTGGTCGAGAAGATCAACGGCACGAAGGTCAAGAATCTGGCCCACGTCGTCGAATTGATCCGCGACGCGGAAGGGGAATATCTCACGGTCGAACTGTGCGGCCGCTATGAGCTACTCGTTTTCAACCGCCATGAACTGATCGACGCCACCGACGACATCCTTGCCGACGAAGGCATCCGCAACCAGTTCTCGGACGATCTGAAGGAGGTCTGGAAGGGGAAGAAGGATGAAGAGAACGAAGGGAAGCAGGATGAGCAGAAGGACGAGCAGTAGCTCACACTACTCGCGGGTGCCCCTTCTGGACGATTCCACACTGCTTCCCCGGCGCGCCGGGGTGGCACACAAAGATGCTGCGACTCTCAGCGGACGTCTCAGGCCCGCTTGCTGAGCACGCTTTCCTCGTACTCCCGGGCCTCGCGCATCCAGTCGGTGCCGACCGGGGCTTCGTGGGTCAGACAGTAGTAGTCCCAGACGGCGCCGAAGGGAAGCGTCTTGAGTTCCTCGACCAGGGCCAGCCGGGACGTGAAGTCGCCCTCGGTTTCCATCTGCCGCAGTCGCGCGGTCGGCTCCAACAAGGCGATCAGCAGTTGACGGATCATCGCCCGGGTGCCGATGGTCCAGGCGGCGATGCGGTTGATGCTGGCGTCGAAGAAGTCCAGCCCGATGTGCACGCGCCGGAGGAACTCGCCGCGGACGATCTCCTCGGCGATCGCCCGAAGATCGTCGGTCGCCGTGACGACGTGGTCGCTGTCCCAGCGGACGCCGCGGCTGACGTGCAGGAGGATCTCGTCAAGGAAGAGCAGCAC
The DNA here is from genome assembly GCA_964637625.1 of uncultured Planctomycetaceae bacterium. Taxonomy (GTDB): domain Bacteria; phylum Planctomycetota; class Planctomycetia; order Pirellulales; family Thermoguttaceae; genus UBA11386. Next base: position 26,832 of record CAZWWC010000010.1, read on the forward strand.
GGAGGAGATTTTGTCGGCGATCGACTCGGTGGGGTGGAAGTGGCCCGCGTCGAGGCAGAGCAGTTTGCCCTTCCGCACGGCATAGCCCAGGTAGAATTCGTGCGAGCCGACCACGTAGGTCTCCGAGCCGATCCCAAAGAGCTTGCTTTCCATCGCGTCGCGGTTACAGGCCGGGTCGATCGGCTCGGCGAAGATAGCATCGAGCGACTGCTCAAGCAGCCGGCGGGGGCCGAGCCGGTCGATCGTGACGTCTTTGAAGCCGTCGGGAATCCAGAAATTGGTAATGCAGGTCGTGCCGAGCTGCCGGCCGATTTCCTGGCCGATTTTGCGGCAGGCGATGCCATGGTCGATCCAGAATTGTCGGATGCCCGGATCGCGATGGGCCAGCGTGAAGCCGTCGGCCGCCTTGGGGTGTGCGAAGCAGGTCGGGTTGAAGTCCATCCCGATCTGCTGGTCCTTGGCCCAGTCGATCCACGTCTGAAAGTGTTTTGGCTCGATCTGGTCGCGATCGACCTTTTGCCCACCGGTTTCGAGGTACATCGCGTGCAGGTTCAGACGGTGCCGGCCGGGCAGGAGACTGAGGACCTTCTCGACATCGGCGCGGAGCTCGTCCGGGTCTCTGGCCTTGCCGGGATAGTTGCCCGTGGCCATGATGCCGCCGTCGGCCAGTGCTCCGGCGTGCTCGAACCCGCCGACGTCGTCACCCTGCCAGCAGTGCAGCGAGATGGACACCGCGGCGAGGGTTTGCATGGCTTCCTCGGTGTCGACGCCGAACTGGGCGTAATGCTCTTTGGCCAGGGCGTAGGCGTTTTCGATAGTCGCTGTTTTCATACGAACCTCCATGCTGCGAACCACTGCTTGTTTGCAGAAGTTCTATACGGTCAGGTGCCAGCGGTCCCGATGATATCGGGGCCGCCGCAAGACCATGTTGGGGCAAGGGCGGACAAGCCGCCCATGGCACCCCGCGTTGCGGCTCGGCCGGAGCCTCGCCCTCCCATTCTCGGGCCAAGCCTCGTGGAGACTTACAAACTATCTCAAAATTCCTTTTGGCCTTTGTCTGTCATCCTGAGCGAAGCGAAGGATCTCTTTGGCACTGAAAGACTTGAGATGCTTCGCTTCAGATCCTTCGCTTCGCTCAGGATGACAACCATGAACTGGGTTTTGAGATAGCTTCCTAGCCGTAGAATCCGAACTCGTAGGCCGCGTCGTACATCGCGACGATGTTTTCCGGGGGCACGCCGGCCTGGATGTTGTGGACATTGTTGAAGACGTAACCGCCGCCAGGTTTGAAGATCTCCAGGTGGCGTCGGACGTGTTCTCGAATCGTCTCGGGCTTAGCCGCGGGAAGCACGTGCTGGGCGTCGATGGCCCCGCCCCAGAGGACCATCTGATCGCCGAACTGTTTCTTCAACTCGGCCGGGTCCATTCCCGCGGCACCGATTTGAACCGGATTGAGGATATCGGCGCCGTTGTCAAGCAGATCGGGGATGAACTCCCGGCACGCGCCGCAGGTGTGGTACCAGATCTTGGCCCCGGTGCGCGAGCGAATGTATTGCACGAGTTGCTTCTGGCGCGGCTTGACGATCTGGCGGTAAATGGTGGGTCGGAAGAGCGGGCCGTCCTGGCCGGCCAGGTCGTCGCCTATCATGATCACGTCGACCAGGTCACCCACCTCGTCGAGGAACACGCGAAACCAGTCCATCCAGAACTTCAGCGTCTGGTCGAGCAGGGCTTCGCAGAACTCGGGCTGGGTCAACAGGTCGATGTACCACGCTTCCAGTCCCCGCATGTACCAGCACGTTTCGTAGATGACGCCCGAGATGCCGCTGACCAGGGCGTAAGGGGTCTCGTTGCGAATCTGCAAAGCTCGCTCGCGCAAGCCCTCGAACCGGCCCGGATCGTCGCCTTTCGGGAAGGGATATTCGTTCAAATCCTCGATGGTGGCGTCGGCCAGGGGGTGGTGCGAGATGTCCATGTAGAGCCGCTGATCGTCGGGCATCGACCAGACCACGCCGAACTCATCGGCGAGATCGTGCCAAAGGCGGCCGTTGCGATGATTGGTCTTGATCGTGCCGTCGAAGCCAGCGGCCGCGCCGGCGGCGATGTATCGGGTGTCGACGTGAAACCGCCGCAGCAGCGCTTCGCAGGGCTGGGCCAACTGCTGCACGGCGTCCATAATGCGAATATCGTCTTCGATGCCCAGATGATCGATCAAGGCTTGATAAGCGAACTTATGGATGCCCGTCTGGTTGCCGCCCAGGTCGATCGGCACGCGGTCGGGTGTCTGGTGATTGATCGCCGCCAGGATACGCTCTCGCGAAGTCATGGTTTCCTTGCGTGTGGTCATGTTGGTTGCCATCGTTCTTGTTCGCTGGGTTCTAAGATTGCAGCTGCCGCCGGAGGAGCCTTTTCAGATTCTTTTTCCTGCTCTTGCTTGAGGTAGCTGCCAAGGCCAATGATGATCGTCGAGAGGATGAGTACGGCAATACCGCCCAGGATCATGTTCAGGATTCGCCGATTGACACCCTGCCACTCGCGCAACGCCAGGCCCCAGAGGTTGCTGAAGATAATGACGAACGCCATGAGAAGCGACCAACTGGCGAAGCCGTACTTGCCCATCTGCGTGTCGCCCATGGTGTAGAACATGAACTGCAAGTACCACATGATTCCGGCCATGGCCGAGAAGCAGTAGTTGGCCAGAAGCGTCGGAAGCGGTATGTCTTTCAGGTTGAGGTAGTCACGCACCGAACCGTTCTTGAAGTTCAGCCAAATACACCAGATAAAGTTTGTTGTGAACGCGCCGGCCAGAACCACGATGAGCGTCGGCGTTCCCTTCCACAACTCGGTGCTACCCAGCTTCGCGGCCATCACCTTGATGGGATCTCCGGACGCTATGCCGTAACTCATGCATGCACTCAGCACGCCGGCGATGACGGCGACCCAGAATCCCTTGATCAGGTTGAACT
>CAZWWC010000011.1:0-28957 GCA_964637625.1 uncultured Planctomycetaceae bacterium
AGGCCATCCGCGAGCAGTATCGCTTCTACAGCTACGGCGACGCGATGTTGATCGTCTGACGGGATTTGGGGACACACGGGCACCCCCTGGTACCTAGCCAGAGGGAAAGGTATCTCTCAAGCATGCTCTTTGAAGCCAGGCACGGTATTGCGACGAATGCAGGTCGGTCGTATTTGACACCTAGCCATACTTGTGACGTCCTATTGTTCACGTTACCTTCTGGGTGGCTTGTGCTCGTCGCTACGACAGCACACCCTTCCGAAAGGTGTACTTTTGCGATGAGTAGGTTTTTCGGGGCGGAAGGATCTTGACACAGACTGTGTTCATGTGTACACATCCGTAGAATGAGAATGGCCCTTGATCTGCATCTCTGGGTGGCTCTCCGCGTCTTCCAGGAAGCGCACCAAGAAACGCCGGTTCGCAAACGGGGCAACGACAATGAGCAGCAATTGGCCGAAAATTATCCGCGATCCGGTTCATAATATTGTTCCCTTTGAGGACGATCCGGCGGACAAGTTGCTGCTGAACCTGATCAACACGAAGGAGTTTCAGCGACTGCGTAGGATCAAACAGCTTGGTCTGAGCCAACTGGTCTTTCCAGGTGCCGACCATAGCCGTTTCGCCCACTCGATCGGCGTGATGCACATTGCTCGCCGTATACTCGACCGTGTTGCCAAGCTCTGCCCCAAGTGTGTTGACAATGATCAGCGTATGGTTGTCCTGGCGGCGGCGTTACTTCATGACATTGGACACGGTCCCTTCTCGCACGCTTTCGAGAAGGCCACACGCGAGAAGCATGAAAAAAGGACACTGGAGATTATCACCTCAGATGATACCGATGTGAACTCGGTATCAGGAGTACTGAAGGCCACCGATCCGAAACTGCCGGATCGGCTGAAGGTCTTCTTTGATGAGGATCTGAATGAGGACGACCGAGAAGATGCGGAAGTACCTCGCTTTCTAGTGCAAATCGTATCGAGCCAACTGGACGCTGATCGTTTTGATTACCTGCTCCGTGACAGCTATTCGACGGGTGCCGAGTATGGACGGTTCGATATCGAGTGGATACTTCAACATCTCGGCGTCGATGATGAGAAGGGACGGTTCTTTCTGGACCGCAAGGCTCTGTATGCTGGCGAGACCTATGTCTTTGCTCGATATCACATGTATCGTAGCGTGTACTACCACAAGACGACACGTGCTGCTGAAGTCATGCTCCGGCTGTTGTTTTCGAGGTTCAAGAAATGTCTCGAGGCCGAAACCAGCGAGTGTGGCCGTAAACAGGTAGTCCCTGATGCACCATCGGCTGTGTGCGCGGTGTTTGAACAGGGGAGTATCCCCCTAGACGATTACCTACTGCTGGATGACCATTCGCTGACCGAATTTGCCAAGGCCTGCACCAAGTCTTCCGATCGCGTCCTCGCTGAGCTGGCATCCGGGCTGCTTCACCGGCAGTTGTTCAAAGCAACAGATGTTACGGACTTGGCTTCACCGGGAGTAGTCCAGTTCTGCGAAAAGGCCAAGAGTATCATCTCTACAGCCGGATTTGAAACTGACTTTGCTCTTGCTGACGACACGCCCAGCGACACGCCTTACAAACTCTACAATCCGGACCACGATAATCCGGCAACGCAGATTTGCGTGGAAACTTCCCGGGGCGAATATCAAGAGTTGAGTGAGCGTTCGGAGAGCGTGAAACATGCGTTGACAAGGAAATACACACTCGTCCGCTACTATTATCCTGCCTCGGTGAGAGAAGAGATTCGTGACCATGCGGAACCATTACTGTCAAAGGAGTGAACCATGAGCATCGAGAACTGTCGTTGGCTAGCCGGGTTGATTGCTGCGCATCCAGAGGGAGAGGTCGTTGGCCGTACGCGTTTGCAGAAGGAAGTCAAACTGCTCCAGCACTGTGGTTTTCCGACGGACTACTCATACATGATTCACTTCTACGGGCCATACAGCGAGGAGTTGCAGTCCGATATCGGTTTGCTGGAAGCGTTTGGCCTGATCGACGAAACTGGCACAATGTCCCGCGAGGGCAACCCTTATTATATCTTGCGAGCGAGAACATCGGCCGATCTGCCGGACGTCGGACAATTCCGACGCCAAATCGATTTCCTTAAAGACGCATCGACGGTCGTACTTGAGCTTGCCGCCACTTATGACGCCTTCCGCGAGGCCGGGTCGGACCACAAAGAGGCCCTCGTGAGGCTTCACCGCAAGAAAGGTTCCAAGTGCGACAACGGCAACGAAGAGAAGGCTCTTGAACTCTTGCGCCAACTCGGTCTTGACGTTGAATAGACCACGGCTAGCTCAGTACGCCGCTGCCATTGGGACTCTGGACTCCCCCGCCACCGGATGATGCCCGGGCCCACCCTTTTCAGATGGCGCTCAGCACGTATACTCGGTCGGAGACGATTCACCGAGTTGTGTCCCACTGTCTGCTGAGGAATTGCCGTGTCCGAGCCTCCCGCCGAAAACGTCCTGGTCGTGCCCACCGAGCTGCTTCACCGGCTTGGCCATTTTCAAGGATTCACCCACGAGGTCGATCGCTATCTGGGCGACTTGCTCGATCCGGCGAACGTCATGTTTCGACCGCGTGGCCAGGTCGAAGAAGACCCGGGCCTGAAGCAACTCATTCCCTACGTGATCTTTCTCCATCGCGACGCAACGGGCGGAGAGTCGGTCTTTCAGTACACCCGGGGCCGAGGCCAGGGCGAGGGACGGCTGCACCATCTGCGGAGCGTCGGCATCGGCGGCCACATCTCGTCGACCGACGTCGGAAAAGGGGGACAGGTCGGAAAAGGGGGACAGGTCCAATTTGCCGGCAACGGCCCAGAGGGTGCTTCGCACAAATTGGACCTATCCCCCTTTTCCGACCCGTTCCAGGAAGGCATGCGTCGCGAACTGGAAGAAGAGGTCGCCATCGACACGCCTTATCGCGCCCGATGCGTTGGGTTGATCAACGACGACCAGACGCCCGTCGGCCAGGTCCATCTGGGACTGGTCCATCTTTTCGAAGTCGAGCGGCCCGCGGTCCGCTCGCGCGAAACGGAGATCATCGAGAGCGGCTTTCGACCGGTTGCCGAGATCATGGCCGACTTGGACCAGTTCGAGACCTGGTCGCAGATCTCGATGCGGGCGTTGTTCTGAGGCTTCGCGATCCGGGACAAAGCACTGGCTGGCGAACGACTCGATCGAGATCTCGAACTCAGCCAGTGGTACCCCGCGTGCTTAGCTCTGGTCGCCGGTGGGTTCTTCCTCGTCTGGCTCGGGCCGAACGTCGAAGATGCTCTCTTCGGCGTCTTGTGCCGAGGGTGGCGTTGCGGCGGGGAATCCGGCGCGGGGTGCCGCGCCGATGGCTGACTCGGAGGGTTTGGGCTGCCCGTGAGGCACCAGGGGCCGCTTCAGCAGCGCCGTCCAGCAGTAGGTGCCCGCCACACTTTTGGTGTCCTTGCGGTAGGCCGCGGCGACCATCTCCCAGCCGAGCTCGCCGGCCTCGTTGAGCTCGGTGACCAGGAAATCCTCGGTCTTGCGCGTGATGCTCATGTACTCCCACATCTGCTGGGCTTGTACCGTTGCCATCTTTGTCATGGCTACGCTCCTCACTAGGAAAAATGGACCATTCTCCGCTCAGCGGCCATGCTAGGCTCAATCAAACCGGTCGCAACTCCGAGCAGAGTTTGGCGATCACCTCGGCCGCGGTGTTCGGGCCGCGATTGGCGACGTTGATCACCAGGTCGTACAGGTGTGGATCATCGATGTCGCGCCGGAAGTAGCGAGCCACAAAATCGCGTCGTCCCTCATCGGCCTGCTTGATGAGTCGCCGGGCCTGCTTCTCGTCGATGCCTTGTTCCCGGGCGAGTTGGGCGACGCGGTAGGACTCCGGGGCGACCACGCGCACGGCCAGGCCCGCCTTGGGTGGCAAGAAAAACTGGGCTCCCCGACCGACGAACACCACCCGACCGCACTGGGCCGCGGCAAGCACGACGTGTCTGAGGTGGGTGATGTATTTCTCATGGGAGATCGTGTGCGGGTCGATCCACGTGCCCAGCACGTCGTAGGCCCAATTGGTCTTGGTCTCGTCGACCGCTTCGAGCATGGGCCGCGAGAGCTTGTAGCGGTCGGCAATCCGATCCAACAGGCTTCGGCCGAGCACGTCCCAGCCGAGATTGCGTCCGACCAGCTCGGCGATCGTGCCGCCGCCGGCGCCCTTTTCGCGCGAGACGGTCAGAAACGGTCCGAACTTCTGGGAGACCGCCTCGGCGGCACCGATCACGGAGAGTCGCTCGGTAATCTCCGCCAGTCGGGCATGGGCTTGCATCTGCTTTTCGGCGGCGGAGACGATCTTGGGCTCTTCGCGGACCTGTTCTTTCATGTTTGAACCTCTTATGAACAAAAAAGACGTCACGACGCTACGTCAAAGGTGCCGGTTCTGCCGGGAGCCGAGCCGCCAGGCGGGACGGCCACCTCCTTGGGGACCACCCCACCGCTAGAAGTATACGGCTGGCGACCGAAAAATGCCACCCCGATTTCTGCGACGGGCCTATCCCAAGGGCGTGTCAGCCGTTGGCGGTTACCTTCTCTCTGCCCTGCTTCCTGGTGAGGTACGTTTTTCGGAGAATGGATACGGAAAGGATCCGTGGGTAACACGGGCGTCACATCCAGGGTGTATTCTTCCTGGCGACGTCGCAAGGGCGGCGTGCCCGTTGTGGGCTGGCGGTTCCTATTCCAGAGGGAGGATTGTGAGATGAGAAGGACGATCTGTCTGTGTGTCTTGGCGTTGATTGTGTTGTCGGCGGTTTCGGTTGCCCGAGCCGAAAAGGCGTCGGATCTGTTGGAGAAGGGTATTTACACCGAAGAGACAGTCGGCGATCTGGACGCGGCGATGAAGATCTACAAGAAGATCGTCGCCGACGGCAAGGCCAATCGGCCGTTCGTTGCCCGGGCCCAATACCGGCTTGGGATGTGCCTGTTGAAGAAGGGCAAGAAGAAGGAGGCGAAGAAGACGTTTGAAGATCTTGCCAAGCGGTTCCCCGAGCAGAAAGAACTCGTGGCCAAGGCCAAGAAGCATTTCGAGACGCAACTGAAGCTGATCCCGGCCACGTGGAAAGACGGCGAGGTCTTCCATATGGCCTTGAAGCTGGCCAGCGGAAAGACCCTCGGCAATTACATCTTCCAGGCCAAGGCTACTCAATACAAGGGCAAGAAAGTCTGGCAACTCCAATACTGGCAACGCTTGGGTGGTGTGGCCCGTTCGGGCGTCAGCCGGGTGCAGGCCGATTTCCAGTCGTTGCGACCGATCCACAGTCTCGTCGACAACTCGATGCTCGGTTGCTACGACGCCGACTACGCGCCCACCGAGGTGACCGTCCGCTCGACGATCCGGGGCAAGACGTCGACGCGCAAGGCTTCGGTCCAGGGCCCGGTCTACGACAACGAGGAGGGCTACTGGGTATTTCGCTGCCTGCCGCTGGAGGTGGGCTACCACGTCGAGGTGCCCATCTTTGCCACCTTCGGCAGCAATCGGATCGGCTTGCCCGTGAACGTGACGTCCAAGGAGAAGCTCAAGGTCGCGGCGGGCCAATTCGAGTGTTACAAACTGGATCTGGGGCTGGTCAACCAGACTTTCTGGGTCTCCGCGGACAAAAACCGCCATCTGGTCAAATTCGAAGCGGGCGCTCTTTCTGGCGAACTGATTGCCGTGAACCCGAAGGACATCCATCGGTTTGCGAGCAAGAAGTGGGGCTGCTCGATCGAGGCGCCCAAGGGATGGTTCATCGTCAAGTCGGGTGACTTCGAGCCGGACGAGTTGCTGGTCAATATCATTGATCCGCAGTCCGCGGCGGTCACGGTCCTGGCTGTCAAGAAGCTGAAGGAAGCCAAACCGGACGAGCGGCTCACCGCTCGGCGGTTGGCCGAAAAGAACATGCCTGAACTTGCCGGACAATTCAAGGACTTCAAGGTTCGCGCGGATAGCTGGACCGAGCGGACGATTTCCGGCCGGCCGGCGGTCGGTTTTCTTGCCGATTTTCTCGCTGGCGGCGAGAAGAAGGTCGGATACGTGACGTGCGTTCTTGGAGAGACAATGGGGGCGAGAGTGTTTGTGCAAGTTTCTGCGACGGACCTCGATGCGGCCCGCAAGAGGTTCGATCCGGTCATCGATACCCTTAAGGTGAAGTAAGCGTGAAAGCGAGACGTCGAATTTCTGCAGTGCCCACGGGCCACGGCCGGATTCTGTGGCCCGTGCTGTTTCTGTTGGTGCTGGTGCCGACGGCGTGCGTGCTGTGGCTGACCAGCGCGGCGGTCCGCAATGCGCGGCTGGCCGTCCGGCAGCGTCTGGAGCAAGCCTACCGCGGACAGCTCGTGATGGCCCGCGATCGCTTGGACGAGCGGTTTCGCAAGAAACGCGACGTCCTGGCCGGATTCGAGCCGAAAATGTCGGGCAGGGCCGTTTTCTACGAGTGTATTCGCTCGGGGTTGGCCGACGGTGCCGTCTGCTACGATGCCCAGGGGCACGTGGTCTATCCGGACGCATTGCCGCATGCGCCGCAGCGTGGCTCGGAGCGTGATGCCCGGTGGCAGAAGGCCGAGCGGTTGGAGTTTGCCGAAGGGAAACCATCGGAAGCCGCGAAGGTGTACGCATCGGTGGCCGCCGAAGCGTCGGACGCGGATGAGGCGGCCGGCACTTTGCTCGCCCGAGCCCGATGCCTTGCCCGCACCCGGGATACCTCCGAGGCGATACGGATTCTCAGTCGCACGCTCTCGGAGAAGCGATTTGCCCGGGCGACCGACCCACAAGGGCGGCTGATCATGGCCGATGCCTTGGCTCGTGCCATCGAGCTGTCGGCCGACCGATCGGGCCGGCCCTGTCGCGCGATGGCCCGGCGGTTAGCCGACCGATTGAACGACTACCGGGCGCCGGGCTTGCCGGCCGGCCAGCGCCGGTTTCTCATGCAGAAACTGGAATCCTTGCTGCCCTGTGCCGTGCAGTTCCCGACGTTGGCGGCCGAGGAGCTTGCGGCCGATTTCATCGAACTGGACAACAAGCCGGCCGACGGTGAAGAGTTGTCCCGGACGAAATTGCCGGCCACGTGGCAACTCGTCTCGCCCGATCGGCGCGTGGTTGCCTTGTTTCGCACCGGCACCATTCGTTCGGAGCTTCGCGCCGCACTGGGCCAGCAGACCGCGGCCGACGGCGTGGTGTTCGATCTGTTGCCGCCTGGGGAGGAACTCGGGCCGGGCGTGGTTTCGTCGGTGGCCGCCGGGTCGGGTGTGCCGGGCTGGCAGCTTGCCGTCTCGCTGGAGGATCGCTCAGGTTTCGATTCGGCGGCCCAGGCACAAGTGGCCGCCTATGTCTGGACCGCCATTCTCGTAATCCTGGCCACCGCGGTGCTCGCCGGGCTCATCGGCAGGAGTTTCCAGCGCCAGATGCGGCTCGCGCGGCTGAAGAACGACCTGGTGGCTACGGTCTCGCACGAGCTGAAAACGCCGCTGGCTTCGATGCGAGTGCTGGTCGACACGTTGCTCGACGACCGGCGGCTCGACGAGGTGAAAACGCGCGAGTACCTGCGCCTGGTGGCCAAGGAGAATCTGCGACTGAGCCGGCTGATCGACAATTTCCTGACGTTCTCGCGGATGGAGCGAAACCGGCACGCCTTCGAGCCTCGGCCGACCGAGGTTGCCGAAGTGATCGACCAGGTGATCGAAACGCTCGGCGAGCGGTTCGAGTCGCCCGGCTGCCGGTTCGAGATCCGCCTCGAACCCGGGCTGCCGCCGATCATGGCCGACCGCGACGCGATGGTGACCGCCGTGCTCAATCTGCTCGATAACGCCTACAAATACACGGGCGACCAGAAGCATATCGCGCTGCGCGTCCACGTGGACGACGGCGCGGTGTGTTTCGAAGTAACGGACAACGGCATCGGGCTGAGCGGGGCGGCCGCGCGACGGATCTTCAAGCGGTTTTATCAGGTCGACCAGCGGCTCTCTCGCGCGGTAGGCGGCTGTGGGCTGGGGCTGAGCATTGTCAAGTTCATCGCCGCCGAGCACGGCGGGTCGGTTCGCCTGTCCAGTCGGCCCGGCCGAGGCAGCACGTTTACGCTGGCCGTTCCCGTCGCAACCGGCGCTACGCAAGAAGTGCAAGAAGGCTCGCGCCGGCCCGACCAAAACGAGCAACAGGACGACAAGTAGATGGGCGCCAACAAGGTTCTTATTCTGGAAGACGACTCGACGCTGCTTCGCGGTCTTCGCGACAACTTCGCGGCGCGCGGCTTCCGCGTGAAAACCGCCACGGACGGGCGCCGGGGGCTCGAAGCCGCGCTGGCCGAAGAGCCCGATCTTATCATCCTCGATATCATGCTCCCGGGCCTGAACGGCTACGAGGTGTGTCGGGCGATCCGAGACGGCCAGATGGAGATGCCCATCATCATGCTCACGGCCAAGGGGCAGGAGGAGGACATCGTCCGCGGCCTGGAGCTGGGCGCCGACGACTACGTGACCAAGCCTTTCAGCATCCGCGAATTGTTGGCCCGCTGCCAGGCCTTCCTCCGCCGCCGAAACACCGAACTGTCGGCGGTCTATCGATTCGGCGATTGCCAGCTCGATCTGGCCTCGCACCGCCTGTTGCGCCGCGACGTCGAAGTGCCGCTGACGACCAAGGAGTTCCGCTTGCTCGAGTACTTCGCCCGGCGCGCGGGCCGAGCGCTGACGCGCGGCGATATTCTCAACGCGGTGTGGGGTCGCTCGGTGATCGTGACCGCCCGGAGCGTGGACCGCTGCGTGACGACCCTTCGCTCGAAGATCGAGCCGGACCCCCGTCGGCCGACGTACATACAGACAATCCGCGACGTGGGATATCGGTTCGAGGTGCCGGAATCCTAACCCCGATTTCTCACCATCCCGGCGCGCCGGGACTGCCGGAAGGCAAGCAGTGCCCAAGATTTGAGGCAGCACTGCTTCGCCGGCGCGCCGGGGTGGCACACTGTCATCGAACGTCCCTGGTTGGTGAGAAATGCGGGCTAGTACGACTCGATTTCTTCAGGTTCGACCGACAACTGGCTGGCAATCCTTCTCAATGTCCTTGGTTGGATCCTATCCTTCTCCACCTCGCCTCGTTCGATTCGCGCAATCGTCTTAGCAGCCAAGGGAGCGAAATCCTCTCGGCCGAGCCCTCGTTGCTTCCGAAGTCGTCTCAACGAAGCGCCGAACGATCGCTCTGATTTCAGACGCTCCTTAGCAATGTGGCGTCGATACTCTCGATCAAACTCGTACAGAATGGCATCCGCTGCTGCTTCATACTTGCCGAGCCGGATGGTCTGGCCGTAGTCGGTAACACCAAAATCCGAGAAATCAGGCCGAGTGCCGTCCCCAGAAGACGGAAATGCTGAAAAGGGGATGACGATTGCCTCCAGATTGCCTCGCCAGAGTGTGATCGTTTTCGTGTTCTCGTCTACGCTGCCGCCAATGAACAAATCGGCCCGATTCTCAGCACTTAAGGCCTCGTCAAGTTCTTCCGGGGAAAGAAAGCCGTGTGCGGTCGCGAACGCTACTCGCTTGAAAAGCGCCTCCAATGCGGGGATAATGCACGGGTCAATCGGATGAAGAACCAGTACGCATCGCCGACCAGAAGCAGTCTCCGACAACTTCCTTACGAGGGTTTCCAGAAGATCTGCGTTATAACTAATCCAAAGGGAATCATCGAAGAAGTCGGCAACACACTCCTCAACACGACGACTGTTGGAAGCGACTGTTGGGTGAAGCGAAGTGAATCTCTGTGGACGAACCCTCGCCTTATCCAGCAGGACGGTATGCTGATCCCGGCTTGTTGAGACAGTCTGAGTGGTCATCGCTTCAGTCCTCAATATCACTAACCGGATTGGTGGGATAAATCCGATCCCATTGCTCACACAAGTTATCCCAAGTTTCTTCCTTCTTGATCAACTCAACGAGTTCTTGGGGAACGTCAGATGGATTGGGCCGCTGATTCATGAACCTCCCGGTCCGCAAATTGATTCGCCAAGTTTGTTTTCGACATATGATGGAAACATGCGGCGGTTCGAGTCTCTCTTTGTCTAGGATCTTCACCTTCCATTCAGCCTGTCGCAGGCTGGTAGGCAGTGAAAGGCTATACGGCATGGAAACGCCCCCTTGAAGTCTGCATCGGCGCTCAAGAAACGTAGCTCCAAGGCAATGCGCAAGTATATGTCCCTTTTTCGAGAAAGTCAATAGGGGACATTTTGTGCCGAGCGGCAAGACGCCCCTCTGCGGAGCGGCCCACGCGGAAGAAGTCTCCTTCGCAGAAAAAGAGCCGCTCTGCTCACGCCAACCACCGAGCGACGTCCTTGGCCCAGTAGGTGATGATGATGTCGGCGCCCGCGCGGCAGATGGCCGTGAGCGATTCGAGGACAACGCTCTTCTCGTCGAGCCAGCCGCGCGCGGCGGCCGCCTTGACCATGCTGAACTCGCCCGAGACGTTGTACGCCGCCAGCGGCACCCCCGGCCAACGGTCGTGGACCAGGCGGATGATGTCGAGGTAGGCCAGCGCGGGCTTGACCATCACGATGTCGGCGCCTTCGGCCAGATCGAGCTCGACCTCGCGCAGGGCCTGCTCGGCCGCGGCGGCCGGGTCCATCTGGTAGCTTCGCCGGTCACCCCATTGCGGCGCGCTCTCGGCCGCCTCGCGAAACGGCCCGTAGAAACTGCTGGCGTATTTGGCCGAATAGCTCATGATGGGCAGGTGCGTGAAGCCGGCCTCGTCGAGTCCCCGGCGGATCGCGCCGACCATGCCGTCCATCATGCCGCTCGGGGCGATCATGTCGGCCCCGGCCCGGGCGTGCACGACGGCCTGTTCGGCCAAAAGGGGCAGCGTGGCGTCGTTGTCGACGTCGGTCCGTCCGGTTGCGTCGCTCGGCACGCCGCATTGCCCGTGGTCGGTGTATTCGCAGAAACAGAGGTCGGTGACCACCAGCAAATCCGCCGCGGCCGCCTTGGCCGCTTCGAGCGCCTGGGCGATGATGCCCGAGGAGCTCAGCGCGTCGCTTCCGGTGGCGTCCTTTTTCTCGGGGATGCCGAAAAGGATGACGCCGCCCAGGCCCAGTTCGGCGGCCTGGCCGACCTCTTCGGCCAACCGATCGGGCGAGAGCTGGAAATTGCCCGGCATCGAGGAAATCTCGCGGCGGAGCCCCCTGCCCGGCCTGACGAACAACGGCAGAATCAGCTGCTCCGCCGAGAGCCGGGTTCGGCGCACGAGGCGTCGCGTGGCCGGGTGGTAGCGGAGTCGACGAAGCCGCGTCGTCGGGAAACCGGGCTCGATTGGGCCCTGGGGATCGCTCATGGAATCGGTTCCTTATCGGTCATTTGGCGAAGTGCCTCTTGCGCGTGCCCGACGGCCTGCCGTGCCCAGGGCTTGGCCGAGTAGAGCTCGACGACGGCTTCGTAGATCCGCCTGGCTTCCGCGGGATCGGAGTCCTTCGTCTCGTCGGCCGCGGCGAGCCTCGCCTGGAGCAAGGCCAGGTGGTCCTTGGCCGTCCGCCGGCTTTCTTCCTCGAGCTGCGCAAGACGTCGTCGAGCCAATTCGAGGCACTGCCCCGTCGGTCCCGTCGGATCCGCCCTGTTTCCATAGAGATCCACCAGCGCCTGGAGCTTGGCGATTCCCTTTTCCGTGTCGAGCGCCAGGTAGTTGCACGCTTCGGCGTAGGCCTTCTTGATGGGCAGCAGTCCGTCCGTGTCCCCCAGCTTTCTCACGCGCCGATCGAACTTGGCCTGGAGCCTGTCCAGCGCGATCTCTTCTTGAAACTTGCGAAGCCGTTCACAACGAGAGTCCTTGGGATACATGGTCAAGAAATCCTCGATGTCTTCCTTTGCCTGCGAAATCGAGTCGATCTTGCCGTCGGCCGTTTGGGCCTCGATACGCTCGTAGAGCGCGTCGGCCGACGGGGGAAGCAGGAAGTACCACGTGGTCAAGCCGATGGCCAGCAAGCTGGCGGCGAGGATCCAGGTGTGGATCGAAATCAGCGGGTGGTGAGACTCCTCGACCGGCGCCGCCTGGTCGAGCTCCTCTTCGGCGACGTGGGTGAACTCGGTGACCGGCTCCGGTCGCTCGGGGTACTCGTCCGGCGGCTTCTCGGCGTCGTGCTGGCCCGGTGGCAAGGGAGGGGCCAGTTGAAACGCGTCGGTGGCCAGAGTCTCCGGCAACTCCGCGCTCGCATCACGCCCGGCGGAACCGGCCGGATCGTCTTCTTCGTCCATGTTCCGGGTCGACAGGAGACCGAGCGGATCGGCGGCCCGCGGCGACGCCGTCGGGTCCACCTGGGGCTCGTGCTGGGGGCCCTGTTCGTCGCCCTGGGCGGCCTCGATCGGCTGGGACGCTTCGGTGGCTCTGCGGGTCAGTCCGAGGCGGATTGCCTCGAGCCGGTTGGCAAGCAGGCGCGCGTTGAGAATGCGCCGCTCGGGCTTCTTCTCCAACAGTTGCTCGATCAACTCGGACAACTCGCGCGGCACGTCGGCCACGAACCGGTCAAGGGGCTGGGGCATTTCGTCGCGCTGCTTGCGGAGCATCTCGGGCAGGGAGCCGGCCGCCAGCGGCGCTCGGCCCGCAACCAGTGCGTAGAGTACGCCGCCGAGGCTGTAGAGATCCGCCCGGGCGTCGACCGGCCGGGCGTCGGCCTGTTCGGGCGCCATGTATTCGACGGTGCCGATGACGCTGCCCACGGCGGTCAACCGGTCGTGGCCGAACATCTTGGCGATGCCGAAATCGGAGAGCTTGACCGAGTCCTCGGCCGTCAAGAGCAGGTTGGCCGGTTTGATGTCGCGGTGGATCACGCCGCGGTCGTGGGCGTGGCGCAGCGCGTCGCAAGCCTCCTTGCCGATGTGGATGACTTCCCGCCAATGGAAGCGGCGGCCTCGCTGAAGTTCCTCTTCGAGGCTGATTCCGTCGACCAGCTCCATCGCATAGAAGAGTTGGTCCTCATGTTGGCCGAAGCCGAAAAGCCGGACGATGCTGGGATGGCGCAACCGGCGGAGCGTTTCGATTTCGGAAGCGAACCGCTGGCGGAAATCGCGCTCGCCGCTGAAACTGCCGCTGAGCACCTTGACGGCGACCCGCTGGCCCGTCTCTTCGGCGACCCCCTCGTAGACCGCGCCCATTCCGCCGCGGCCCAAACGACGTCCCAATCGATACGGTCCGAGTTGCTCCGGGATCATGTTGGGTGTTTTTGTCGAGGTTTGAATGACATTGCTTCAGAACCTTCATAGTAGCTTCTCCGGTCTCGGCGTGCAAATCACCCGTTGGAGCAGGTTTGTCAGCCGCACGATCTGGTCAGAGTCGCGAAGAATCGGCACAATAGAGTGTTTGAGAGCCGGTCCTGGAATGGGCTGTCTGCGCGGGGTGGCTGGGGCTGGAGCGAAGCGAAGCCCCAGTTTTTGGCCATCTGGGGTACCGCTGCGCTATGCCCCAGCCACCCGATGCGTGCGGAGACCAACGTCATGGCCATTTGCGGTCTGCTGAATCTGAACAAGCCCCGCGGCATGACCTCGCGCGACGCGGTCAATCGGGTGCAACGGCTGCTGCCGAGGAAGACCAAGGTCGGGCACGCCGGCACGCTCGATCCGCTGGCCTCGGGCGTGCTCGTCACGTGCGTCGGATGGGCCACGCGGCTGGCCGACTACGTGCAGCGGATGCCAAAGTCCTACTCGGGCACCTTCCTGCTGGGCCGGCACAGTTCAACCGAGGACACCGACGGCGAGGTTGAGGAACTGACCGACCCGCCGGTTCCGACGTCGCGGGAGATCGCCACCGCGGCCGGTTCGTTCATCGGGCGGATCGAGCAGCGCCCGCCCGACTTTTCGGCGCTGAAGGTGAAGGGGCGCCGGGCCTATGACCTGGCCCGGGCCGGCAAGAACGTGGAACTGGCCACCCGGCTGGTCGAGGTCCATCGGCTGGAAGTGGTTGCGTACAACTATCCGGAGCTGACACTCGATATTGAGTGCGGCAGCGGGACGTACATTCGCTCGTTGGGCCGCGACCTGGCCCGATCGCTAGGCACCGAGGCCGTCATGTCGGCGTTGACCCGCACGGCGATTGGCGATTTCACGCTCGCCGAGGCGGTCGATCCGACCGCGCTCGACGAGGCTTCCCTTGCGGATCATCTTCTGCCACCGCTTCGCGCGGTGGCCGGGCTGCCACGGATCACACTTTCGGACGACGAACTAGTCGAAATCGGCCACGGCCGAACGATCGCCGGGGACTGTCCCGAATTCTGCGTAGCCGCAGGCGAAGCACGAATGGGACTGTCCCCTTTGAAATGCCCCGAGATCGCCGCGGTCGATGCACACGGCCGCCTGGTAGCCATCCTGGCTCCCCGGGGAAAGAACCGCCTCGGCGCGGTGCGGAACTTTCCACGGGAAGGTTAAGGCACGCCACTACCGTTGCAGTCGCCCATGGATGTACGTGTCGCCGTCGAGCAGGTCGACCTGGACTTCTTCAAGAGCCAGGGCCGAGGCCAAGTCGGTCAGGCCGGCTCCGGCCAGTGGGCTGGGTGCTTCACGGCCGCCGAGAAGCTTGGGGGCAACGAAGACGTGGACCTCGTCGATCTGGCCGGCGTCCAACAGGCTGCCCAACACGCCCGAGCCGCCTTCGACCAGGACGTTCGTCAGCCGGCGCCGGCCGAGTTCGTCCAAGAGCGAGCCGAGGCGCGCTGCCTGGGTATCGCCGTCGCAGACAAAGACCTCGCAGCCGGCCTCGGCGAGCCGCCGACGATCGGTCTGCGACGCTTCCGCGCCGGCGGCCACGAGCACGGGCGTCTGGTTCGCGGTGGCGACCAGTTGGCTTCCGGAGGAGAGCCGGGCATGGGTGTCCAGGACAATGCGCAGCGCCGTGCGTGGTCCCGGCGGCCGGGCCGTCAGCAGTGGGTCATCCTTTTCGACGGTGCCGCGGCCGATGATCACCGCGTCGACCCGTCCGCGCAGGGCGTGCACCACGCGGCGCGAGGCTTCGCCCGAGATCCATTGACTCTGGCCCGTACGAGTGGCGATCTTGCCGTCGAGCGTCATGGCCCATTTGGCGATCACCCAGGGCCGGCCGGTTTTGAGGAGTTTGAGATAGGGCGCGTTCAGTGCGCGGGCCTCGTCTTCCAAGAGACCAAGATCGACTTCGATGCCAGCCTTGGTCAGTTGCTCGATGGCGCGACCGGCGACCTCGGGAAACGGGTCGCGCTGGGCGATAACCACGCGGCGGATGCCGGCCTGGATGATGGCCTGCGAGCACGGGGGCGTTTTGCCCTGGTGGCAGCACGGTTCGAGTGTGACGACCATCGTCGCTTCGGCCGCGCGGGGACCGGCCAGGCGAAGGGCCTCGATTTCAGCATGGCGTCCGCCGAGGCGGCGGTGCCAGCCCTCGCCGATGATCTCGGCCCCGTGGACGACCACGCAGCCGACCATCGGATTCGGCTCGACGAGTCCCTGGCCGGCTTGGGCCAGTTCCAACGCACGCTGCATGTGCCAGAGGTCGATTTCAGCCTGCTGCATGATGGGATACCGTGTAGGGTGCGTGCTCGCACGCACCGATTCACCAAAACGATTCTGATGCGTGCAAGCACGCATCCTACTTATCACGTCAGCCGACGTCGGTCAAGGCCCGATAATGCTCGATCAGGCCGGCGGTGGCCCGGGACAGGTCGAAGTGCGCCTCGGCTCGACGTCGGGCCGCGGCGGCCATCGTCGCTCGCCGCCGGGG
The DNA here is from genome assembly GCA_964637625.1 of uncultured Planctomycetaceae bacterium. Classification (GTDB taxonomy): domain Bacteria; phylum Planctomycetota; class Planctomycetia; order Pirellulales; family Thermoguttaceae; genus UBA11386. The sequence goes on from CAZWWC010000011.1 coordinate 15,737, forward strand.
ATCGGCCAACAACTCGCCGATAGCTCGCCCGAGGGCGGCGGGATCGTCGGGCGGGATGAGCCGGGCCGAGCCGGATTCCGGCGGAAAGATCTCGCCAGTGCCGCCGACGTCGGTGGCCACGACCGGTGTGCCGGAGGCCGCCGCTTCGAGCAAGACCCGGCCGAGCGGTTCCTGTCGAGCGGTGTGGACCAGAAGTGTCAGCTCGCCGAGCAAGCGGGGCACGTCATCGCGACGGCCAAGAAAATGGATGCTTCCGGGAAGCCGGTGGGCCAGTTCGTGAAGCCGCTCGTCGAACCGCCGGCTTTCGGGCTTGTCGCTCCAACGTTCTCCGACAATGAGCCAATGAGGCTCCGCACTGCTGGGCAAGCCAGCAGTGGCACCCGGCGAAGGGGACAGTCCCATTTTTGCTGCGCAAAAATCGGGACAGTCCCCAGCTAATTGCACGACCGCTTCGAGCAGGACGTCCTGGGCTTTGCGGAGACAGATTTGGCCGATGGAGCCGATCAGGGGTGACCCGGGCGGGATGCCCAACTCGCGATGGAGGTAGCCGGTTGGCTGTGTTGGGCGAAACTCGTCGAGATCGACGCCGTTGTAGAGGACGAACGTCTTTTCAGGGCGGATGCCCGCGGTGAGATGGAACCGACGCGTCGCTTCGGAGACGGCCAGTAGTCGCGTGTTGCGATTCAAGTCGGCGGCGGCCCGTCGACTGAGCCTGATGATGTCGCGGAGATGGGCCACGCTCGGCAGCCCGAGCTGGAAGGCCACCGGTCCGGCCAGACGTCCCATCGACAGGCTGTTGGCGTGGAGCAAGTCGGGGCGCAGCCGGGCCAGCTCGTGAGCAAGCTGCTCGCGGCGTTGTGAGAGCGGCAAGCGTCGGGGTGCCACTGGCGTCCCGCCAGTGTAACACGGTCGGTGAGTTGGTGTTGCCGAAGCACCAGCACGGGCAAGATGCCCGTGGCACCCTTGCGATGGAAACGGTATCAACGGAGCGCCTCGGGCGGCGCAGGCTTCGGCAAGTGGTCCCTCCGGCGGCGCCATGACGGACACGTCGAAACCGGCCCGAACGACTCCGTCCAACGTACCGAGCATCGAACGTTCGCCACCGGAGAGCGTGGGATACTCGCAGAGGATCAGCAGACGGGGCATCTTGGCAAAAAGGGGAAGGGCTTGGTGATCCTCAATAGAACCGCGGAAAATGCTGCCACGGCCAATACTTCGTGATTTGCCGCGGACTTCTCCATGCAGATGCTTTCCCTCTTATGTGGATCTATTCAGAAACGCGTCCGACGCGAAATGTTTTCGACCGCTTCCTCATAGGTTTTGAGATCCGCAAACTCGGTCATGCTGCTGATGCTGCTCAGCGCGATCCAGATGGTCTGGTCCATGCGCCAGTCGTCGGGATGGCCGTAGTCCAAGCCTTTGCCCACCAGGAACGACTGGCTGCCAAGTTGTTTGATCCTGGCTTCGCCCAGGACCGCACCGAAGTTCGACTCGGATTGGAGCGAGACGACCAGGACCTTTCCGGTGAACGGAGAGGCCGCCGCTTTCGTTTCCTTGGGGCTCTGGGCCATGACGATCGTCACGACGGCGCCCGAGATGACCACGAGAATCGTAATGGCTACAAGCCACGTTCGCCTTTGCATGGCAATGCTCCTTTTACTGAGGTTTGCTTTGTTCATCATCAGATAAAAAGGGTAAAACCCGAGAATATCGGGCGGCTTCCCTTCTGCATGCCCAACTTTTTTTGTCCCCGTTTACAGCAAACCGTATTGGGTCAGCGTCGCGCGGAGCTTGATTTCTTCGTCGGGGCCCAGCGCTGTCATGGGCAGCCGCAACTCGCCCGTGTCGCGTCCGAGCAGCTTCATCGCCGCCTTGATCGGGATGGGGTTGGTCGCCAGACCGAGCATGTCGCGGCAGAGCGGAAAAAGCTTGTGGTGCCACGCGCTGGCCTCGGCCATGTCGCCCGACTCGAAGGCCGCGAACAGGGCGATCATGTCCTTGGGGATGATGTTGCCGACGACCGAGACGACGCCGCGGGCGCCCACGGCCAACAGGGGCAGGGTGAGGCTGTCGTCGCCGCTCAGCACGGTAAGATCGGTTTGGCCGAGGATCTGCGAGGCCTGGTCCATCGAGCCGGTCGCTTCCTTGACCATGGTGATGTTCGGAATCTCGGCCATCCGGATGATCGTGGCCGGCTCGATGTTCTTTCCGGTGCGGCCCGGGATGTTGTAGACGCAAATCGGGATATCGACGGCCTGGGCGATCGCCTTGTAATGCTGGAAGAAGCCCTCTTGGGTCGGTTTGTTGTAGTAGGGCGCGACGACCAGGGCGGCGTCGGCCCCGGACTGGGCCGCGCGCCGGGTCAGTTGCAGGGCTTCTTCGGTGCTGTTCGATCCGGTGCCGCCCATCACTTTGATTCGCCCGGCGGCCGCTTTGACCACCGCGGCGATCACTTTCTCGTTCTCCGGATGGGACAGGGTGGGCGATTCGCCGGTGGTCCCGACCGGGCAAAGGCACGTGGTGCCGGCGGCGACCTGGAACTCGACCTGTTGCCCCAACGCGTCGTAATCGACCTGTCCATTTTTGAAGGGTGTGATCATGGCCACACTCAGGCCGGCATATTCTTCCGATCGTGTCGACATGGCTTGTCCTGTTTGAAAAGAAAAAAGTAGGGTGGGCACTGCCCACCGGAAGCGTTATTGATACTCAGTAGTTCCAAGTTTGGCTAGCTGGTACCGCAACAGGTCATCCTGAGCGCAGCGAAGGATCTCGATTGTCCAAGGAGATTCTTCGCTGCGCTCAGAATGACAATGCCGGGTCTCAATAAAACTTGGAACTACTGATACTGACACAGGCAGTTTCTGGTGGGCGACGCCCACCCTACTTACGATATCAAACGTTTCATTTCTCGCACCGCCTCGGTCAGGCCGACCATGATCGCCCGGGCGATGATGCTGTGTCCGATGTTCAGATCGCCCATTTCGCTGATGGTCGCGACCGGGCGGACGTTGCGATAGGTCAAGCCGTGGCCGGCGTGGAGCAGCATCCCCTGGTCGAGAACAACGGCGGCGGCCTTTTTCAGGATTTTGAGCTCTTGCGCGGAAAAGGGGTCAGGTACCTTTTGTGCGGAGCACCCTTCGGGCCGCTTGCGGCAAAAGGTACCTGACCCCTTTTCCGTGGCCAGGGCGTATTGGCCCGTGTGCAACTCGACGGCGTCGGCTCCGAGCTGGCCGCCGGCGACGATCTGTGCCGGATCGGGATCGAGAAACAAGGAGACGACGATGCCGGCGTCCTGGAGGCGGTGGATGACCTGGCCGACGCGGTCCTTCTGGCCGACGACGTCCAGCCCGCCCTCGGTGGTGACTTCCTCACGGCGTTCGGGCACGAGGCTGGCCTGCTCGGGTTTGACGCGGCAGGCAATCTCGACGATTTCGTCCTCGCAGGCCATCTCGAGGTTGAGTTTGACGGCCACGGTTTGCCGCAACAACTCGAGATCACGGTCCTGGATGTGCCGGCGGTCCTCGCGCAGGTGGATGGTGATTCCGTCGGCGCCGCCGAGCTCGGCCAGGGCGGCCGCCCAGACCGGGTCGGGCTCGTTCGTGCGCCGGGCTTCCCGGACGGTTGCCACGTGGTCGATATTGACGCCTAGTTCGACCATTTTTGCCTCTTATTGATGGCTGCGTTGTCAATGATCCTGCGGGTGCCATGGGCGGCTTGTCCGCCCTTGTCAGTCGAAGCAGTGGTCCCGATATCATCGGGACCGCTGGCACCCCGAGCATTAGCTATATAGAGGTCAATGGTACCCGGCACGGGATGCTATCTCCGATCCTCCTGGGTGAGTTGCTTTTCGACCTGATCGGCCCGGACGGCGATCTGCTCGATCTTTCGGGCCAGTGTGCCCGGGGTGACCGCGCCGACCATCATGGTATCGACCACCACGAAGTTGGCAACCCCGTCGATGTCCCGAATGGCAAAGGCGCCGGAAGGCATGGACAGATTCTTGCGCAACACGGCCTCGTAATACTTCGGCTGTGCCGGCCCGCACTCGCTGTAGACGACGACCAATTCGTGCCCGTCGGCGTCGTGCCGATTGAAGAAGACGGCCACCTTTTGGGTCCGCCCGTCGGGCAACGACAGCCGCAGCCGATAGGATTTCCCCGAACCGGTCGCCCGCACGCCGAGATAATCGGCCGTGTGGGCCATACACTCGGCGGCGTCGAAGCGGCTGGCCTCGGGCGTGGCGCCGAGCGCCCCGCGCCACTTGGCCGGATCGGTGCCCAGATCCTTGCCGGTGATTTGCGCGAGCGACTCGCCGACGTCGCGTTCGAGCACGTCGCGTTCGAGCAGGACGATCAGAGGTTCAATCGCTTCGGTGGCGCGCAACTCGCCGAGTGACTGGACCGCCGCCCAAACGACCGATTCGTTGGTCGACTGGAGGCACTCGAGCAAGGGCTCGATGGCCCGGGCCGCAAGGAGCTTCTGGCGGGCCAGCCGTCGGGTTTGCGGCGCGTAGAGTTGTTCGACCCATTGGGCGGTCGAGGAGTCGGGCGTGTTTTCGGACATCGGAGGCTTTCCTTGCGGTCACGGGAGTTGGCGCGGCTGGCGATCGTGACGGGTGGGGCGTCGTCGACACTCTGCCAGAAGACGAAGTTTCCACGTTGCCGGGTCGGCAGTGCCAGCCACGCCAACGAGAGTAAGCACGGTCAAAGATACGGCTGATTATACCCCCCTTGTCGCAGGCATCAAGCGGTGCCAAGGTGGCCAGTTGGAGGGTCTCATCGAGACGTGTAACGCATTCTCCAGAAGCAGCTTATGCCCGTTGCCGATCGGAGACGCCTATCGAAACGCCATGGCGTCTCGGCTTGGTTGCAAACGACGGTGTGGAGCGGTATACCCCGACCCGTGACGGTCGGCGCGACGTCGCCTCCGACGGCGTGGGCTAGAATTCACTAGGGACGGCCGTGCGTGGCGAGTGGGGTATCTTGCAAACGATGGAGAGTCGCAACTCGTCTCGCGGCGGGTGCGTTGCGATTGGCCGCGGTCTTCTCCAGGCAACCGCCTTCTCTTCTGGGTGGACTTGTTCAAGTGGGCGGCCCGGGGCAAGTCGTTGTGTGTGGGGACAACTACGATGATGACGTGTCACGACCTGGCCGAATGCATCGAGGGATTGCAGCCGGACGCCAATCCCCGCGACGTTGCCCGACTCTGCCTCCTGTTGGCCAACCACGTCGAAGCGATCGACGGGCTGGGCGATGAAGACGCGCTTGCCAACGCATGGCAGGACATGGGCATACGACTGCAGGCGGCCACGGATCAGCATGCGGCCATGACCGAGGATCTCGAAGCCCTTGCGCAAATGGATCCAAACCGGTTCACGGTGGAACAGATTTGGGTGTTGCTTCGAGCCATCAAGGTGCAGAGCCAGATCCTTCAGCTCTACGTGGGCCAGCCGCCGGAAGACGCGTGAGCAAGATGGGCGGGGTCGTCGCCCGGCGATCGTTGCGCCGGGACGAAAGACGCCGAGAAACACTCGGCTCACCAGGAGGTTCGCCCTCCCAATTCCCGGACACCCTCTCGACAAGCGTGGCCATGTCCGGACGGGGAAAGGCACCCTCACGGCAAGCGTGAGCATGGCACCCAACCGCTCAATAGCGACTTCGGGGCGCGTCGTCGGGGTTCCGCGGGTTCCTTGCGGCGACGGCCGCGGCCTTGTCATAGGCGGTCCAGACGGGCGTCTTCTTGGTCAGCCGCGCGAGATAGGCCTGAGATTGTCCTTGCCACCGGTCCTCTTGCATGGCTTTGCGGATCTCGTCCTGGACCTCGGTGAAGGGAGTCCAGTGGGTCTCCGTCCGTTCGACGACACGGATGATGTGCAGGCCGACCTTACTCTTGAGTATCGGGCTTAATTGTCCGACCGGCAGCCCAAACAGGGCCCGATCGAGTTGTTCGGAGACGAGGCTGCTTTGGGTGGTCCAGTCGCGCGCGCCGCCTTCGGCCGCCGTGGGGCCGTCGGAACCGCGGCGGGCGGCCTCGGCAAACGGCAGCCCATTCTTGACCTGGTTACCCAGTTGGGCCAACCGCCCATAGGCGGCCTGCTGGCCGGAGGTTTTCGAGAAACTGACCATCAGCTCTTCCCACCGGGCTTTTGCCGTGTGCTCGTAGTCGGAGATATGATCTCGATAGTAGCGGAGCATGGCCTCAGGGCTGACGGCCTCGTCGGTCTTGACCTCGGTAGCCATCCATTGCTGGCCCAACGCACGCTCGACGAATAGCCGCTCTTGCCACTGGATCGAACTACCGAGGCTGACAAGCCTCTGTTTCAATTCGTCCAGCGACGAGACCTTGGCCTGCTTCATCATCTTCGGGATGGTTTTGCGGTAGAAGTATTCCTTGATTTGCTCTTCCACGTGAAGGAGGTTTTCTTCGGGAATCGCTCGCTTCGCCTCCAAGTACATGAGCTTCATGACCACCGCACGGGGGACCAAGGCCTTCAGGAGCTTTTCCCGGAACTCCTCGGGCACGGGCTCGGTGAGTTTGGCGAGATTGTCGTTGACGAAAATCGCCATCACGTCGCCGGCCAGGATGACCTCGGGTCCCACCCGGGCCACGAGCCGCGCGTCCTCGCAGCGTTTGGCCTCGGCTGCTTGGCTCTGAGTGTCACCCATGATTCGACCGGTCGGGGGGATGGTGTTCCGTGTTGGCCCTTGGCTGGACTGCAATCCCTGAGTCCAAGGCATCGGCGCGCAGCCGGTCGTCGGATATTGGGGCATTTGGCCGGGCCAACCGGCCGGTCGCGTAGTCGGGACGGGTGCTTGAGGCGTTGCGGGAACCGGGGACGGACCGAAGACGTAGCCCGACGGATCGGCTCGCAGCGGTACGCCCGCGCCGCGGTGGGTGTCGACGGTCGGGTTGGCGAGCCCCGAGTACGGATCGGCGGCCGTCGGCGCCGGCCAGAGTACGGCCGCCAGAAGCAGCCCCGCTAGGACCACGGCATTGAAAGGGTATAGATGCTGCACGTCACTGGTTCCGGCGAATCAGAAGAGTGAAAAGTGAAGCAAGAAGATGAAGGATTTTCGTCCTTCTTCCTTCGCTCTTCTTCCTTCAATTGGGGGCGGGATTATAGTCATCGCGCCGGGCCGACTGCAACAGCGATTTGACCTGGGAGAGGATTTCCCCCGAATCGTGGACATTTTCACCCAAGGGGAGGTAGGCGCTCTGGGCGTCGACCACGCGGAGCCGGCCCCGGCCCACGGCGGCCAGTTGTTCGATCCGCTCGGCCTGCGTGTAGCGGAAAACGGCGTATGCGTCCTCGAGATGCACCGATCGGATACCCCAGTGGTGGGCGGCAATCCGCAGCTCGGCCACCGAGAGCATCTCGTCGAGTTGCTCGGGCGGCGGGCCGAAGCGATCGTGCAGCTCGGCCCGAAAATCGGCCAGCTCCTCGTCGCTTGCCACCCGGGCCAACCGCCGATAGAGATCGATCTTGGCCCGCCCGTCGGGGACGTATTTCCGCGGGATGTATGCCCGGGTGGGCAGGTCGACGTCGACGTCGACCGACTCTTTGGGCGGGAGCTGCTTCAGCACCCGCACGGCCTTCTCCAGCAGTCGGCAATAGAGTTCGTATCCGACCGTGGCGATATGGCCGCTTTGTTGGGTGCCCAGGATGTTGCCCGCCCCGCGGATCTCCAGATCGCGCATGGCGATGGCGAATCCGGCGCCCATGTCGCTGAACTCTTCGATCGCCCGGAGACGCTTCGCCGCGGCGGGCGAGAGGTTTTTGTTTGGATCGAGCAAGAGATAGCAATACGCGCGGTGTTTGTAACGGCCCACGCGGCCGCGGAGCTGATGCAGGTCGGCCAGCCCATAGCGATCGGCCTCGTTGATGAAGATCGTGTTCGCGTTGGGGATGTCCAGTCCGCTCTCGACGATCGTCGTGGCCAGGAGAATGTCGAACCGGTGGTCGACGAAATCGAGCATGACCCGCTCCAGTTGGTGCTCGGGCATCTGAGCATGGCCGATTTCAAGCGAGGCCTCTGGCACCGCCGCGCGGAGCTTTCGGGCGACGACCGGGATGTCGCTCACCCGGTTGTGGACGAAGTAGATCTGTCCGTTGCGGTTCAGTTCGCGCAAAACCGCGTGGCGGATCAGCTCGGGGTGGAATCGGGTGACCCGGGTCTCGACGGCCAGGCGATCTTCGGGCGGGGTCTCCAGATTCGAGATGTCGCGCAATCCGACCAGCGACATGTGGAGCGTACGGGGAATGGGCGTAGCCGTGGTCGTTAGTACGTCGACCGTCTGGCGGAACGCTTTGAGTTGCTGCTTGATTTCGACGCCGAAACGTTGTTCCTCGTCGATGACGACCAGGCCCAAGTTGTGAAACCGCACGTCGGGCTGGGCCAGGCGGTGGGTGCCGATGACGATGTCGATCGTGCCGGCGGCCAACCGCTCGATAATCTTCGACTGTTGCTTGCGGGTGGCGAAGCGCGAGAGGACGGCGATCTCCAGCGGGAAGGCGGCCATCCGCCCGCTGAAGGTGCGGTGGTGCTGCTCGGCCAGGACGGTCGTCGGCACGAGCATCGCCACCTGGTAGCCGGCGTCGACCGCCTTGAACGCGGCCCGCATCGCCACTTCGGTCTTGCCATAGCCCACGTCGCCGCAAAGCAGCCGATCCATGGGCCGGCCACGGTGCATGTCCTGTTTGATCGCGTTGATCGTGGCCGACTGGTCCGCTGTTTCGTGATAGGGGAACGCGGCGTCGAATTCCTGTTGCCACTGGGTGTCGTCGGGAAACCGGATGCCGGGCCGCGCCGCTCGGGCCGCCCGGAGCTCGATCATCTCGGCGGCCAGGTCGACCACCGCCTCCTGGACCACGGCCTTGCGCCGCTGCCAGGCGGTGCCGCCGAGCTTGGCCACTCTTGGACGGCCTCGCGTGCCGCCGACATATTTCTGTACCAGGCCGATCTTCGAGCTGGGTACGTAGAGCAGTGTGCGGCCGTCGAACTCCAGCACCAGGTGCTCCTCGATCTGCTCGTCTTTCTCGAGCAGTCGCATGCCGCGATACCGGGCGATGCCGTGCGCGACGTGCACCACCAGGTCGCCCTCGCGAAGCTCGAGAAAACTGTCGATGACCCGGCCCGGGCGACGCTGCACCGGACGCTCCAGCTCCTGCCGGCGGAACAACTGGCTGCTGCTGAGAAGCACAATCGACTCGCTGACCAGGCGGAAGCCGGCCGCAAGCGTGCCGATCGGGAAATGGAGCCGGCCTTCGCGGGCCAGCTCGGTCGCGGCGAACACCTCGGCCAGGCGTTCCACTTCGGCCACGGTCTGGCAGACGACAAAAACGTCCTGGCCGGCGCCGGCCGTGTCCAGCTCGTCGCGGACCCGCTGAATGTCGCCGCTGAAACGCTCGACCGACTCGATCTTCAGATGGCACGTCTCGTCCAACGATCCGGCCGCGATGGCCGAGGTGGTGACCGACGGGTAGCGCAACACCCGCGCAAGCACGTCGGAGACGCGATGGGCCTCCTCGGGCCGCTCGAGCCGCTCAAGATAGTGTTGCCCTTCCTCCTCCAACTCGCCCGGCTCGACCAGAAGAAACCAGCTCTGCGGCGGAAGATAATCGGCCAGATGGGCCTGATGCCGGCCATTCGGATCGAGCATCGTCACCTCGATCCGCTCCAATTCGGCCAGGCTGCGCTGGCTGCTCACGTCGAACCGGCGGATCGATTCGATCCGGTCGCCAAACAGCTCGATACGCACCGGGTCGAACCAGTCCGGGGCGAAAACGTCGACGATGCCTCCGCGAACGGCACACTCACCGGGCAACTCGACGGCCGTCGTGTGGTGGAAGCCGCACTCGACCATCCATCGGACGAAATCGTCCAGCGCCAGCGCTTCGGCGGTGCGAAGCGTCCGCGAGTGGGCCGCCAGCGACTGCCGATCGGGCACCGGTTGCATGAGGCTCTGGATGCTCGTGACCAGCAACTTGGGTGGGTCCGGGCCGCGAAGCAACTTGGTCAAGCGGACACGATCGCCGAACGTCTCGTCGTGGATAACCCGTTCGCCGGGCGACGATTCCCAGGCAGCAAACCGCTCGACGCCCAACGGCGTGAACAGCGCCAGATCGTCGATCATCGCGTCGACGCCGTCGCTGTAAGGACAGACGACCAGCAGCGGCCCGGGCGCCCTTTGGGCAAGGGTCGCCGCCACCAGCGCGCACGACGATCCCCAGACTCCGTCGAGTGTGGCCGCCTGTCCTGCTTCAAGCTGGGCGACCACTTCGGCGAAGCCTTCCTGCAGTGCGAGGCGCTCGACCAGGGCCAGCAGCCTCGCGTCGGCATTGTCCACACGGGCAGCTTGTGCCATCGTCTGGGCGAATTGTAGGGCAAACCCGCTCGGTCGAGAAGCCAAATCCTGACAAGACGGGAAACACGGCCCGTCCGTTGTTGGGGGCGAAACCCGAGAAATACGGCTTTCGGGTTGCGGGCAAAGCGCATCGCAATACAAAGCGTCTATTTCCGTCAAGAATCACTTGTGGCAGGTACCATGTTTCTTGCGATTTGTTGGAGGGGAAAGAGTACCAAAACTGTTGACAAGCAGCGTTCCGAGGGCCAAAATGTAGGCTGTACGCCACCCCCCTTTGGCGTCGGGGGGGCGACTGCTGGACCAGACTTATCAACCCTCAACCCGGATTCATCCACACCAGAAGGAAGGCGATGTTTGAGAAGTTGTTGTCTCGATTCGGTGCTGCGTTAGTATTTGCCGCACTGTCAGTAACGACGGCACAAGCCGACGTGTTCAACATGGGGGGCACGCAAAACGCCGATGGTACTTGGACGGGTCTTGCGAGCCTGGAGACCGTGGCCGTCGGAAACCTTGGCAACACGGGCGAGCTTTCCGGCGCGGGCGCGGGCGGCTCGGGCCCAGACCGCATCTGCGGCGCGGTGGACTACGCCTACAACATCGGCAAGTATGAGGTGGCGGCCGGTCAGTACTGTGAGTTCCTCAACGCCGTGGCCAAGAAGGACACCTACAGACTGTACGACATTGGCATGTGGGGGAACATCCATGGCTGCAAGATCCGGCGAACGTACAGTTCGGGCAGCTACACGTACAACGTGGCGGCCGACCAGGCGAATCGGCCGGTGACCCACGTAAGCTGGGGCGATGCAGCGCGGTTCGCGAATTGGCTACACAACGGCCAGCCCACCGGCGAGCAGGGAATCTCGACGACGGAGGACGGCTCGTATTACCTGAACGGCGCAACGACGCAACTCGCGTTGATGGCGGTGACCCGAAAGACCACGGCAACTTGGGTGATTCCCACGGAGGACGAATGGTACAAGGCAGCGTATCACAAGAATGATGGTGACACGTGCAACTACTTCGACTATCCGACTGGCAGCGATAGCGAGCCAAGTAACGATCTGATCGACCCCGACCCGGGCAATAACGCGAACTTCTACCAGAACGACTACACGCTTGGTAGTTCATACTCGACGACCGAGGTAGGCGAGTTCGAGAATTCGGGAAGCCCCTACGGCACATTCGACCAGGGCGGCAACCTGTGGGAGTGGAATGAGACGGAGGTCAACGCCGGTACGTCGCGTGGTATCCGTGGCGGCCGTCACGGCAACTACTCGAGCTACATGCTTGCCTCCTGCCGCGAGGACGGCGACCCGACGGCCTACAACGACAGCCTCGGATTCCGCGTGGCACGCGTTCCCGAGCCCGGCGGCATTGCCTTGCTGCTTTGTGGCGTCCTTGCCGGTTTGATGTGGTGCGGATTCCGCAAATAGAACCCCTTATTGTTTATCCTTTTTGCCCTCTACCTGGACTGCCAAAAAACTTGGGGAATTTCAACCGACATTGGGGTTGGCGATTAGTGCTCTGTCACAGAAGTTTTTCCGGGTGGGTGCCACTGGCGTCTCGCCAGTGCTTCCGCAAAGGCACGGGCAAGATGCCCGTGGCACCCTGAATTATTAGAGGACATTTCAAAACCGGTGCTCTGATTGTTGTCATTCTGAGCGCAGCGAAGAATCTCGGCTTTCGCGGGGGGGAGATCCTTCGCTTCGCTCAGGATGACCGTTTTGAAATGCCCTCTACTGTGACAGAGTATTAGGGCGACTCTTGTTCCATGATACGGTTTCACATTCCAAGCCGCGCCGATTCGATAGCCCGAAGGGCTTGTGGTAACACAGCCCAGGGTTGCGGCGCAGCCGCGACCCTGGGTCAACCGACGCCAAACCATGATCAAAACCCCAACGGGGTTTTGGAGGGATGGTTTTTCGCGTCGCGTCATGCGGCGCGGCGTCTCCGAAACCCCTTTGGGGTTTCCCCGCGATATCGTTTTGCATCTCCAGGGTAGCCGCTGCGCGGCAACCCGGGGCTAAGCGATGCAAGCCCTTCGGGCTAACCAAGCAGCAGCATCCCGCCATCGCCAAATAGGCATTCAGTATTCAGTGACACCCGCGAGAGGGGGCATTTTGACAATACCTTGACTTTTCCGGCCCCCAGACGATGATAGAAGTTGGAACATCTTGTAACGGAAGAAGTTGTGCGTTTTCTATGCCCTTCTCGTGAAGCGCACCATGTCACGTCAAGCAATATTCGAAGCCAGCCTGGAGTTCTTCCTCCAGCCGATCGTGGAATTGCTCGGTGACGACTCGATCACCGAGGTGATGGTCAACGGCTTTGACGACGTCTACATCGAGCGCCGCGGCAAGCTGGAGCATACTGACTGCCGCTTCGCCAGCGACGACGCGCTGCTCTCGGCCGTGCACAACATCGCGCAGTGGGTGGGGCGCCAGATCGACGAGGAGCACCCGGTGCTCGACGCTCGGTTGCCCGACGGGTCGCGCGTGCACGCCATCATTCCACCCAGCGCTCGACGGGGAACCTATCTGACGATCCGGAAGTTCGCCCGCGAAACGTTGACCTTGGACGACTTCCTCCGATTCGGGAGCATCTCGCCGGCGGCGAAGGAGTTTCTCGAGGTTTGTGTCCGGTTGCACAAGAACATTCTGATTTCGGGCGGCACGGGGACGGGCAAAACCTCGTTGTTGGGCGCGATGACCCGGGCGATTCCCGAAGAGGAGCGCATTGTTGTCATCGAAGACACGTCGGAGTTGCGGCTGATCCAGAAACACTGCCTTTACTTGGAGGCGCAGCGTGGCGACTCGGCCGGCCGGGGATCGCTGGGCGTTCGCCAGTTGTTCGTCA
>CAZWWC010000012.1:0-28380 GCA_964637625.1 uncultured Planctomycetaceae bacterium
CGGTTGACGCGACCACGAGCCGTTCATAAATTGGGGAGCATGGGTCGTCGGCCGGTGTGAGCGTTCGTCGTAGCCTTCGACGGTTCGTTTGCATTCCCCTTTCCTTTCCCATTCGAGAGCTGATCATACGAAGAACAAGGATGAAGATCGTCGCATTGGCCCGCTTCTGGGCTCTGGTCGCTTTCTGGTGTCTATCAGGCGCGTTGGTCCTGTCCGCCGAGCTTCCCGCCGCCGACGGCTATCGGGGCATCTGGTACTCGAACCAACGCCAAGGGGACGAGTACGTCTTCAAATACAGCGGCGGGCTGGGCACGCGGTCTACGGCTCCCAGCTCTCAGCGATTTGACCGCCCCCTTCCCGTCACGATCGCTTGGACGTCGGGCAGGGGTACCCCCTAGAATTTCGCGCAGAGAAAAGCGGGGCTGGGCTTGCGGTCCCCCTGCAAACGCACTTCCAAGAATCACCTTCCCCTGATATTCAACCCGCCCGGTCCGACCCCCTCGAATTTTGCGGAAATCACAGCGGGGCGGATGTAACGGTCCCTGGGCAATCGAATCCCAGACGATTGACCCACCCCCTCCCCATCTTGCCGCCGAAAACGATGCGCGCCGGCCATGCGGTTGTTCTTCGTTGCGTCGTCTGATCTGTCCCCCGACCCTCCAGGCAAACGACGGCGGCGGGCACGATGGTCGGTGGTAAGCGGCCTCAAGGATGGGCTGCCTACGCAGCAGCTTGATACCAGTTGGCTGCAACGAATCGACGCACAAGAGGAAACGCCAATGAATGCCTTGCCAAAAGGTTACAGCCGGCAGCGGCCGACGGGGAGCGCTGACGTGGGTCGTGTTCCACAGAGTCAGTCGGTCGGCCACGTACCGACACCGGCTTGCGCGGTGCCGGCAGGTATCCTAAGTCCAGGATTCGGCGGTTCTTGGGTCAAGTGGAGGATAGGGGACTCGAACCCCTGACCTTCTGGCTGCCAGACGACCCAGGGCAACCGCCAAAAAGCCTGTTTTTCCCGAGGGTTTTTCACATTTTACACTCATCGGTACCGTTTGCAAGCTGTTGCACACAAACGTTTGTTTTCTCGGGTTGTTGCGGTAGTCGGTCGGCGCGAATCCGGTAGTCTACCGGATTCGGACGGTAGTAAGGCTGTCGGTTTCGGCGGCCGGCTGGTGAGTGTCGGTCGACAGGATCGCGCGCCGAAAGACGTAGGAAGATCGGCCGACAGTTCACGACGTCACACCGCAAGCAAGGGAGGGTGAAGACTAACTCGTCGAAACGCGGAAACGTCGGCGTCTAAAGGCTTGCGGTCAGTTCGGTGGCGTAGAAGAAGAGAGAAAAACACCCCCGGCGCCCCCCAACAAGGACGGCCCCCCTTCTTATTAGGTTCAGCCAGAACATTCTGCGCGATTTTTACCCTGAGTCATCCGGAGTATCACTGTCGTCAAAGTGACGACGTTTGGAATTGTCGCCGCCGTTGCGCCAGTAGCATCAATGCACCGATGAGCAGTGCCACAAGCACGCCCGGTTCGGGAACGGCACTAGACTCGCTGCTTGAGTCGGTACCGTATCCCCAATTGGCAGCGAGGATAGCTGCGTCGGCCGGGCCAATCACGCCGTCGCCGTCGAAATCGCCGGTTGACCAGTGACCACTCTGACCCCAGTTCGCCGCGAGTCTCAACGCGTCGGTCTCGTCAACGACATTGTCTCCATTGGCGTCGCCAGGCATGAGAATCGTCCCTACGGTCAGCACCGTATAGCCATAGAGATCACTGCCCGCGTCGCCAATGTAGGCCAGTGTGTAGTCGGTGCCGGGAGTGGCACCCGTGATATCGGCCCAATCGATGATCGACTCATCCCAATAGCGAATCGCGTCGGTTCCGTCGATCAAGTCGAGGAAATCGGTCAGTGAGTCATCCGCATAGCCACGAAGTGCCAACATTCCGCCGGTGGACGTGTTGACGAAGCTATCGTCACCACTGTAGTAATCGATGGTCAGTGTTCCGGCCACGCGAACCAGTCCACCATCGGTGATGTTTAGCGTGCCGCTGCCAGAGAGGCCGACAAAGAGGTCACCATAATAGAGGTCATCGTTGTTGGCCCACGTTGAGCCCGAGCCGCTGACCGTGACCTCACCGGTCGAACCGGAATAGTAGCCCACATAGCCTCTGGAATTGCTAACAGATCCACCGCCGGTGATGTTCAATGTGCCGTTGCCGTAGTAGCCGACAAAGAGACCATCGCTGTTAGTCCACGTTGATCCGGAGCCATTGATGTGAGCCATACCCGTCGACCCGGATCTGTAGCCAAGGACGCCACAACGATTGCTGGCGGCCCCGCCACCGGTGATATTTAGTGTGCCGTTGCCGTTGTAGCCAATAAACGGGTGCAGGTCGTTTGTCCACGTTGATCCGGAGCCGCTAATATGGGCCACGCCCGTTGAACCGCTGTGGTAGCCGAGAAAGGCGTAACGGCAACTGACCGAGATCCCGTCTTGGATCGTCAGGGAACCATTGCTACGATAACCTGCCCCCAGTTGGCCGTTGCTGCCGGAGCCGCCCGACATGTCGAGATGGATGGTTACGTTTTGGTCAGGCAGGCTATTCAGTATGAGTGTCTGTGTCAGACCATGCGTGGAGTCGAACACTAAATCCACGTCGCTTACCAATCCACACGTGTTGATGGTGCCGGTACCCGTCAGTTGGCTTGTCGGCGCCAGAAGTGATTTGGTTGTGAGTGTTCCGCCAGCCGTTCCGAAGTTGATTGTTCCCGTCGAACTCTCGTAAGAGCTTACATTGGTACTGTAGGCAGCTGTCACGGCCCCGCCGCCGGTGATGTTCAATGTGCCGTTGCCTTTGTAGCCGACATAAAGGCAATGGTCATTGGTCCATATTGAGTCGGTGCCGCTGACCGTGGCCTCACCCGTCGAACCGCTGTGGTAGCCGAGATAGCCTTCAAAGCAGCTGACCGAGATCCCGTCTTGGATCGTCAGGGAACCATTGCCACGATAACCGGCACCCAGATACCTGCTGCTGCCGGAGCCACCTGACATGTCGAGATGTATAGTGACATTCTGGTCAGGCTGGCTGCTAAGTATAAGCGTCTGTGTCAGACCATGCGTGGAATCAAATACCAGATCAACGTCGCTCACTAGTCCACGTGTGTTGATGGTGCCAGTACCCATTAGTTCGCGTGCCGGCGCTAGAAGTGACCTGGTCGTGAGCGTTCCGCCGGTGGAGCCAAAATTGACTGTCCCCGTCGCACTCTCCCGATAGCCGACGTAGTTGTCGTGGTCGACCGTCACGGCTCCGCCGTCGGTGATGTTCAGTGTGCCGTTGCCGTAGTAGCCGACATAGAGGTTGCCATCGTTGGTCCAGGTCGAGCCGGAGCCATTAACATGAGCCACACCCGTGGATCCAGAATAATAACCGAGGTAGCCAGTTATATTATTATTGACGTCCCCACCGCCGGTGATGTTCAGTATGCCGTTGCCGTAGTGGCCGACGTAGAGGAAGCCATCGTTGGCCCACTCCGAGCCGATACCAGTGACTGTCACTTGCCCCGTCGCCGTTTCTTGGTAGCCGATGTAAGCGTCACTAGAGCGAAGCGTGCCGCTGTTGACGTCTACGGAACCGGAGCCGGTATTCCCGACATAAGCATTCGTATCACTATTCCAATCTGCCGGGTCGTCGGGATCGACATCGCCACTGATAGCGATCGCTCCATGGGTAGTTTCGAGTTGACCCAGAAGACAGAGAGCCGCGAAGAGCGCGAACAGCACGAACGTTGACTGTTTCATGGTTGTCTCTCCTGAGTTTAGCTTCTCAATCGTTCATGGCGCCGAGTATTTCGCCCATCTTAACACTTGGATTGCGGAGCGATCAACGACACCCGATTTAGGAAGTGTTGCGGTGGAATAGACTGATGCCGCTGGTCTCCCACTGGCGGGCTACGCCGAAGGAATCAAAACCCGTGCACGTGTGCGCAGGGCGGGTACTGGGGTCCCCGGTCGGCAGACTGTGGCCTCTTTGGCCCCCCTGCTCACCGATCCAACGCCGTCGCCAAGAAATGTCTGTGCCGAACGCCCGGTTTACGCTCGTTGGCCCCAGTGATTCCATGCCCCTCTGACCATTAGGTTCAGCCCGGAAGGTCTTGCTGGAATTTCACGCTGAGTCATCGCAAGAATCACTGTCGTCAGGCTGACGATGGCTAGGATTATTGCCTCCGTCGCACCAGTAGCATCGAAGCACCGATGAGCAGCATCAGAACCGTGCCGGGTTCCGGAATCACCCCGACGGTGAGCAGGGTATAGCCGTACAAGTCATCGCTGGGGTCGTCGATGTAGGCCAGCGTGTAGTCGACGCCGGGCGTGGCACCCGTAATATCGGCCCAGGCGAGGACTGAGTTGTCCCAGTAGCGAATAGAGCCAGTTCCGTCGATCAAGTCCAGGAAATCGGCCAGCGAGTCATCGGCATCACCGGCCAGCGCCAGCATTCCACCACCGGCCATGTTGATGAAACTGTCGGTACCTCCTCTGTAGTCGATGGCCAGTATTCCCCTGACGCTAACGAGACCACCATGGCTGATCGCGAGTGTC
This sequence comes from uncultured Planctomycetaceae bacterium, assembly GCA_964637625.1. Lineage (GTDB taxonomy): Bacteria > Planctomycetota > Planctomycetia > Pirellulales > Thermoguttaceae > UBA11386. Next base: position 4,598 of record CAZWWC010000012.1, read on the forward strand.
CCACTGCCAGACCGGCCGACGCAGAAATCGCCGTGGCTACTCCATGTCGAGCCGACGCCGCTGATTGTTGCTTCACCAGGGGAGGCTGAATAGTAGCCACCGAGAGTCACGTCTTGACTGCAGCGGACGGCGCCACCGTCGATGATCGCGAGCATTCCGCTACCGCCATTGTAACCCACGTAAAAGCTGCCGCCGTTGGTCAGTGTCGAGCCGACACCGCTGACCGTTACCGTGCCGGTGCCACGGGATCTTTCGCCGATGTGGCAGTATGAGCTGTTGCTGACAGCCCCACCATCGGCAATCGTGAGTATCGCACTGCTAAAGAGGCCGACCAGGAGTGTTCTGCTGGTCCACGTTGAGCCGACGCCGGTAACCGTCACTTCGCCAGTGAGGTCAGGCAAGCGGCCAATGGTGCTCTCGTCACTGATGACGGTTCCGCTGTCGGTGATCACGAGCGTCCCATTGTCACCCGAGCCAACGAAGAGGTCGTCCCTGTTGGTCCACGTCGAACCGGCACCGCTGACGGTTACTCTGCCGGTCGAGCCGAGACTATAGCCGATAAAGCCCCATGCATTGCTGACGGTTCCGCCATCGGTGATCGTGAGCGTCCCACTGCCCCCGCTGCCGACGTAGAGACTGCCGTTGCCGTCGTTAGTCCACGTCGAGCCGGCGCCGGTGACGGTTGCTTCAGCCGTGGAGTCCGCGTAGTAGCCGAGATGGGTGTGTGATCCACAAGAGACAGTGCCGCCGTCGGTCACCGTAACAGTCGCATTGCCATAGTAGCCGACATTGAGCCACCCACGGTTGACCCATCGGGAGTCGGCGCCGCTGACAACTACTTCTCCATTTGAGCCGAGGCTTCTGCCAATATGGCCGGCGCCGTTGCTGACGCAGCCGCGGTCGGTGATCGTGAGCGTCCCGCTGCCGCCGTAGCCGACAGAGAGAGTGGACTCGTTGTCCCACGTCGAGCTGGCACCGCTGACCGTTGCCGCGCCCATTGAAACGGAACGAAGACCCATGAAGCTGAAGCTCGATTGGACCGTCATGCCATCTCGAATGCTCAGCGAGCCGCTGCCGCCATAGCCCACACCAAGAACGTCCACATCGTCCGGATCGCTCAGGTCGAGGTTCAGGGTAATGTCCTGGCCCTGCTCGCTGTTGAAGTGGAGCGTCTGAGTCAAGCTCGCAACGGTATCGAACACCAGGTCAACGTCGCTTACGAGGCCTCGCGTATCGATGGTGCCCGTGCCCACCAATTGAGCTGGCGATACGCAGAGCGACCCGGTCGAGAGGGTTCCACCGCCAGGGCCGAAAGCGACCGTGCCCACCGAAGACGGATCATGAGCGACATACATTCTACCGGCGACCGTAACCGTTCCGCCGTCGGCGATCCCGAGCGTCCCGATGCCGCCGTAGCCGACAAAGAGACGGTATCCGTTGGCCCACGTCGAGCCGGCACCGGTGACTGTCACCTGGCCGGTCACGCCACTGTCGTATCCGACGTAGCTGAAGTATGAAGCAAGATCGCTACCCCCATCGACCATGAGGCTGCCGTCTGTTGTCTTGCCGACGTAACCCCAGGTGGAATTGTCCCAAGTGGTCGGATTGGCCGGGTCGGTGTCACCCGTCCAAGTGATCGCCGCGTGGACCGCTTCGAGTTGCCCCAGAAGACACATGGCTGTGAAGAGCACAGACAGAAGGAACGTGGAGCGTTTCAAAGGTCTCTCCCTAGATTTGGCTTCTTATTGAGCCTTGCATATTCAATGAACGGAGCGCGACCAACGGGAGCCCAGCTTCAGGGCATTCAACCGTGGACAACCGTTCAATGAAAATGCAAACATCAATAGATTCCTACCCTGCTAAACGTCGCACCCATGCTATCAACTCTGTGAGGGGTTGGTCAACGTCACTCGATTCAAGGAGCGTTGTGGTAGGATGGGCTGGTGTTGCTGATCTGCCGCTGTTAGGTTGTCGTGGGGGCTGGTGGCACTTCACTATTCCAGACTCGTGCACAAGTGCGTCGGGCTGGCATACCGGTCTGCGATCCGTCGGCCCTAGACATTGGGCCCCCCACCCCGCCAGAGAGATTTTTGCCAAAAAAAGTGCGCGCTGGGCACCCGGTCTACGGCTCCCAACTCCCAGCGATTTGACCCGCCCCCTTCCCGTCACGATCGCTTGGACCTAGGGCAGGGGTACCCCCTCGAAATTCGCGAAAGAACTTGCGGAGCTGGGGCTGCGGTCCCGGGGCAAGTGCATTCTTCAGGGTTTACACCTCCCTCCCTCCGAGCAAACCGTATGTGACGACGGGCGACGGGTAATCATCGTAGTCGGCGATGGGTTTTGTAAGCGGGGCGTTCCTGCACCTGTGCGGGCGCCAAGACGGATTCCGCCCGTGTAGGTCTACTAGCAGACCTACACGTACGAATCATGGGAACAGAAAACGGCAATTGAGTGTGTCCCAACAGGTTGCAGCGATCAGCAGGGAAGGAAAACGGGGGGCTGACGAAAAACTTCCGCCGGCGCACCCCCCAGCCGGGCCTCCGCGATTCTATATAGGTTTCCCTGGGATTTTCGCGCCGAAAACTCCCGGTGCCCTCGGCGCATACGGGCTCCATGACTACCGGCCGCAGTGAACGGCTTTTTTGTGGGAGCGATCGAAAGCACCCCCCGAGCCCCCTGGGGGAAAACGGCGTCGACTCGCTCTCTCGACCGATGCCAATGTGCCCTGCTGGATTCAGCCCGATGGTTCACATGAGGTGCTGCGCCAGCAGCAAGTCGACGGCCAGGGCTGCCCTTTTGTGAATCTTGTCTTGTTGGCGAGTCTGTCGCTGGGCCAGGGTTTGTGACCAGGCCAAGTTTTGATACTGGACTCTCGTTGGTTCAAGCTGTCGGCGGCCGTATTGTTCGACTTGCTCGACCAGCGCGGCATCACAGGCCGCGACGGCCTGCTCCGGCGAGAATTCGGCGGTCGGCATGTTCATCAAAAGGGGTGCCACGTCCTCTTGGCGGTCCATCGGTTTGATCAACTGCCGCGCGGTGGGCAACTCGCTGGCTGGCAGGGGACCCACCAAGGGCCTTGGATCCGGGGTGACGGGAGCAGACGGCACCGGTGGCTCGGAAGCCGCTTCTTCTGCTGGTGGCAAATTGGTCGCTCCAAAGTTGGCCGCCAGGATCGCCGCATCGGCGGGCCCGACGATGCCGTCGCCGTCGAAATCACCGTCGCCCCAGGTCTTGCCGGACTGACCCCAATGGCTCGCCAGAATGGCGGCGTCGGCCTTATCGACCGTGCCGCTGTAGTCGGCGTCGCCGGGCAGCCAGGGCGGAAGTTGTGTTCCCCAGTGGCTCGCCAAAACGGCTGCATCGTCGGCGTTGACCGCTCCGTCGCCGGTGAAGTCGCCTGGGACGCACGCCGCGCCCGTATCGCCCCAGTTGGCAGCCATGGTCGACGCGTCGGCCGGCCCGACGATTCCGTCGCCGTCCGCATCGCCCGGGAGGACATTGACTGCAAAGCCGAAATGGCCGCCCGGTGAGCCGTCGCCCGAAGGAAATACGTTGGTCGCGGTTTCCCACTCACCGTCCAGCGCGTTGCCCGCCGGGTCCTGCACGGTATCGGGCAAGTTGATCCATAGCCTATCGGTGTCATTGGGCGTGGCAAGTGTCCACGTGGCCGCATGGGTTTCGGAGTCATAGCTGAAACTGGCAATGTCGTAGATAGGCACATTCATGCCACAAAGCGTCAGATCTTCCTCAGCAACGACAGTATCTTCGCTGAAGGCGATCGTGATCGTATCGACGTTGCCCCAGGCGAGCGTGTCGAGTTGCTTTGTCCCGCTCGGCAGTCGATAGCCCAGCCGCGCCACGCTCGGATGGCCAAGGCCCTGGGAATCGAGGTAGTCGAGAAAGCCTTCGTCCCAGGCGGTTCCCTTGACGAGGACGTGCTCGATAGCTGGCCCGACGGTGTCGATCGTGAAGGTAACGTTCTCATCTTCACCATCATTGAGCGAGTTGCCCGCCGCATCGATAATCGTGCTGGAACCGTTGAGTGTGATGGTATATTCACCCTCGACGGTCAAGGGCGTGTCAAAGGTGATAGTGAGCACATCAGTTCCCCACCCGGTGATCGAGTCCGGCGTGACGGGATTCGAGTTCGGATCGAGAACCGTGACGTCACTGTCCTGGCCGTGGACAGGCTCGTTGAATGGGAAAGCCAACTCCGGTGTCGTGTCGCTGGTGATTTGGTCGTGAGCACTGATCCCCGTATCCTCGGTGAGTTGTGGCATGTTACTGAAAACATAGGCTGAGCCGGCAGCATTGCCGTGGTCATCATCATACGGCGCTCCAACAATGACCATGCCGTTGTTGATCGAGACACATAGACCAAAACCATCGTTAGGTGAGCCACCACCAGTAGTTAACTTGATGAGTTGAGTCCATCCGGAGGCGGTGTGCTCGAAGAGATAGGCCGAGCTGTAGGCTGGGCCATCGCCGAAGGCTCCGACGATGGCCTCCGAGCCGCTAATCGAGACACTCTGGCCGAAATACTCGCCAACCGCGGCATCGTCGGCCATCAGCTTGGCAACCTGGATCCACCCCGTGCCCGTGTCCTGGAAGACATAGGCCGAGCCAGAGGAATCGCCATTCTCATCATCACCCCACGCTCCAACAATGGCCGTGGTACCGCTGATCGAGACGCTGTCGCCAAAACGATCGTACGCCGCCCCGTCGTCAGCAGTGAGCTTGACGACTTGTGACCATCCTGAGCCGGTATTCTCGAAGATGTAGGCCGAGCCGGAGCTACTGCCGTTGTCATCGTCACCGGACGCTCCGATAATGGCCGTGGTGCCGCTGATCGAGACGCTGCCGCCAAAACGATCGGCCACCTCTCCATCGTCGGCCGTCAGCTTGGCGACCTGGATCCACCCCGTGCCCGTGTCTTCAAAGACATAGGCAGAGCCGGAACTGCCACCATTGTCATCGTCGCCGTCGGCTCCAACAATGGCCACCGTGCCGCTGATCGAGACACTGCAGCCGAAATAGTCCCCCAATGCACTGTCACCAGCGGTGAGCTTGGCGACCTGGATCCAGCCTGCGCCAGTATCCTCAAAGACGTAGGCCAAGCCAGGACCGCTGCCACTAATGTCATAGGTCTGTTTCGCCCCAACAATGGCTACTGAGCCGCTGATCGCGACGCTGCAGCCGAAATAGTCCTTCTCGGCACCGTCGCTGGCGGTGAGCTTGGCAATTTGGGTCCAGCCCGATCCAGTATCCTCGAAAATGTAGGCCGAGCCGGACCCGGAACCGTTGTCATCATCGAGAAGCGCCCCGACAATGGCCGTGGTGCCGCTAATAGCGACGCTGTAGCCCAAAAGATCGGCCGCCGCTCCGTCGTCAGCGAGCAGCTTGGCGACCCGCTGCAGTTGGATCGGCCCAGCAGTATCAATCGTTACGACGAGCGTATCACTCCCGGCCGACACGTTCCCCGCCGCGTCGACGGCCCTGACCCGGTAATCGTGAGTGCCGTCCACTTGGGTCTCCGCCGTGTACGTGTTTCCGCTCTGGTAGTCGCTGCTGATTTGGTAGTAGTCGCGATACACGCGAAAGTAGGGCGCGGCCGTGACGTCGAACGTGGGCGTGGCATCGTTCGTAACGTCATCCGTGTCGGTGACTCCCGTATCACTGGTGGCCTGCAAATCAAGAGCGGGCGGCACAGGTGGGGCCTCGGTGTCGATTGTGACATACAAGACAGCACTTGGGTTCGATATGTTGCCTGCCGCGTCGACGGCCCTGACCGAGAACCCATAGGTGCCATGGGACTGATAAGGGGCCGTGTAGCTGGTGCTCTCGTAATCGCCACTGATCTGAATGCCGTCCAGATCCAGACGGAAGTAAGGCGCGCCATCCGCACCGAATGTGGGTGTGCTGTCGTTCGTCAGGTTGTCGGTGCTGCTGACGCCGCGGTCGCTGGAGGCCAGCAGATCGGGAGCAGCCGGAGTGGCTGGGGCCTCGGTATCGATGGTCACGTGCAGAGCCGCACTGGGGAGCGACTCATTGCCGGCCGCATCGACCAGGGTTAACGTATAGTCGTAAGTGCCGTCGAATTGGACCGGTAACGTGTAGGACAAACCTGTTTCATAGTCGCCACTGATCTGCGTGCCGTCACGATAGATGCGGAAGTAGTCTCCCACGTCTGCTACATCGAACGTGGGCGTGGAGTCGCTGGTAATGTCATCTGTGTCGCTGACACCCGTGTCACTGGCTGCCTGCAAATCGGGAGGGGGCAGCGGTCCGAAGAGGTAGGCTGACCCAGAAGAGCTAACATTATCATCATCCCCGTATGACCCGATAAATGCCGTGGTACCGCTGATCGAGACGCTGATGCCGAAGTAGTCGTAGTCTGCCCCGTCGTTGGCCGTCAGTTTGCCGCTTTGCTCCCATGCCGAGCCCGTGTTCTCGAAGAGATAAGCTGAGCCGGAATTGTAGCCGTTGTCATCGTCATCAGACGCCCCGACAATGACTCGGTTGCCGCTGATCGCGACGCTATAGCCAAAGGCGTCGTAACGTGCCGCGTCGTCGGCCCCAAGCTTGGCGACCTGCTCCCAAGTGGCCCCAGTCTTTTCGAATACAAAGACCGATCCGGAATTGGTACCATGGTCATCGTCACCGGACGCCCCAACCACGGCCACGGAGCCGTTGATCGAAACACTGCAGCCATAGTAGTCCAGAGATGCCCCATCATCGTCGGTCAGTTTGGCGACTTGCGTCCATCCCGATCCGGTGTCCTCGAAGATGTAGGCCGAGCCGGAGTTGCTGCCGTGGTCATCGTTGAGGCGGGCTCCGACAATCGCCGTTGTGCCACTGATCGAGACGTTCCAGCCAAAGTAGTCGCCGGCCGCGCCGTCGGCGGCGGTTAGCTTAGCAACCTGTTTCCAACTCGAACCGGTATCCTCGAAGATGTAGGCCGAGCCGGAGTCGGTGCCAAGGTCGTCGTCGCCGTGAACGCCGATGATCGCCCGGCTGCCGCTAATCGAGACACCAATACCGAAGTGATCCGCCCCCGCGCCGCCCCCGTCGGGACTCAGCCTGGCGACTTCGACCCAACCGGAGCCATTGTCCTCGAAAACATAGGCGACCCCGGCTGATCCATTATCGTATGGCGCCCCGACGACGGCTACTGTGCCACTAATTGAGACACTAGCACCAAACCGGTCATTCGATGAGGCGTAACTTGAGATCAACTTGTCGACCTGAATCCAACCCATGTCGGTATTCTCGAAGACGTAGACCGCACCGGAATCCGTGCCATGCTCGTCGTTGTAGGGTGCGCCAACGAGAGCCGTGGAGCCGTCAATCGCGACACTGTAGCCAAAGTTGTCGGACGCCGCCCCATCGTCGGCCAGCAGCTTGGCAATTTGTCCGGCTCCCTGGAACGGTCTTGCCGTGTCAATCGTTACTGCAAGCGAAGGCGAGTTGCCCGATTGTGTGCCCCCTGATTCAGTCTGTCGGGCCGTGATTGCGCGGGAACCGTCGGTAAGGTCGTAAGTACCGTTGGTCGTGACCGTCGTCGTGTCGCCGGTGGCCGTGGTACTGCCGATGGCCGTGCCGTCGGCGTAGAGTGTGACGGTCGCGCCGGCGACGGTGCCTGCGACTTCGAACTGCAGGGCCTTCTCGACCGCGCTGTTGTCGAGGTTCGTGAGGTCGTCGTCATCGAGAATGCCCGAGTCGCTGCCGGGCAGCAGGTCGACGCCGGTCGGCGCAACGCTCAAGAGCGAGCGGTCTTCGAGCCATTCCAGCCGAAGGGACCGGCGGTGAAGCAATCGATCGTCGGGCAGGGTGAACCTGTGGCCCAGTCGCCCGACCGACGATCCGTCATCGCGGCAAAACCCAGAAAGCACTTTGAGAAGCCGGTACATGGCTTGTCCCTCCCCATGCTCGGAGCAGGGCTCGCTGCAAAAAAGCCACCACACCCGGTGGAACGAACAGCAGCCAGATCGACCGCGAGAAAACCCCAAAAACCCCTTGCGAGCAGCCCGCGCCCCGATCACCAGAACCTTATTTATAGTTAGCCGGGCGGATTAAAGTCAAGCTTATGGGTGTCCAATTGGCCAAGAACGGCTCTAGTGGGGGGCTTATGTGGGGAAGGACGCCACACCGAGTACAGCCGTTTCGACGATGACAACCATGACTCATCTCGGCAGCCAGCGGGCAGCATCTGCGTAGTCATCTGCTGGCGTGTCGGTCAGTCGGCGATGTAGCGATACAGGCTCACACGGTGTTTGGCGGCGCTGCCGCGCTGGACCAACTTGATGATACGTTCGGTCTGCAACAGTTGCAGCCACCGCCAAATGGTCATCTTCGGCACTGCCAGGTGTTTTTCGGCGGCACGACAGTCGAGAAAGAACGGCTTGTCGCCGGCGTCCTCCTGCAGTTGGTGGCAAGGCGCGACTAGCAGACGCAGCGGTTCCTGCTCGAATCGCTGTGCCGCGCTGGGTAGTATCGGGCGTTCGACCGTCGCAGGCCAGCAGTTCGGTGTTGCGCCAGGGTTATCGACGGCCCGGGCCGGCGCCAAACGACAATCGGGGAACACGGGACGAACACGGGGGCAACGCTTCACACTTGACAGTCGAGAGAAGAAGTCCTTTGTGCCAACGTCATCGAGACAATGTCATCTGGTCCCGGCAGACCGGCCCATGGAGTCCTGACCGGAGCTTCTCCGTGGCCGTGGGTGGGGCAGACGCTTACCCACTGCCCAAATTCTTGACAAGGACACGGTGTTACCTCTATACTGTATACTGTTCTTGGCTCTTTCCGAGTTCACGTGACTGTGAGCATTCTCGCGCCCGTCTCTCCCGTAATTCCGCATCCAGGGAGAGTTTACGTCCGCGTTTCTTTTTCTGAACGTTCCTACGTGGAAAGGAGTTTCCTCTGATGGGAAGCCCTCCGGCTCAGGTATCTCGATTACTTGGCGTCTTCTCCGTTTTTCTGATAGGCGCGTTTTGGTCGGTCCGTGCCGCCTCCGCTGAGCATTTTGACTGGAGCGACGTGGACGGGCAGAACTTTATCACTCCCGTAAAACAGCAATGGGGAGGAACGTGCTGGGCCCACGCGGACATCGCTCTGCTGGAGGCGAAGTACAAGATTACGCGCAACGATCCCAACTACAGCCCCGATCTGTCCGAACAGCAACTCGTTTGGGAAACGAATCCCGATATGGGCAGCACGTCTGGAGGCGCCCCGTTTTCTCTGGCCGTGAATTATTTCTGTGACCACGGCGTCGTGTCGGAAGCGGAGTGCCCGGCTCAAGGGACCGACATTGGGAAACCGCCCTATTGGCCCCTGGCGAGCGGTTGGCAAGACCGCGTGTGGAAAGCGGAGTCCTGTGGGGCCGACATTGGGAACATCGGCACGGCGGCGCTGAAAGACGCCATCAAGAAGTACGGGCCTTTGGTGGAGAATATGGCCGTCGACGAGGATTGGTACGACCCGCCTCCCGGTTCACACCGCGGCTATCACGCCGTTCTGATCGTGGGATTCCACGACGATGGAAGCGCCCCCGGCGGAGGATATTGGATCGTTAAGAACAGTTGGGGTGGCGGCTGGAACGGGGACGGGTATGGCGCCATCGCCTATGCCAGCAGGCCGCTACACGCAACCGACACCAGCACGCTGACCGGAGCAGTCTACCGCACGGGCCCGATCGCCACGGTCACTTGGCAGGGCGGCTCCGGCACCTGGGTAAGCGGCGGGAACCATTGGTCCGGAGTGGATCAATATGGGAATCCGCTGCCGACCTATGCTTGGGAAAACAAGGAAACCAGCGCAACGTTCAACGCCTCCAGTGGGACGAATATCGATCTTAGCGGGACTGTCATCGCCCATGGCTTGACGATCAGCTCCGGGGCGACGGGCTACGTCTTCGACGGGGTGGGCGGCGACGCGCTGACGGTCACCGCCGGCGGGATCACGGCCCATGAAACCGCCACCATCAACGCGCCCGTGACCATCGGCGCCCCCCAGACCTGGACCGTCGACAACGGAAAATGGCTGACCGTCGGCGGCGACGTGCACACGATCATCAGCAATCTGACCATCCGCGGACCCGGGACGGTAGTCGTCTCCGGCTCGATCGACGGCGGCGGCGCGATCAATTCCGCGGGCGCCACGCCGGGCAAGATCACCGTCACCAACGGCGCCTACATCTGGCTCGATGGGAACGCCGATTACTCCGTAGACATTGAAGCGGCATCGGGCAGCCACGGCGTCGCTTTCGCCCAGGAGGCCGGCGAGGTGGGCCATTGTTACGGCGTGATCAGCGGCGGCGGGTGGATTGATAAGTACGACCAGGCGGGCACCATTGTCCTGCACGCCGCCAACACCTACACCAACTGGACGTCAATCTACGGCGGCGCGGTGCAGGCCGACAGCGGCGGCGGTCTGCCCACGGCCAGTTTTCTCAATCTCAACGGCGGCGTGTTGCAGAGCAACGGCACGACGACCTTCACCCGCAGCCTGGGAATCTCGGGCTCCAATAAATTCTGGTGGCAGGAGAACGGCGGCGGCTTCGCCGGCGGCGCCGGACCGATGACCGTGCGGGTCGGCAACGGCACTTCCACCCTTACCTGGGGCACTACCAAGGGCACGAATATTGTCGGAACCCTCAAATTCGGTTCCCTCTCGGCTGCCAACTCGGTGCACTTCCAGAACGGCATAAACCTGGGCGGCGGCGACCGCACGGTCCAGGTGGACGACAATCCCTTCGACTCCGGCGACTTCGCCACCATCTCGGGAGCCATCAGCGGCACCGGCTCCTTAACGAAAACGGGGTTGGGCACTCTGTATTTGAGTGGCTCCGCCGGCAACACCTATACCGGCACGACGACCGTCACGAAGGGAATCGTCTGGCTGGACAAATCCTCCGGCGCGGCCATCCCGGGGAATCTCAACATCAACGGCGATGGGACCGGCAACGTCTATGTCCGCCTCAGCCGCGACGAACAAATCGCCAACTCGGCCGTCGTTTCGTTCAGCAACGTGTCGCCCAGCTACAGCCGTTTGTACCTCGAAGGCCATACCGAGACCGTGGCCGGCATCTCCTGCCCGAACGACCGAGGCGTCATCCAAAACGGCCACTTGATCGTCGATAATGCCGAGGAGTGCTTCTATGCCGGATACATGCGCAACACCAGCGGAACGTTTACGCTTGAAAAACGGGGCACCGGCACACTGACCCTTTCGGGCAGCCATATCTATTACACCGGGGGAACCACCGTCACCGGCGGAAAACTCGTTTTGCAGGATACGACGAGTTCCTCCTATTGCGCCACCGGCATTACCAACAATGCCACGCTGGAATTCGACACCGCGACGACGGACATCAACTTTACGGGCACCATCAGCGGCACCGGCGCCCTCCGAAAAACCGGCTCAAACAAGCTGAAACTCGGTTCCGCGAGCAACTCCTACGACGGCACAACGACCGTTTATGACGGCGTCCTCTCGGCGTCCTCTACGGCCGTGCCAAGCGCCATTTCGATCCGGTCCGGCGGCGCGTTCGCCCCCGGCGACATCGACGTGATCGGCTCCGTTACCACGGGCGCCGCCACGTGGTACGGCGGTGGCCAGTACCTCTTCGAGATTAGCGACGCCAACGGAATCGCCGGCACGAATTGGGACCTGTGGGGCTTTTCCGGCAATCTCTCGATCACCCCAACGTTCACCATCTCGGTGACAACGTTAAGCGGCACCTCCGCCGGAGAAATGGCCGATTTCGATAACGAGCTTTCCTACTCCTGGCTGTTGGCCGAAACGACGGGACTGATCGACGGCTTCGGCTATCTCGATTTGGATACGAGCGGCTTCCAAAACGAGCTGGCCTCGGCGGGATATCTCCATATGTCTCAAAGCGGTGATTACAGGCAACTCTATCTTAGCTATTCGCTTAGTGTCCCAGGCGACGCCAACCGCGATAACCACATCGACGAAGCAGATGCCGGGATACTGGCAGCCCATTGGGGACAAAGCGGCGGCTGGACGGACGGCGATTTCGAAGGCGATGGTGTGGTTGGCCCGGCCGACGCAGCCATGCTCGCAGCCCATTGGGGCTACAGCATGAGCGAATCAACCGGAGTGGCTGTGCCCGAACCTTCCACCCTCCTCCTACTGGGCATGGGCGCCATTGGCCTTCTTGTCTGCCGAAGAAGAAACCACAGCTAAGCCGGCTTGTCAAAAAAACGAGATGAAGGACCGTCTGCAAAGGTGTGATCGGCAGAGAACGCTCCCTAAGCCCCCTGGGTAAACCGGCAGCGGCCGACGGGGAGCGCTGACGTGGGTCGTCTTCCACAGAGTCAGTCAGTCGGCCACGTACCGACACCGGCTTGCGCGGTGCCGGCAGGTATCCTAAGTCCAGGATTCGGCGGTTCTTGGGTCAAGTGGAGGATAGGGGACTCGAACCCCTGACCTTCTGGCTGCCAGCCAGACGCTCTCCCAACTGAGCTAATCCCCCAGCGGTATGCATTGGCAAGACACCCAAGGTATCACCATCGGCAGAAAGCGTCAAGGATTCTCGAAGGACACGGCCGGTCGTCCAGCTTGCCGCGAATTACTCAGCTTTACACGGGACCGGCTCTTCCACTATTCTGCGTCCAGCAGCGTGTCGCTTCGTTGCGGCTTGGAGTGCCAGGATACCCGTGGGAATTCGTGATGACCGTACAGGTTCTATGTCATGTCATGGTCGTGTGTCAGATGGCCGCCGGGCCGATTCCGGTGGGCCGGGCCGCCGACTTTCGAGTCGAAAACAGCGTGTTCGTCGGTTCGGACAAAAAGCCGGCGGCCCAGAGCAGCACGATCTTCCATCGGGGCGTGGTCTACGACTATTTGAACGAGCCGGCGGAAGTCACCGTGTTCGACATGGTCGAGGGCCGCTTCATTCTTCTTGACGTGAAGCGGAAGCTGAAGACCGAACTGACCTCGACGACCGTCCGTCAAGCGATCGAGCGGCTTAAACGTTCGAGCGCCGCGAGCAAGGATGCGAAGGCCCGATTCTTGTACAACCCGACCTTCAAGCAGACGGTGGATGAGAAGACGAACGAACTGGTGTTTGATAGTGACTGGATGACGTATCGCGTTCTGGGCACGCGCGTGAAGAACGTGGAGATCACTCGGCAATACGGCCAATTCTCCGACTGGTACGCCCGGCTCAACACGTTTCTTCGTCCCGGGAGCCGGCCTCCCTTTCCACGCCTGGCAGTCAATGAGGTACTCGACAAGCGCGGCGAGATGCCCAGCCGAATCGTCCTGATATTGAAACGGCGCGGAGAACTCCACCTCCGCTCGAAGCAACTTCGCAGCGAGCACCGGCTCATCAAGCGTCTGCTCGAATCCGACCGCCGGCGTGTCGCCCAGGCCGGCGAGCAGATGGCCGCATTCAAGGAAGTGAGCTTCCGCGAGTACGAGACCGCGCGGAAGCAATAACCGCATCGGTTGTCACGGGCATCTTGCCCGTGCCGACCTCCAGCAAGCACTGGCAGAATGCCAGTGGCACCCGCACGAATCACACCTCGTCGACAAACCGCAACAGGGCGTATCGTTTTTTGCCCGAGCGGAGCACCATCACCGTCTCGCTGGCCAGATCCTCCGGGCCGAGCCGCCGGTCGATGTCGTCCACGCGCCGGTTGTTCACATAGGCGCCGCCCTGCTCGATGGTTCGCCGGGCCTCGGCTTTGCTCGTGGCCAATCCGGCCTCGCACAGGGCGTCGATGATTGAGAGCCCCGGGCCCGACAGGCGCCCATGGGGCAGTTGCTTGCTGGGCACGTCGGCGAAGATCTGGACGAGCCGGACATCGGAGAGCCGGCTGATTTCGGCGCCGAAGAAAATCTCGGTGGCCCGCTGGGCGACCTGCAGTCCATCTTCGCCGTGAACCAGTCGGGTCAGCTCGGTGGCCAGGCAGCGCTGGCCGCTACGGCCGCCGGGATCCTCCAGGTGCGCGGCCACGACCGCCTCAATCTGTGGTTGATCCAGATCGGTGAAGAACCGCAGGCACGGATCCACGTCGGCGTCGTCGAGGTTGATCCAGTACTGATAGAAATGGTAGGGGCTGGTTTTCTCGGGCGAAAGCCACAGCGCGCCCGACTCGGTCTTGCCCATCTTGTCCCCGTCGCTTTTGGTCAACAACGGGCAGGTCATGCCGTAGAGCTGCACGCCGTGGAGCCGTCGGGCCAAGTCGATGCCGGCCGTGATGTTGCCCCACTGGTCGCTCCCGCCGACCTGCAGCTCACATCCGTAATGCTGGTGGAGATAAACGAAATCGTACGCCTGCAGGAGCATGTAGCTGAACTCGGTGTAGCTCAAGCCGCTGTCGGTCCGGTCCAACCGGCTGCGCACCGAATCTTTGCTGAGCATGACGCCCACCGGAAAGTGCTTGCCGATGTCGCGGAGGAATTCAAGGTAGCCGAAGCGGCCCATCCAGTCATAGTTGTTCACCAAGAGGGCCGCGTTTTTTCGGCCTTCGTCGAAATCCAACAGGCGGCGCATCTGCCGCCGCACGGCTTCGACGTTCGCCTGAAGGGTTTCTTCCGAGAGCAGTTGGCGTTCTTCATCTTTGCCGCTGGGGTCGCCGATCATGCCGGTGGCCCCGCCGACCAGCGCGATCGGCCGGTGGCCCGAGCGCTGAAACCGCCGCAGGATCAACAGCGCCATGAGGTGCCCCACGTGCAGACTGTCGACCGTCGGATCGAAACCGGCGTAGACCGTCCGCGGTCGCTCGGCCAACCAGCCGGGCAGACGTTCATCGTCGGTCGTCTGGTTAATCAACCCTCGCCAGGTAAGCTCGGCAAAAACGTCGGACACGGAAATGATTCCTCGTTAAAGTCACTTCGATTGGGCGGTGTCCCTGTCAGGCAGAGCCTGACCTACGGCCTAACCCCCAAATCCCGAAATCCAGCAGTTCCAAGCTTGGCTGGCTGATACTGCAGCAGGTCATCCTGAGCGTAGCGAAGGATCTCGATGGCCAAAAAGATTCTTCGCGACGCTCAGAATGACAATGCCGGGTTTCAAGAAAACTCGGAACTACTGAAATCCCAAAATCCCTTCTTAACGCCACATATCATCATCGGCAAACGGATGGGCCGGCCGATCGAATTTCGGCTTGGGCAGGGCCTTCATCGCCTGCTCGGCGAACCGAAGGTCCTCGCGAGTCGTGATTTTTATGTTCACCGGTGAGCCAGGCACGACGACGACCGGCTTGCCGAGCCGCTCCACTAATTGGGCGTCGTCGGTCGCCGCGAAACCCTCGCGGCGGGCATAGGCCTCCAGGAGCAGCTCCCGGGCAAACGCCTGCGGCGTCTGTGCTTCGTAGAGCCGCTCGCGCGAGACGGTCTCTTCGACTTGATGGTTCGCGCCGACGCGCTTCAACGTGTCGGCAACCGCAACGGCCAGGATGGCTGCCCCGCTACGCCGGGCCGCTTCGAACACCTGATCGATCCACACGTCGGCCAGGCAAGGCCGCGCGGCGTCGTGCACGCAGATGAAATCGGCCTCGGGCTTGACGCGAGCCAGGGCCGCTTCGACCGAGTCGGCCCGCCCGGCTCCACCCTCGACCACGTCGATTCCCAGAATCGCCACGTTCGAGGCGAATTTGAAGTTGAACTCGTCGCGATCCTCAGGCGCGATGACCAGGATCAATTGGCCGACGTCGTCGCGATTGAGGAAACGTTCGGCCGAGTGGATCCAAACCGCCCGATTGGCCAGCGGCGCAAACGGCTTCTTGTAGTGCTTGTCCTTGAACCGGCTGCTCCGCCCGGCGGCAGGCAGAATGACGGCGAATTTGGCCATGGCCAGCGATCCTCCGAGGGCTTGATCCCGCTACGAACCCGATTGCGGCAACCCCTCATTGTGCGGATTCGCCGGGCGGCGTCAAGCTCTCACCCGACCGGCGTCCAGAAGGACCGGCCGCGCCGGGCGTCATTGGCCGACGCGCACTGGGGGAGGCGTGCCTCCGCGCGGGGCATGGCTCGCGTTTGACGTGACACGATCGAGACGAACAGAAACGGCAGGCCACGCGCAAAATGACCTGCCGCGATATTGAATTTCAGCAGTTCCAAGTTCTATTGAGACTCGGCATTGTGATCCTGAGCGTAGCGAAGGATCCGCACAGCGAAGAATCTCCTTGGACAGTCGAGATCCTTCGCTACGCTCAGGATGACCTGCCGCGGTATCAGCCAGCCAAACTTGGAACTATTGAATTTGGGGTTTTTCCGAAGCGGGGCGCCTGCGGCCCGCTATTCGATCGTAATGGCTTCGGACGGACAGACGTCCACGCACGTGCCACAATCGCCGCATACCTCATCGTCGACGACGGCCTTCTCGTCTTTTATCTCGATGGCCTCCAGCGGGCATGATTCGACACAGTCTCCACAACCGGTGCACTTTTCAAGATCAATGATCGTTGCCATTCACTGCTCTCCCAGAACAAATCACACAAACAGGACTATTCAAAACGTGGTGATCACGGCCATGGCCGTGCCCGCCACGAAGCACTCTCTACCGTTCATACTACTGCGGGAACCATCTGCGGCCATGCCCCGAGCTAAGAGGTCGCCGCCACCCGATTCCGGGGAAAACCATTAAGATAACCACCCAAACCGCCAACGACAAGAGGGTTCCGGCCGGCTCGGACGACCGCGGCATACCCTTTCCCCCGTTCAAAACCTTCGACACGTATTTCTCCGGCAAGAATACACACTACGTCTGCCGGGCCGCTTGACGGCTGAGCCGATCGGCCCAATGAAGCGGCTCGGGCAGCCGCCGGCCGCGCAGCAGACTACGCACGATCTCCTCGGCGGTGGCCAAGTCCATCCGATGGCCCGGCGAAAGAAAAATCGGTCGCCGACTGCCGGCGGTCGGCCGCAGGGCCACGCCAATCGGCTCGCCGTCGAGCAGCACCGGGCGCGATTGCATCGGTCGAAGACCGTCCAGCTCGACCGATCCGCACAGCAGCTTCTTCGTCACGCCAATGGTCGGTTGTCCGCGCAGCACGCCCAGGTGCGTGGCGATTCCGGCGTGACGGTGATGCAGCATGCCACTGCCGTCGACCAGCAGCACGTCGGCGGCGTGTCCTTCCCGGTCGACCTCGTCGAGCAGAGCAACCAACAGTGGCAACTCGCGGAAGGAGAGATAGCTGGTAATGTAAGGAAAGCGGACGCCGCGCCGGACAATCGTCTTGTGGAGCACGTCGCCCGAGGCCGGCTCGACCAGCACATGGGCAGCCACGCCGTCGCCGTTGCTGCTATAGGAGACGTCGACCCCGGCGGCCAGTTTTAGCGTCCTCTTCGGCGGCCGCAGCGAGATCCGCTGGGCGAGCGATTCTTGGAGTTGTCGCAAAGGAACCAAAGGGCGGTCGCTCTCAAACTGGGTGAAGCGATAGCGCCCCAGTGACACGATGCCGCTTCGTGTGGCGACGCCTTCGGTCGCGAGGCGTCGAGATTTGTCCTTGGCACGGCCGGTGACGTAGTTGCCCAGGCCGCCGTCGGCTCGAACGATCCGATGGCAGGGACAGGCCTCGTCGTGCTCGTGATGCATGGCGAACCCGCCGACCCAGCGCGCGGCGATCCGGTCGCCCAGCGCGTCGGCCAGGTCGCCGTAGGTGGTGACTCGTCCAGGGGGAATCTGGTTCCAGAGCCCGCGGAGGCAAGCGGCCAGATCGGGGATTTCGGGCAGCGTGACGGACATGGCCGTATTGTCTCACGTGCGACCACACGAAGACAAGTGCGCCGGCGGGTAGCACCGATGATTCTGCGCAAAGGGCATGGCGACCTGCAAAGGGCCTGGCCGCAGAATCGTCGGTGCCGCGAAGCGGCAAGAGGCGTTCGACGCTTGCGAATGGCCCTCTCGTTGCCTTCGGCAACACCTCGTTTTCGAGATGGGCATTACTGCGTCGGCCGTCCGCGTCGCAGGCCGATCTTCTCGGCCAGGAAGATCCAGTACCTCAACGTGCCCAAGGTCATCGTCCGCAGGCGGTTGCGAAGATCGGGGGGCTTCCGGTCGCGGAGCAGTTCGGCCATGTCGGTCAGCACGGTGTCGCTGTCACCGTAGTAGGTATGGCCCAACAGGCTGGTGTCGACCGCCGAGACGTCGATCGTGTCGATGCCGGGCACGACGACGAGATTCGCGCCCGACTCACCGGCCCGCGGATAGCCGTGGACCTTTTTCGAGGCCTCCAGGGCCTTGTCGTTCGACGAGGCATAGAGTGTGACGCGCTGGGCCGTCTGGACGATGGCCGGGGCGATGTCGCGGCGAAAGACGTCCGCATCGATGTCCGGCGCGGTCAACAGAACTTCGTGAAACAGTGGTTTCGGCTCCTCCTTCAGTTCCCTGGACAAGCCAACCAGGGCCGAGGTCAACGCCCGATTGCCCATGCTGTGGGCAATCAGGTGGACCCGCCGGGCGTCGGTCTTCCGCGCGACCCCCAGCAAAAACTCCTTCAGGTGCGGCACGGTCCAGACGACATTCGTCTCGTCGACCGTGTACTGCAAGAAGCCGCCTTGCGACGGCCAACTGTAGAAGATCGGCGCGCCGTCGAAGTCCAGATCGTGGGCCAGCTGCGCCGTGCGTCGGGCCGCGTTCTCGAACGTGACGTTGTAGCCGTGAATGAAAACGAACGCCTCCTTGCGGTCGCTCTGGGCGACCCGCCGACGCAGCCGGTCGTAGAATTCCTCGGGCTCATGCCGGTCGGTGTCCAACAAGACAACGTGCAGCTCAGGATCCTCGTTGAACTCGAAACGGAAGACGCTAGGGCTCTCCAGCTCACCGACCTCGTGGTCCTTGGGAATGCTCACCTCGCAGACGCCCATCTCGAGGGTTCCCCGTTCGTTGCCGTAGCGCCGCCGCGCCGTGTCGGCCTCTTCCGGTTTCGTATTACGGGGAATCTGAACCATGCACACGCCCAGGGCAACGGTCGCCAAAAGCGACAGGCTGAAGGCCATGCGGAGCAGTCCGCTGCGCCGGGCGAAACAAAGCATCAGCAGCAGCAACACGGTCAGGCCGCCGGCCGCAGCCGTCAGATGGCCCCACGGGACCTTGCCCCACGGATGGGGCTCGACACTGGTGATCAGCTGGCGATCCGTGCCGTAGAAAACCTTGACGACGGTGTAGTCTTTCGGCGGCGCTTCGCCCCCGGGCGCCGTATCGGTCGAGGGTGACCCGGCGGCCGTCATGGGCGCAGCCTCCGGCTGAGGCGGTGCACTCTCCTCGGCCGGTTCGGCGTCGGGCGGAGCGGACTTGTACGCAAACACCCGTGGAGGACGCGGGGCCATGGGCTTTGCTTCGGGTGCTGTCTTGGCGTCGATGTGGCGCTTGGCCATCACCGGCCTCGGCGCGGCGCCGACCTCGGGAGGTGATCCCTTCAGCCGCGGCACGGGTTGCCGTTTGGCGCTGGTGTGGGGCCTGACGTTGCGGAGGGAATGGGTCGCCGGTTCCGGCTGCTTCACTCGTACCGGGTCGGCCAGCCTTCTTGTCACTATTGGCGTCGGCCCATCATCGGGTGTCGCGGCCTTTCCTTCCCCGGTTGGCTGGCTCGCTCCGCCGCCGCTTAGCACACCAACTCTCTTGCCCTCGTCCGAGCCGGATTCGACCTCATCCGGCACTTTGGCTTGATCGGCGCTGTCGCAGCAACCGGCCAGCCCCAACGAGGTCAGAAGAATGACGCTCCACAATACGATTTGCGTTGGTCTTGTTTTCATGGGTCCGTCCTCGAACTAGATCGAATCCGTGTCTGGTCGGCATCGGTAGCCGAGTGGTTTACAGCGCCGGAAATTATGCCGATGGAAGGACATTTCCCCAAGAGCGATTCGATTCTCTTCTCATTTAGCCCATTTCCCCCCAGTTGCCTCTTCCCGGCATGACCGGCACAATTGTCTCAGATCGTCGCCTACGGTGACGGCTCCTGGTCGAGAATCGGAGTCGTATGACGGCAGACGGCCTAACCTTGCAGGTAGGCAGGCGAAGTCTATGATAGGGTCAGTAGTTCCAAACTTGGCTAGGTGATACCTCAATGAGTCATCCTGAGCGAAGCGAAGGATCTCGATGGCTAAGGAGATCCTTCGCTTCGCTCAGGATGACAATGTGAGTTCTCAAGCGAATTTGGAACTACTGAGGGTAGAATGTTGCGCCCTGTCCGGAGGACGCCCAAAAGCGGCGGAAACGATGGGTATTCGCGTCTATTGTCCCAACGGCCACAAGCTGAATATCAAGGCCACGCAGGCCGGCAAGCGAGGGATCTGTCCCCATTGCGGGGCCAAGTTCCTGATTCCCGGCGCCGACAGTACGACGGAGTCGGACGACCCGGACACGCCCGTTTCGACATTGGCAACGGTCGACCCAGAGGGTTCCGAAGTGGACGAGGCAACTCCGGCCGGCGCAGAGGGTGCCACGGGCATCTTGCCCGTGCCTTTGGCTGAGAACACTGGCCAGAGGCCAGTGGCACCCGTCGTACGTGCCGATGGTACGGCTTCGCTGCCCGATCCACTCGCTGAGGTGCCCGAGGCCGTTTGGTATGTCCGCCCCTCGAGCGGCGGCCAATTCGGTCCGGCCGAAGCGGACCTCATGCGGACGTGGCTTGAAGAGGGTCGGATCACGGGCGATTCGTTCGTTTGGCGCGAAGATTGGGAGGATTGGGTCCCGGCTTCCGAGGTGTTTGCCGAACTGCCTGCGGCGGCCGAAGGGACCGGCCCGGGCGAAGCGAGCAAGCAACCGCCACAGCAGGCTCCGACGATCGAGCCGCGCCGGGCGCCGGAAGCCGACTCCAAGCAGCCGGCTTCCGAGCTCGTCCCGCCCATAGGCATCCTGGCCGAGCCAAGCCGGCTACGGACTTCCGCGCAGCGGCGCGCGCGGCGCCGCAGGGTCAATCTGGTCGTGGCGTTAATTGTGGTCGTGGTTCTTTTGGGCATTGTCCTGGTTTTGGTATTGAGTCGATCATGAAAATCCAACAATTACTCGATCATCATGGAATCGTAGCCAATCCGTTTTCCGATGAGGACGCGCAGACCGACCTCGTGTTCAAGGGGTATTGCATCACACACACGTATCACCCTGCTTGGGACAAGATCTACGGCAATCCGGCCGAGCCGGCCACGGCGGTGGTGTTCGGCGAGAAGGGCTCCGGCAAGACGGCCCTGCGGCTGCAGATCGTCCGCCATTTGGCCGACTACAACGCCGACCACCCCGACGCGCGGTCGTTGGTGGTCGAGTACGCCGACTTCAATCCGTTTCTGGACCGGTTTCGCGAGCGTTTCCACGGGCGGCGTCGCAAGATCGAACGGGTGTTGGGCCACTTGAAGCTATGGGACCACATGGACGCCATTCTCTCGCTGGCGGTCACCCAACTGGTCGACCGGATACTCGAGGTCCGGCAGGCGAGCCATCCGGCCGCGTGCGACGCGGCACCGCTGGCCATCGTGTCGCTTGACCATGCGCAGGTTCGCGACTTGCTGCTTCTGGCCGCGTGTTACGACCGCTCGACCGCCGGCAGCAGCGATGACCGGTGGGACCGGCTCCGTCAGAAGCTGCGCCACTCGACGTGGCGGACGAAATGGGACCTGGCGCTGCCGGCGCTGGTGGTCGTCGTCGCGGTTGGCCTGATGGGTGGGCTCGCGCATTGGGACTGGCTTCGCACGCCGTGGCCCTACGCGGTGCTGGCCGCGTCGCTGCTTCCCAGGCTGTGGCGGTGCCTCAAGGCCTGCTATCAGGCACGCGGCATTGCGCGCCACACGCGCGTGCTCAACCAGAGCCGTCGCCGGTTGCGGCGGATTTTGATGCAGTTCTGCGATCGGCAACTGTCGGGCCAGCCCCTACCCCGGGCCCAACGCACCGACGACCGCTACGGACTTTTGGGCAAGCTGCAAAGCGTGTTGGAAACGCTCGGGCTGACGGGCATTATCGTGCTGGTCGATCGGGTCGACGAACCCTATCTGATCAACGGCTCGGTGGAATTGATGCGGGCGCTGGTCTGGCCCTTGCTGGACAACAAGTTGCTCAGACATCCCGGCGTCGGACTCAAGGTGCTGTTGCCGAGCGAGTTGACCGACTTCGTCGACCGCGAAACGTCCGACTTCCACCAGCGCGCGCGGTTGGACAAACAGAACCTCGTGCGTTCGCTGCAATGGACCGGTGAGTCGCTTCTCGATCTGGCCGATGCGCGGCTTACGGCGTGCGCGGCCGACGGCCGCACGCCGAGACTCCGCGACTTGCTCGACGAGAGTATCAGCGATACGCGGCTGTTGGACGCCATGCGGTCGCTTCGCGTGCCGCGTCATCTTTTCAAATTTCTGTATCAGGCCATGGTTGCCCACACGAATGCTCACACGGACGCCCAGCCCGTGTGGCGGATTTCGTCGGACGTGTTTGAGTCGACGTTGGCGCTCTACCAGCGCGACCAGACGGCGTTTGAGCGGGGAATGGGCACGGTCTGAGCGGCTGCAGCGTTTGGCGCCAGTCCCCGTGCGCCGGGGGGTCACGTCGTCTCCGCAGGACCAGGACACCGCACCCGACGTCCGTGGTCTCGGCCGGAAAAATCGATTCCAGCATCACGGTCCGTCTTGTTTTCGACGAACATCATGAGTCCAAGTACCCAAGAATGGGCGGTTCGTGCCCAGGAAAGAGGTACACTATCGCGTCATGCTTCCGGTGGGGAGAGTATGCCGTTGAGCCTCGGAGAAAGCGCATATCACTGCGCAACGGCCACTGCAGGCAGGGCAAGAAACATGGCGCCGGTGGGGCACACCTTCGAGTAATCGACCGATGGGGCCAACGCAGATCGGAGCCTTCGCTCCGAGGAGAAGGGAGCCAACCATGACATCAATTCTTCTTCTTTTGGACCTGGCCTTCGTTGCCTTGATTGTCGTGATCGGCTTCATCGGCGGTTGGTGCGCCCACTGGTATGAAGCCCGACGCCGATTGGAACACAGCCGGCGCGATCACCAGACGGCGCAAGAGGTGTTGGGCAACCTGCAGAGGCTGATCGACAACGTGTCGGCCGACATGGGCGAGCACAGCGATTACCTCGCGGAAGTCAACGAGGGTCTGGCCGTTGCCGTCCGAGACGAAACGCAGTTGGTCGCCACGGCCCTGACGAAGCTCCTGGTCGCCAACAGTAAGCTTCGCGAGCGTCTTGAATCGGCCGAAGCGCTGTTGATGGAGCAGGCCGAGACCATCGAAACCCACGCCACCGAGGCGCGGACCGATGCACTCACCGGGCTCGTCAACCGGCGCGCTTTCGACGACGAGATCAACCGCTGTTTCGCCGCCTATCGCCGGCAAGGACGGACCTTCTCGGTCGTGCTGCTTGACCTCGATCATTTCAAGAAGTGGAACGACACCTACGGGCACCAATCGGGTGACCAGGTGCTGGCTCGGGTCGCCGCCATCCTGCGAGACAACGCACGGGAAATGGACCTCGTCGCGCGATACGGCGGCGAAGAGTTCGCCCTGATCTTGCCTGGCACCACGTTGCCCGACGCGACGCTCGTCGCCGAGCGCGCTCGGACCACGATAGCCGAAACCAATTTCGGGACGGATGAGGAGGAGGCCCCGATGACGATCAGCGCGGGAACGGCCGAGGTCAGCACCGAGGACAGCGCTACGACACTCGTAAGTCGAGCCGACACCGCCCTCTATCAAGCAAAAGCAAGCGGCCGGGACTGTGCACATTTCCACGACGGCGTGTTGATAAGACCGTCGACCTTGGCTACCGCGAGCACACGACACCCTGTCGAACCGTCCCGAGAAAACAGCGAGG
>CAZWWC010000013.1:0-27842 GCA_964637625.1 uncultured Planctomycetaceae bacterium
TTAAATATGAGGGTGAAGATTACCTTGTCGGGAGGAACACGATGACACGACGGATTTCTCGACGCTGGTTCTTGTTGCTGGGCTTGCTTTGGGTACTGCCCGTGCCTTCCGTGGCGGTCGCCGCAAAGAAGGCCGACGCCAAAGGGGAACTTGCAACCGAGAACCTCCCTCGCCATACGCTCATCTACGGCGGCGACTTGTTCTGTGCCCGGCGGCTCAACTTTGCGCTGCTGGCCCCAAGCGACGAAGAGCGAAAGAAGATTTTGGCCGCCGTGACTCCACTGTTGCGCCAGGCCGATCTGGCGATGATCAACCTCGAAGGCATGGTCACCACCGGCGGCTACTACAACCGGATGCGTCGATGCAGCTACGTCTACCGGGCGCATCCCAACATCGTCGACGTTCTGAAGGACGCCGGGGTGGACCTGGTCACGATCGGCAACAACCACAATGGCGACTACGGGCCCGAGGCCGAGATCGAAACGGTCGACCAGTTGACCGCCGCGGGGATCGGGTACGCGGGAGCGGGTGTCGATCTGGAGGACGCGGCGCGGCCCGTCTATCGCCAGGTGGGCGACGTGGTTGTCGCCATCGTCGGCATGGAGACGTCCGACGCGAAGGTCTATACGGCCACGAAGGATCGTCCGGGCGTGCATTTTCTCTATCGCGTCTGTCGCAACCCGAAGCACGACCAGCGGTTGGTCGATCATCTTGCGAAGATCGTCAAGGAAGCCCGGCGACACGCTCACGTCGTGATTTTCAGCCCGCACGGGGCCAACACGTCCGGCGATCCGTACGTGACTCCGCCGCGGCGCGAGCTGGCCGAGAAGCTGATCCGCGAGGCGGGTTTCGACGCGGTCCTGGGCCACGGTGCCCATCATCCCGAGGGCGTCGAAGTGATCGACGGAAAGCCGGTCGTCTACGACGCGGGCAACCTCGTGCTCGATTTCGACGCGGCGAAAAAGACTTACCTCGACTGGCAGTCGGGCGGGATGCTCTGGAAGGTCGAGTTCAGCAAGGCGGGGATTCACCGCTTGGAAGGTATCCCGTTGCGCATGAAGTTTTTGGAGACGCAACTGGCCACCGGCGCGAAACGTGACGAGGTGCTCGGCCACGTGGTGAAATACTCAAAGGAGTTCGGCACGCCGTTGCGCGTCGAAGAGGGTCGCATTCACATCGACGTGGATCCCGGCGAGGTTCTCGAACCGACCGAATCCCCCGAGGCGCTGCGGCGGCCCGCGCGGTCGGACGTCCGCCGGGCGCCGACCGACGTGCTCCACGAGCGACTGCCCCAGCGCGCAACGCCACTCCGCGTGCGGTATGCCAACGGCATCCGGCTGGTCGGCTATGAATTGGTTTCACCGATCCTTCTTTATGGTGAGCAGATTTCGCAGGTCGTCGTGTTGTATTGGACGACGGACCGGCCCATCAAGGGACACTACGTGATCCACATCGACTCCCGGCCGGTGGTCGACGGCAAGCTGCGAGAAGACTTCGTGATTCGACAAGAGTCGCATCTGCCGGGCGACTGGGTGCTGCCGACGCGCCAGTGGCCGCCGGGCAAGATCATCCAGGACAAGCAGAATCTGCGGTCGGTGTTTCGCAGGATTCCGATCTCCGACGGCATTGCCTTCTTCGCCGGGCTTCGCGAGTACGCCGACGGGCGCGAGTCGAAGGTGCTTACGCCCGTCGAGACCAACGGTGTCAAGCTGTTGAGAGGTAAGTTCGTGCCGCTGGGGCAATGTCCGATCGTGAAGGACGCCGCGTGGCCGCGCAAGCGTTACAAGCAATGGCGAGAGAACCGGAAAATCGAGCTCAGCCCGCAGCAGCCCCTCGGCGCGCCGCCCTTGAATTGGCCGCCGGAGTATGGCGGGGATTGAACCGGTTCGGCCGGCGGCGTATGATGCAGGCTACGGGAGTTCGGGTGCCATGCTCTCGCTTGCGTGAGCATGTCCGGGAATTGGAATCGAGGTTTTTCGAGACAAAATGTGTGCCACTGCTTGCCACCAGCAAGCAGTGTCGGCTGCGCAGCCGCTAAGCACTGCTTCTTGCGAAGCAGTGGCACACGAAATTCCTGGACACCCTCACGTTTTTCGTGGCCATGGCACCCCAGTGCCGCCCTTGGGAGTCTCGATCGATGACGCGTATTCGCGTGGCGGTGGCCGCATTGAACCAGACGCCGTTGGATTGGTCGGGCAACCGAGAGCGGATTGTCCAGGCCATCCGCCAGTCGCGGTCCGACGGGGCCGGCGTGCTGTGTCTGCCGGAGCTGTGCATCTCGGGCTACGGGTGTGAAGACGCCTTCGGCGCGGCGGGCGTGGCTTCGACGGCGCTGGAGATGCTCTCGGAAATCGTGCCCGAGACCAAGGGCATGGTCGTCGCGATCGGCTTGCCCTTGCTGCACCGCGGCTCGCTATTCAGTGCGGTCTGTCTGGCGGTTGACGGGCGGATTGCCGGTTTCGCGGCCAAGCAAATCCTGGCCGGCGAGGGCCTTCACTATGAGCCGCGCTGGTTCAAGCGGTGGCCGGCTGGTGCCCGGGATACGGTGCCCGTCGGCGAGCAGTCCTGCCCGATCGGGGAACTCGTCTTCAACTGTGGAGGTGTGCGGATCGGCCTGGAGATCTGTGAAGACGCCTGGGCGGCCGAGCGACCCGCTCTGCGAGCTTCACTGCGGGGCGCCGACTTGATCCTCAACCTGAGTGCCAGCCATTTCGCGTTCGGCAAATTCGAGACGCGCCGGCGGCTGGTGGTCGAGAGTTCCCGATCGCTTGGTTTGAGCTATGCCTACGCGAATTTGATGGGCAACGAAGCGGGGCGCGTGATTTACGACGGGGGCGGGCTGATCGCCTCGGCCGGCCGGCTGCTGGCGGTGGGCCCGCGGTTTTCTTTCCAGCCGGTGCGGGTTACCTCCGCCGTGATCGACATCGGCGCGACGCGCATGGCTCGCACGCGCTCCGTCAACTCCGGCCGCGTCGTCGCCGAGGACGGCGCGGCGACGGTCGAGAGCGCGTTTGCCTGGGATGATCTGGAGCCGGAAGTCGGTGAGCCGAGAATCGGACCGTGGGAGTCCAGTGCGCGGATCAAGGAAGAAGAATTTCTGCGCGCGGTTGCGTTGGGATTGTTCGACTATTTGCGCAAGAGCCGTGCGGAGGGGTTCGTCGTGAGCTTAAGCGGCGGGGCCGATTCCTCGGCCGTCGCGTGTCTGGTTGCGCTGATGATCGAATTGGCCGCCGGCGAGTTGGGCGACGAGCCGTTCGCCAGGGCACTGGGTGGGCTGCCCGGCTTGCGTCGGGCTACGACCCATCGTGATCGCGCCGACGCGCTTCTGCACTGCGTCTACCAGGCGACGCGCCACAGCAGCGCCTCGACGCGCGAGTCGGCCGTCGGGCTGACCCGTGCACTGGGCGCAAGGATGACGTGCCTGGAGATTGACCCGTTGGTCGACGGTTATGTCGAGATGATCGAAGCGGCGATGGGTCGGCCACTCGACTGGGCGGCGGACGACCTGGCCCTGCAGAATATCCAGGCAAGGGCGCGGGCGCCGAGCGTCTGGTTGTTGGCGAACCTCAATCGTGCGATTCTGCTGGCGACGAGCAACCGCAGTGAGGCGGCGGTCGGCTATACGACGATGGACGGCGATACGTGCGGCGGATTGAGCCCGATCGCCGGGGTGGACAAGGCGTTCTTGCGACGGTGGCTCGTCTGGCTCGAGAAGGAAGGGCCCTATGGGCTGCATCCGATCCCCGCCCTGGCGGCCGTCAACCGGCTTGAGCCCACGGCCGAGCTCCGTCCGGCCGACGCACGTCAGACCGACGAAGACGACCTGATGCCCTATCTGCTGTTGGATGCGATCGAACGGGCGGCCATCCGCGACAAACAGATGCCGGTCGAGGTGTTTCGGCTCATGCGCAGCCAGTTTCCCGACTACACGGTCGAGCAACTCCATGGCTGGGTCGATCGGTTTTTCCGGCTCTGGTGCCGGAACCAGTGGAAGCGGGAACGCTACGCCCCGTCGTTTCATCTGGACGACGAGAACCTCGATCCGAAGACCTGGTGCCGGTTTCCGATTCTCTCGGGCGGATTCGAACGGGAGCTGGCGGCACTGCGGGAGTACGTCGCGCAGACCAAAGCGTCCGGCCGGTCGTGAATCGACGACCGGGCGGTGGGTGTCTTTGACACCCGGCCGGGTGCCGCGGGTGGCTTGTGCGCTGATGCTCCGAGACAGAAGAAGCATGCTCGCGCAAGCGAGCGCATACCACCCGATCACTAGAAGAGCACAAGTGCCCTACTTTACATCGGTAATATCATCTTTCTAGTCGTCATAATCGTCAGAATCCGACGGCGCACGGTCCTCATTTCTTCGCAACGGGAACCACTAAGCGCCCACGACAACGTATTCTTGGACAGACGATTAAGGGCGTCGGATCAGCGATGTTGGCTGGCCCCGAGCCTTGCTTCAAATCGCCGGGCCTGCGCCTACCGGTTTTTTCATCGCATTGGTGGATCTCAATCGGCCCGATCGATGTGATCCGTCTCTGGACGATTTTTTGGCGCTTGATGCAAAGGTATGTGACAATGTCCTCAAACAAGAGTCTTCGCAAACAGCTTTTCGTCGATCCCAAGGTTCAGGGGGCGCTGGTCTGGCGATCGATTCTCTATTGGTGCGTCTGTCTTGCCACGGTGACGCTGATGCTCCTCTGCTGGAGGATCCTGACCGGTCCCGCACGATTGTTCTACTATCATTTTGATGATATGTGGTTCTATTACGGGCCGGCTCTGATCGCATCGCTCGTCATGCTTCCGCTGGTGGTTATTGACATCGTCCGGCTGAGCAATCGTTTCACCGGTCCGATGTTGCGTCTGCGGCGTTCGATGCGGGCACTGACTCGCGGCGAGCACGTTGCGCCGATCCGCTTTCGGGATAACGACTTCTGGCAGGAGTTCGCCGAAGAGTTCAACGCCGTTGCCGCCCTGGTTCAAGGCCGGACAAACGATCCGACGGAGACGCTCGTCGCCGAGGACGGCGCCGCCGAGACGCAGCCGACGCCATCCGGGGAAGTTGAGTCGGCGGCGCAGCCCGAGCCTGCGACGGATCAGCACGTCAGCACCGCGACGCTGGACGTAGCCGAGGATCGGGTTCCGGTGGAAACGGCCGGCAGCGGCACCAGCTAAACGAGGCGGATTTCAATCGGGGCGCTGTGCGTCATCCAGGCGTAGCACGCGCCGATAGACGTTTGCCGTGCCGGCGGCCATGGCGCGATCGGAGAAGTGCTTGGCGTGACGCTCGGCGGCGCTTAGGCGCAGCGCCTGCCAGTCGACGCGGCCGTCGATGAACTCGCGGAGGGCCCCGGCCAGGGCATGGGCACTGCCGGGCTCGACCACCAGCCCGTCCTGTCGATCACGGATGGTCTCGGGGATTCCCTCCACGCGGCTGGCTATGACCGGCACGCCGGCCGCCATCGCCTCCAGAACGACCATGGGCAGTCCCTCGCCGAAGAGGCTCGGCAGGACGAACAAGTCCATTTGGCGAAGCTCGTCGTCGACGTCTTGGGTGAAACCGGTCCATTGAATCGCCTCGGCCACGCCCAATGCGGCCGCCCGACGCTTCAGGTCGTGCTCGTGCTGTCCGGTTTCGAATCCGCCCACGGCCCGAAGTCGGGCGGACAACCCAGCCTTCCGAAGCACGGCCAGGGCCTCCAAGAGGACCTCCGTTCCCTTGCGAGGCCGAAACAGCGCCACGGTGCCGAGCGTCCAGCTCTGATCATTCGGATGGCGCTCGGGCCGAAGGGCTCGCGGGGGAACTCCGTTGCGAACGACGAATACCTTCTGCGGGGTGACCCCGCCGGCAACCGTGTCGCGCGCGAGACTTTCGGAGACGGCAATCACGGCCGACGTCCGGGCAAGACAGAGCCGTTCGAGACGCGCATTGAACCAGTTTTGCAGGCGACGTGTCGAATCGCGCGACGCCGGACTGTGGACGTGGTAGACCATCGGCACGCCGGCAGCCTTCGATGCTAGCGCCGCCAGCAGCGCCGTGCGAGGCGTGTGGGCGTGGACCAGCGCGTATCCCTCCCGGCGCACCAGCCGCGCCAGACGCCTGGCCGGTCGTAGATCCACTGGGCCGTTCATCCGAAGATCGTACAAGGGCGCGGTGCGCGCCTGCCGCATCTGCGGAAAGAGTCCCGGCTTGACGCAGGCCAGGCCGACGTCGAACCCCAGCGACGGTAGTGCGGCTGCCAGGAGATCTTGAACCCGCTCGGCCCCGGAGTAGTGCTCGCCGTTGATCACGTGCAACACCCGACCGAGCATCGGCTTGGCCGTGTCCGGGCCGGACGTCTCGTCGAAGGCGGTTGTCGGTGAGGATGCCATGCGTATGATCCGGCTTACAAGCCGTGCCACGCGAGCCATGATCTGAAAGCGAACAATCCACTAGAAGAATACCTTGCGGAGGAAGCCGGTGGGACGAAAAGCGGCGATTCTACTCTGCAGAAAACCTTCGAAGAGGGTGGCTGGCGGCTGAGCGAAGCGAAGCCCCAGTTCTTGGCCATCTGGGGCACCGCTTCGCTATGCCCCAGCCACCCCCTGTACAGAAGAGGTTTTCTCCAGGGCACCGCGATTCCCCTGTGCTGCTCACCCCGAACGCCCCTCTGCCGGAGGCTTGGCAAGGAAAACCACGGTTGTTAGAGTGTTCTTGGGTCGTTGGTCCTCTCAATTGGCCGCTTCACTCGTGTGCGATGAGACTATGAACACTCCGGGCCCATCGCTTCCCCGAATTGCCGTCACGATGGGCGATCCGGCCGGGATCGGCCCTGAACTCTGCCTTCGGCTTCTCGGGGAGCCTCGCGTGTTGGCGCGATGCACGCCGGTTGTCTTCGGCGATGCGGGTGTTTTGGAGCGCGTCGGGCGAGAGAGCCATTTGAAGTTGCCGCGGGAAATCGTTTCGGTCGACCAGCCGGTGGCAGCGGGTCCGTCGGTCGACCAACCTTGTGTGCTCGACTGTCGAGCCGTCGACGCGCGGCGGATCGAGCCGGGCAAGATCGACGCCGCCTGTGGCCGAGCGGCTTTTGACTACGTCGAGCGCGCAGTCCAGGCGGCACTGGATCATCGCGTCGCCGCGATGGTCACGGCTCCGATCCACAAGGAAGCGTTCCGCCTGGCGGGTATTCCTTACCCCGGACACACCGAAATCCTGGCGGATCGCACGGGCGCGCGGCGCTACTGCATGATGCTCACCTCGGAGAAGATCACGGTGAGTCTCGTTACCACGCACGTCGGATTGTGTGACGTGGCCGATCAGTTGACCGTGGAGCGGATCCTCGAAGTCATTGAATTGACGGCTGCGGCAATGGCACGCATTCGCGGCCGCGAACCGCGACTGGTCGTCTGCGGCCTGAATCCTCACGCGGGCGAACATGGTTTATTCGGTCGGGAGGAGGAGGAACGCTTCATTGCGCCGGCCGTGGCCGTGGCGCGCTCGGGCGGTATTGAAGTCGAAGGGCCGCTCTCCCCGGACACGGCTTTTCTCCCGACGCGCCTCGGGCAGACCGACGCCCATGTTTGCATGTACCACGATCAGGGGCTCGTTCCGCTGAAGATGCTCGCCTTTGACACGGCGGTCAACGTCACGCTCGGCTTGCCGATCATTCGCACCTCGGTGGACCATGGCACGGCGATGGATATCGCCTGGAGGGGCAAGGCGAAGGTCGAAAGCCTTGTTCAGGCCGTGCTTCTGGCGGCGAAACTTGCCCAGGCGGAAGCCGGTCCATGACGCGTTTCAGTCGAGGATGGCTTTGAGCCTCCTGAATTTGCGTCGTTCCATTCCTTGGAGGTATTCTTCCCTGAGTCCCATTTCAAGGGCGTTTTTGAAGGCTTTGACGGCGGCTTTCCGCTGCTGGGTCGCGTGGAAGGCTTCTGCCTGGTGGAAGTAGCGCATGGGAGTCGGCTTTTCGGCGATGGCCCTTCGAAGGTCCGCCAAGGCGTTTTCGGGATTCCCCAACGCCAATTGCACGACGGCGCGTGAATCGAGCACGATCCCTTTGGGACCCGTTCGTTCAATCGCACGATCGATCAACCTGGCTGCTTCCTTGAGCTTCACGCCTTGTTTCGCGAGCAAGACGGCGAGGTTGTTCAGGGTGGTGGGATTATTGGGGTTTTTTCGAAGTATCTCGCGATAGATGGCCTCGGCCTCTTCGAATCGTTCTTGCCGAGTGCAGACGACGGCGATGGCGGCTTGAATGACGGGAGCATCCGGATGTTGTTCTGTCACCTTTTGCAGTATCTGGCTGACGCGATCGAGTTGCTTGCGTGAGGCAGCTGTTTCATCCACAATGGCGAAGCATACCCTGGCGACCAGACTGGGATCACTGGTTTCCCACAAGGCGTCAACCAGATCGATCGCGTCGTCGAGGCGTCCCTGCCCCGCGAGAAACGACGCCATCAACAAATCTTGCCCTGGCTTTGAATCGACGTATTTCCGGAAGAGTCGTTCTGCGTCTTTCGAAAAAACGACAGCCCACGAGTAGTCGTTTCCCGCGCGCAGGCGCTTGGCGTAACTCTCGAAAATGGCGGCGATTACGGGAAGACGCTCTTCCCTTCTGGATGTTCCGGCGAGCGGATTCTGGAGGTAGTCGCCCAGCAGCCTTCTTGTCCTTTCGAACTGCCGCTGTCGGAAGGCCAGCTCTGCGCGCAGGCCGGCCGTGCGCAGGTCGTTGGGCGCCACTTTGGCCAATTCCTCAGCCCACCCTTCAGCTTCGTGATAGTCCTTTCTTTCGATGAGGGCCGCCACGTAAGCGGCGACGTATCGTGGCACATCGCCGCGCGTTTCGAGCAGCTCAACCATGCGGAGCTTGTACTCGCGCCAGTTGCCGTCGGCACGATAGAATTCGGCCAACGTGAATTGGACGTGAGGACCTGGGTTGTGTTGTTTGTCCAAGAGCTTTTCGAGGGATGCGATTGCCTCCTGGCGGCGTTTTCCAGTCAGATCGCTAGCCAATATGACTGCTCTCAAATACTGGTCTCTCACCGAGTTTGGGTTCTCGGCAAGATTCTCCTCGAGCCACTCGAGCGCCTTCTGGCGGTTCTTGCGGCCACCTTCTTCGAAGGCGGCCTGCGCGAGGCGGTGCTTCGCCTCCGCCTTCTGCTGTTCGGTTGCGTTGACCTCCCCTTCTTCGAGGATACGCACGAGTTGTGCTTTTGCCTTGGCGATCTGATTGATTTGGAAATAGAACGCGGCCGCGCGACGGGCAACGGCGGCGTCCTTCGGGGCGCTGCGGATTGCGATTTCGTACTGCTGGGCCGCTTTTTCCGGTTCGTTGAGTACGGCATAACACTGTGCCAGCGCCGCGGCGGCAACCGCCCGCTCGAGCTTGCGTTGCGCCTGGCTGATGATCGCGTCCGCCTTTTCCATCTGCTGAGTTTGTCCGAAGAACTGGATCAACGCTATCCAAGGTTCAGGCGCATCACGTTTGTTCAAGATCACGGCCTGCCGCAGGGCGTCCTCGGCCTCGTCGAGCAAGGGCTGGGCATCCTTGTCGCGTCCTTGATTGCGCATTCGCTGGGCGACCACGCTGAGCAACTGGCCGAGCCAAATGTGGTCTTCGGGTCTGTCGGAGGAGGCGGCCACCTTCCTGGCCGGTTCGAGTGCTGCATCGAATTCACCCAACTTCGTCTTGACGGACCGCAACTCCCGGTCGGTCTCCTCGGACAAGAGCGGCTTGCGCTCGGCCAACAGGCGGAACATTCGGTCCGCTTCACGCAGTCGATTCTTGGAAATCAGCAGTTGGGCCACGCGGCGAACCGTATTCAGATCGTTGGCACCCAGATCAATGGCCTGCAGGTATTCTTCGATGGCGGCATTCTCGTTGCCCAATTGCTCATGGACCATTGCGGTCAGGACACTGACCTGCCCCCATCTTGGTCTGAGTTCCTCGGCGCGAGCGAGTCGGTCGAGGGCTTTCTTAAGCAGTTCGGCACTGCCCCCCTTCTCGACCAACATGAACAACCGCATTGCCTCACCGTAATACCAGAAAGCACTCGGCCTATTCTCGATCTTTCGGATTTGACCGAGCACACTCTCCATGGTGACGATGTCGCGTCGGCCTGCGGCAATCTGGAAACGCAGCTTCAGTATGCCAAGGTTGCCAGGCTCCGACTCCAGAACACGCTGGCAGAGTTCTTCCGCTTGTTGATAGTCGCGGATTTCGTAGGCGAGCAGCGCGAAGTTGCGCCAAAGCGATAATTGCTGCCTCGAGGAGTACTTCTCCACCCCTTCGAGCAGCTTTCGTATTTTCGGCGCTGCTTCGGCGCCGTAACGTTCCGCCAGGTTACGGGCCTTCATCAGGCGCGTTTGTGGACGATCGCCGAGTTCGCTTTCGGCCGCTTGAATCAGTTGGTCTGCGCCTTTCCAGTTCTCCCGCTGCTCGGCCAGCCGGAGCAGAGCCTGCCAGATGGACGGCTGGAATTGCTTGCACCAGCGAGCTTCCATCTCGAGCTGGTGGGCCTTGTCCAGCTTCTCCTTCTTGGCCTTGCCGGTGAGTGGCTCGGCTTTTTGCAGAACGAGCTGACGTTGCGTATCCAAGCGGCTTGCTTCCTGTTGCAGGTGGACTCGTGTTGCAACCAGCAGCTTCACGGCCTGCTGTGGCTTGTCTTGTGCCGCGAGCAACTCCGCATGCAAGATCGACAGACGGGGTGAATTCGGGAACGCCTTGATGGCTTCCTCAATGGCCGTCTCGACTTCCACCCAGTTCCTTTCTGCTTTCGGCACACGTAGATTCTTCGCCAACAAGACTCGAGCCAACGCAACGCGCGCGCCGGGAGGAGCATTCTCGAAGCGCAGTATGAGACGATAATCCTCGATGGCCTCGTCCAGTTGGCCCGACTCCGCTTCGATCGCCGCCAGACCCAACAACACCCGGATCGAGGTCAGATCCAACTTCGCCGCGCGGGTCAGGGCTTCGCGCTGCTGATCGATCAGCCCAAGCTCCTCGCAGCAATGAGCGATCATCAGGTTCACTCGCACGGCGCTTTCGGGCAGCGACGTCAACTGTGGTAAGGTCTTCTCGAAGCCCGTCTTCGCTAAGAGCCACTCCCTTGAAGCATAATGGATCATTGCGTTAAGATGGGTGATGAAGGTCTCCGGCGCACCCTCCTCGGCCAATTGTGCAATGATGGTGCGAGCCTCTTCCAATTGGCCGGATGTAATCAGCAAGCTGGCCAAATGCCACATCACGATGAGGCGGTTTTCCTTTGCGTCGAGTCCGCGACGTAGCCACTGGATAGCTTTCTGGTCGCGACCAAGCTCCTGCTCGATACTAGCCAGCACAACATAAGTCAGACCATGCGCGGGAAAAAGTCCTGCAGCCGTCGTGCCATAGGTCAGCGCACTCTGAAGATGTGGACTCTGGGAGGGTCGACCGTCCAATCGCGCGATTGCAAGCTCGGCACGAGCCGCCAACAGCAAACCTCCGCGTACGGCTTTTGTCTCCTTCGTCGTATTGGTCGCCTTCGAGCTGATCGCTTTCAGGCGTTTGGCGGCTTCCAGCAGCCCGTCGCGGTATTGGGGTGTGATGGGCTCGTTCTTCTCTGGCATCGCTTGCAGTGCGGAGTCGAATGCCGCCTTCAGATCTTTCGTAGCCTGTGCCGAGGGCGCCGCGGTATCGGCCTTTTCGATGGCCTGTTCGATCGCCTTCCGGAGTGATTCGGTGGCATCCCGCAACGCGTTCCCGGCCAACACAGTCGCCTCTTCCTTCTCGGAAAGACGCACCAACGCCACGCGATACTGGCCACGCACCCGATTGGCTTCGAAGGAATGGGGGTTGGCAATGACCGCTTCCGACATCCAATAGTTCGCGTCGCCGTCACGTTTCAACGCGCGAAGCAGCTTTGCCAGAAGAAGATAGGTTTGCAACTCGTCCGGAGCCAGGTCAGCGGCCTTTTCAAGAGGCTTCTCCGCCAACTCCGGCTTGTTCAGCAGGATCTGGCACTGGCTATAAAGGGAGAGGAGTTCGGCGTCGTCCAGCAGCATCCATACGTCGTCGCCCAACCATGACACGAGTGCATCACGATTGACCGACTTGCCGTCGGTCTGGAGGAAGTCTTCCAGGGCCCTGTTGCGCCGACCGCTTTTCGTCACCTCGCCAGTTGACTTGAGCCGCGACCAAAGGTCATAATGATCGAATAGCTTCTCCAACGCATCGACGTCGGAAGGAATCGTGGCGAGCAAGGTAATGTGGTCCATGGCGTCGGGAAGCCGCCCCAGACCGAAGTACGTTCGCACTTGAGAACGTCGCAACTCATGTCGATGCGGCTCTTCGCGCAGCACTTGCTCCAGGATCTTCAAACCCGAACGGTAAAGCGGCGCCGCGTCGTGAACCCGGCCTGCCCGGCGAAGCTGGTCGGCCACGTCGGCCAGCATCGCCCCGTGTTCGGCCAGGGCATCATTGTCGCGCGGCTTCAATTCGGCGTAGTTGTTGTAGTCAGCCGAGGCCTTGTAAAGCTGATCGAGCTTTGCGTCCAAGCTGTCCTGCGTTTCGATGGCCTCCTTGGCTGCCTGGGCTCGATCCAAGTAGAAGCCCGCTTGGCGTTGTATCTGGAATCGGTGGAGAAGGAAGAGAACCAAGAGTAGGGCCGCCCCAGAGCCGAACAGGATCGCCAACAGGCGTACATTTAGTGGAATTCGGTCGCTATTCATGGACTGACCTTGACTGGCCCTTCGCAGGGGATCACCCCGACTCAGAGACCTGTTCGTTCGTTCGGTAAATGCCGGCGATTGACCACGACGGTAGCCGGCAAGCCCAATATACCAATCTTCGGTTGAAATGGCACGACGGCGCGTGCTTGTCCGTTACCGGCCGAATCGTTCTGTCCGTCGAGAACGTGTGGGGCTGGGTCAAGCGAATCGCGCGAGCGCCTGATACAGTAATTATTGCCCGAAGCAGACCGCCCGCCATCATCCTTCGGGTCCCTTCTGTGGACAGTACCACCCACGGCAGACAGGTACCCCGCTCAGCGGGGGGGCCGTCTGGCAGGCCCGAAAAATGCTTGACATACGCTGCAAGCCAGTTGATAGTAAGAGTTACGAAGCTCAAAGCCGCACCGTTTTCCGATTCTACGTAGAATTGCACCGCAGTAGCGGGAACAGGTCGGCGTCGACTGCGGCAGGTGCACGTTTTGACGGTACCGCCGCTCATGGGGTTTGCGCGTCGATCCGGCAATAGAAGGGGACCGCCATGACGTTCTTTGCCCGCCCCTTGAGGGCCATCTTGGTTCTCTTCGCTGTGTTGGTCTTTTCCGACGCCGCCCTGGCGATTGAAGAAGTCGTTGAAGGTACGGATCGTTTCGGCATTCGCGGCTCGATCCACGAAAGCACCGCGCTGGTTGGCCAGCGTTTTGGCGGCACGGACGGAAATGGGGAGGTGCAAGTGTTCAAATTGGGAAGCGAGACCTGGCCCATCCCGGAGTGTTTCCTGGCCGATCTGTTGCCTCCGGGCGCCTTGTCGACCGGTGCCGACTTTGGAGCGGGAGCACTCGTGATCGACGGTGAGGTGGCCATCGCGGCCGCCCATCGGAATGAGGTGGAGGGCGTTTCCGAAGCCGGCAGTGTTTTCCTTTTCTCGCGCAGCGGAAGCACGTGGTCGTACGACGATCAATGGACCGAGCCGCTGCCGCCGGGAGCGACGGCATCCGCCGCGAACGCCCAGTTCGGCATCGCCGGCGACCTGGACGGCGATCGGGCACTCATTGTTGCCGGCGGCACAAACGTGGCCTATGTCTACAAGCGTGATGACGATACGTGGGATAGTGGTATGGCGCTGACCGGGGGCAGTCTTTCCAACCCGATCGCCGCCGCCATCGACGACGAGGTCGCCGTGGTCGGCACGTTCGTCGGCAACGCCCATCTTGACGTCTGGCGGTTCAACGAGGAAACGTGGCACTACGAAACGCAAATCCCCAATCCGGGCACCGACAACCTTTTCGCCACGGACGTGGACATTTCGGGCGACACGATTGTCGTTTCGGCGTACGACCAGGACGTCGCCGGGCAGGTGGGAGCTGGGGCCGTCTACGTCTATCATTACGATGACGGCAGCAGCCAATGGGTGCTACAGCAGATGGTGGAGAATCCCGATCCGGCCCCAGGCGATGCGTTTGGCTATGGTGTGGCGATTGACGGTGACAGGCTGATCGTCGGAGCACCGCGTCATGACTCGACAGAGGTTGACGTCGGCGCCGCTTATCTTTTCGAGCGGACCGGTTCTACCTGGCTAGAGGTGACGGATGAGCGGGTCGAGGGTGACATTGCCGGCCGGTGGTTCGGCGAGACGGTTGCGGTGGGTGACCTATCGCTCTTGATAGGCGGCTCGGGCAGAACCACGGAGCCGGTCGGCCAGGGGATGGTTCAGCTCGAAGGACCGTCCGGCGTGTTCATTCCTGGTGACGCGAATAGGGATGATAAGGTCGACTGGCTAGACGCGGCGATCCTGGCGGACAACTGGGGTGCGACAGACGATGTCAGGTGGACGATGGGTGATTTCAACAACGACGGCAAGGTCGATATGGCCGACGCGGCGATTCTGGCGGCCAACTGGGGGTATGGTACGGAGGGCGAGAGCTGCGCATCCGTGCCCGAGCCGAGCATGATCGCCCTGTTGGCCGGCACCCTTCTTGGGCTAGCTGCCCTTCGGCGGCCGAAGACGTAGGTCGGACGGGAACGTCGCGCCGCGTACCGAAAGGGGGCAGTTCCACCGATGCTTCGCCTGCGGCTACGCCGCGCCGGGGCAGTCCTCTATCGGCGGTTGCCCAAAAAGCTTGTCCTTCTGCCTCAGAATAGGCTATGGTATAGAAACGTGTAACGCCCTTGTGGGGCGTTCTAGGCGGTATCTAGGCATGGCCCGGAAGTCGCCCCTCCATCAGGGGGAAAGTGCGACCGGATCGGATAACTAGACGTGGATACCACCTGAGATACTACAGAACCTCGTTCGACAAAGGAGGAATGGAGTGGCCAAGACAGACGACAAACCCACGAAGGAAACCCGCGACGCTCAGAACGACGCGCAGGCACCTGCGCCGGCCCCTCAACCGGCACAGCAACGTCCCCAGATTGAAATCGACGACAGCAAGGCCAATGCCGCGTACTCGAACTTCTGCCGCGTCACGGGAACGCCCGAGGAGTTGATTCTCGATTTCGGTCTGAATCCCCAGCCGTTTGGCGTTCCGAAGGAACCGATTCCGATCACGCATCGGCTCATTGTGAACTTCTACACGGCCAAGCGGATGTTGCAGGCGCTGCAACTGACTATCCAACGTCAGGAAGCGACCTTTGGTGTTTTGGAGACGGACGTGCAGAAGCGCGTCATGCCGTCCGCCAGGCAGCCGGCCAGCCAGCCGCAAGCGTAGCGCCCGGCCATGTCCGAAGACCGATGCCCGAGTGACGGTCGCCGGCTGAAGGTGCGACGGGGTGGAGACATCAGTTAGTTCAGCCGGGGTGATGTGGTATTGGGTTCCGCACGGATCACGTGCCTTTCGCGCGTGATCCGTGTTTGCGTAGTATTCGGCCGGCGGTCGGGACAGCCGACCGATGATGGGACTCGGCGGGGAAGGAAAACGCCGACGGTCCACTTTCCATCCACGCGGCAATGGTCCATAATACAACGTCACCCGACACGAAACCTGCGAATTTCACGATCCGTGGAAAAGGAGTCATGATGGAACCGAGCGCACTGGATCTCTTCAAGAAAGTCCTTCAGACGCCCAGTCCTTCCGGCTATGAGACGCCGCTTCAGAGTGTGGTTCGGGACTACGCCAGCGGGTTTGCCGACGAGGTTTCGACCGACGTCCACGGCAACGTCATCGCGGTGAAGAATCCCGGCGCGGCGCGTCGCGTCATGCTGGCCGGCCATTGCGACCAGATCGGCCTGATCGTCCAGCACATCGACGAAAACGGGTTTCTCTACGTCCAGCCGATCGGCGGTTGGGACCCCGTGGTCCTGGTCGGCCAACGGATGAGCGTCTGGTCGGCCGAAGGACCGGTTTTCGGCGTGATCGCGCGGAAGCCGATTCATTTGATCACCGAGGAAGAACGCTCCAAGGCTCCCAAGATCAAGGACCTCTGGCTCGACATCGGCGCGGCGGACAAGGAAGAGGCCGAGAAAATGGTTCGCATCGGCGATGCGGTGACCGTCGAGCTCCAGTACCGCGAGATGCCCAACAACCGCGTCGTCTCGCCGGCGATGGACGACAAGTGCGGCATGTGGGTGGTGATCGAGGCCCTGCGACGTGCCGATAAGAACAAGCTCAACTGCGCACTCTATGCCGTTTCGACGGTGCAAGAAGAAATCGGCCTGCGCGGGGCGCAAACCAGCGCTTTCGGGATCGATCCGCACGTCGGCGTGGCCGTCGACGTCACGTTTGCCACCGACTGTCCAAGCATCGAAAAAAAGGAGGAGGGCGACATCAGCCTCGGCAAGGGCCCGGTCATCTCCCGCGGGCCGAACTTCAATCCGAAGGTCGTCAAGCAACTCATCGACACGGCCGAAGCAGCCGAGTTGCCCTACCAGTTGGCTGCCGCCGGCAAACCGCCGGGAACCGATGCCCGAGCCATTCAGGTTTCGCGCGCCGGCGTGGCCACCGGCCTGATTAGTATTCCCAACCGATACATGCACAGCCCGGTGGAGCTCATTTCGCTGGACGACATCGATTGGGCAGCCGATCTGCTGGCTCGTTTCGCCGAGAGCATTTCCGCCGAGGCGGATTACACGCCGTAATGACTCGCGGCGAAAACCCTCTCACGCTCGATTCAAGATGACCCCGGTGCTCGTGCCGGTGTGCGTCGGACGACAGCTCGCGCCGCGCGGAGCGAAACATTACCAAAACGATCACAACGCCGAGGAGTTCCTCCGAAAAAACTAACATGCTTATCATTACACTCTAAAGTCTTTGTGTCTAGATGGTTCCTAGATAGTCCTCTGTCTCTGACGGGGACGTCCATGGAGAAAAAATCGTTCAACTTGGCGAGAATGACGCCATAATTGATTCCAGAGGCGTCACATGGCGGTTAGAACGCGTTTTGAAAATGGTTGTAGTTCTCCCAAAGGGTGCCACTGCTGGCTTGTCCAGCAGTGTTTTTCCCGGGGAATTTGCTTCGCACTGCTGGGCAAGCCAGCAGTGGCACCCTTTTCAAAACACGTTCTTAGAGTTAGCGTTCCTGGACGGACGCAAAAGAAACGCAGACAAGTAACGAATCCAGATTGTCGGCATTCTTCACGAGATCAGGGCGGTTGCGGTTGCGTTTGAGCCGTTTGCACGTTAAAGTATTTTGCTTAGTCAAAAAATCGGCCACATGAAGAAAGATCCCGTATGACAAAGGTGCTGGTCGTTGACGATGAGCCGGACTATCCGCAACTGTTGAGCATTATCCTGACCAAGGAAGGCTTCGACGTGCGAACGGCTGCGGGCGATGAAGAGGCTCGCAAGGTCGTCGAGGATTTTGTTCCCGACGTGCTTGTGGTGGACTGGATGCTTGAAGGATCCGAGGACGGCCTGCACGTGTCCGAGGTCGTTCGCCGGCGGAATCCCAAACTGCAAACGGTGTTGATCACCGGCTATCCATCGCTGGCCCTGGAGCACCGCGTCGAGCGGATTCCCTCCGTGCGTTTTCTCACCAAGCCATTCACGCCGTCTCATCTGGTCGACCTTGTGCGCGGGGCGACCGGTTCGGAGTAGGGCCGACGCGGCGTGTGGGTCAGAGAGTAGGCTCCTCGGCACCGGCTGACAAGCAGAGGCCGTCCGGGAATTCCTTGTGCCACTGCTTCGTTAGAAGCAGTGCAAAATAGCTGCGCAGCCAGCACTGCTTGCCGGTGGCAAGCAGTGGCACACATTTTGCCTCGAAAAACCTCGATTTCAATTCCCGGACACCCTCTGACAAGCAGCCCGTGGCACCCGGCGGTCAGACGCAGCCTGCTAACGGGCGTGGCGGCCGGGCAACAGTGACTTCGAGGTTTCGATCACGCGAAGCGTGATGATCTTCAGTTCGTCCTCGATGAGGAACCCGGCAAACGCATAGGCCCACACCACGGCGATCCACTGCCACGGCAACGGTGCCATGAAGACGCCGAAGTAGGAGACCACCGTGGCGGTCAACTGGGCACCGGTCACCGCGAGCAGCAATGGCCAGGCCGGCGCCACGGTCCAGAATCGCCCCTTGGTTCGCGTCACGTAGATCGTGAAGGTTCCGGCCACGGACAGCTTCAGATAGACCAGGGTCTGGATCATGGCGTCGCGGGCCGTCGCGTCCGCGGCGGTGAAATCCTGAAGGCTCGGCAGCATGGCCAGCCACGCGATCTTCGTCTGGTTTACCGCCATGTAGTAGAGGCCGAACGATTCGATCACCCCCGCGATACCCAGCACGCTGGCCAGCCCCAGCACGAGCTTCATGTTCCAAACCACGGGCTTCTTCGAGTAGTGCACGCGATCCAGGGCGATCGAGATGATGGCCCCGTCGTTCAGCAGGGCCAACAGGACGATCATCACGGCCGTAACGGGATAGAAGTTGAACACCAGAATCGAGAGCGTCATGAACAGCAGCACGCGAATCGTCTCGGCGATGCGATAGGTGGCATAATTCGTCATCCGCTGGAAGATCTTCCGGCTTTCGATCAGGGCGTTGATGATAACCGACAGCCCCGGCGTGAGCAGCACGATGTCGGCCGCCGCGCGGGCCGCGTCGGTCGCTCCCGACACGGCGATGCCCGCCTCGGCCTTGCGCAGGGCCGGCGCGTCGTTCACGCCGTCGCCCGTCATTCCGACCACGTGCCCGCGCCGCTGCAGGACGTCGACGACGTGGTACTTATGCTCGGGATAGACCTGGGCGAAACCGTCGACCCGCTCGATCGAGTCGTTCAACTGGCCCACCTCGTGATGTGCGGCATTGGAGAAGACGGTTGCGTCGAGGATATTCGTGCCCAAGCCCAACTGTCGGGCCGTCTCCTTGGCGATGGCCAACTGGTCACCGGTAACCATCTTCACCGCGCAGCCCATGTCGCGAGCCGCTTCGATTGTCTTCTTCGAGTCGACGCGCGGCGGATCGTAAAGGGGAAGCACTCCCTGGAACTGCCAACGCCCTTGCTCATCCGTCCGTGCTACGCCCAGCGAACGGAATCCCCGCTCGGCGAACCCGTTGATCGCGCGTTCCACGTCGTGGCGCACCGCCTGCGCGTTGTCGGCCAGGTCGAGAATCACCTGCGGCGCACCCTTGGTCACTTTGAACTCGGCGCCGTCGGGCGCACCAACGGTGGCCTCGGTCCGCTTGCCCACCGGATCGAACGGCTTAAAATGAGTCACTTCGTAGTCGTCTCGGACGCCGCTGTTTTGCAGCCCGCCGATCACCGCCAGGTCGATGGCGTCCTGATCTTCCTCGCGCGAGGCCAGGGCGGCGCTGAGAATCGCGCCCTGGGCCGTCGTGGAGCCGACCGCATACGGCTCGCCAAGCGTCAGTTTGTTCTGGGTGAGCGTGCCCGTCTTGTCCGAGCAGAGGATGTCCATGCCGGCCAGCTCCTCGATCGACGCCAGCCGGCTGACGATCGCCTGGGCCCGGGCGAGAATCTTCGCCCCCACGGCCAAGGTCACCGAGAGCACAGTCGGCAATGCGACCGGGACGGCCGCCACGGTGAGCACCAGCACGAACTGCAGCGTGGTCATCACCGGATCGCCGCGGAACAGCGCGACGATGAAGATCAAGGCCACCAGCGCCACGGCCACCGCGATCAGAAAATCGCCGATTTTCAGCACCGCCTTTTGAAAATGGCTCGGGGCTTGGGCTTCTTCGACGAGATGGGCCGTGTGGCCGAAAAAGGTCTCGGCGCCGGTGGCGTAGACCAGCGCCTCGATCTCACCCTGTTTCACGACGGCTCCGGAGTAGACGCCCTGGCCGCTTTTTCGGGTCACCGGCAGCGACTCGCCCGTCAGGGCCGACTGGTCCACGTCGATCGGCTCGCCGTCGAGCAGCTTCGCGTCGGCCGGAATGATGTCGCCGATCCGCAGCCGGATGACGTCGCCGGGCACGATCTCGCGTGCCGCAATCGTCCGCCAGGCGCCGTCGCGGCGAACTCGCGCCCGCAGGGCCAGCTTCTTTTTGAGCGCGGCAATGGCGCCCGCCGCCTGGTATTCCTCCCAGAAGCCGATCAGCGCGTTGGCCACCAGGAGGGTCGAGATAATGCCGAAGTCGGACCAGTGGCCCACGACGATTGACAGGATGGCCGCGATTTCGATCATCCAGGGAATCGGACCCCAGAAGTACGAGAGGAATTTGAGCAGGGGATTGACTTTCTTCTCGGGCAACTCGTTGCAGCCGAAATGGTCAAGCCGCGTGCGGACCTCGTCCTGGGTCAGTCCGTCGAAGGAGACGCCCAGCTCGGCACGCAACTCGTCAAGCGACATTTTCTCGCGGTCGGTCGAGTCTTTGCGGGTTGGCTCGGTCACGTGTTTGTCCATTGGGCCGGCGGCGGGCTGCGTGGCTGGGCCCGATTCTACGGTAGGAGTCATGGCTCTTATCCGTCGTGAAATGAGGTATGAGAAAGGGCTACTGTACCATTATAGTAGT
This sequence comes from uncultured Planctomycetaceae bacterium, assembly GCA_964637625.1. Taxonomy (GTDB): domain Bacteria; phylum Planctomycetota; class Planctomycetia; order Pirellulales; family Thermoguttaceae; genus UBA11386. The sequence continues at coordinate 20,594 of CAZWWC010000013.1, forward strand.
TGTAGGGTGGGGCAAGTGCAGCGAGCCCCATCAATGCTCGCGATCTGAGTTTCGGCGGGGCCGGCCGTCCTTGCCCCGGCTATTTCACTATAGCTTCTCGCCCTCACGTAACCAGTTCGTGCGACCGACACAACCTGCATGAAGCGTCCGATGGATGTTGCGGTTTGTTTGTCCAGGAGTGCTCTTTCGTGTATGATGCGGGGGGTGGCTGGGGCATAGCGAAGCGGTGCCCCAGAAGGCCAAAAACTGGGCCTTCGCTTTGCTCCAGACCCAGCCACCCAATACTGCCAATTCGTTTTTGAAATGTCCTCTCGTGAGGACTGCGCATGAATACTGGACCGGCGGCCGACTCGAACCGTCCAACCGCATCGTGGCGGACTCATTGGCGGGCACTCGTGTTCGTGGTGCTCCTGACGGCGTTGTATCCTGGGCTGCGTAGCCAGGGAGGTCCCGGCGCGGTTGCCGCCGCAATCCAGGTGGCTTTACTTGTGAGCGTTCTCGTGGTTCTTTTTCTCCCGAGACGGAATCCTGCTGTCTTCTGGGTCTTCGGCACGGCGCTGGCCGGCGCGATGGTGGCAACGATGCTCGGACTCCGTTTTGGCGACGTCAATATCGAAGCCTTGAATGAGCCGCCGGGGATGAAGCCGCAACAGGAGCCGATTACGCTGGGCAGATGGGCCTTTTTCGGCGCTTTGCCGGGAGCCCTCCTTGGTGCCTTGTGGTATTGGTTCAAGGGGCGTCGCAGTTCGTAGAACGCGATGAACGAAGCGTGTTTCAGCCTTCTCTTGTGATCCATTTCTGTTTGGGTACAATGAGAGAATGTGTGTTTCCGACGGATGAGCACCTCGGGCGAGCTGACACCTCCTTCCATCTCCTTCCTGCCAACTCTCACACGGGAGAATCGACGATGAAGAACAGGAGCGATCCTTTTCAAAGACTTGTACAATTGCTCCTGCTGGGCATGGCCTTCAGTCCGTTGACTTCCTACGTCTCGGCCGACGAGGCTCCCACCCGAAAACCCAACTTCATCATCATTTTCACGGACGATCAGGGATATGGCGATCTCGGCTGCTTCGGCGCAAAGCACGTCCGGACGCCGGCGATCGACCGGTTGGCCGCCGAGGGGTCGAAACTGACCAGCTTCTACGTCGCCGCGCCGGTCTGCACTCCGTCGCGCGCGGCCCTGATGACGGGCTGCTATCCGCGGCGCAACGACATGGCCCGGGGGTCGAATTTCTGCGTGCTCTTGGCCGGGGATCCCAAGGGCCTCCATCCCGATGAAATCACGCTGGCCGAGGTGCTCAAGACGGCCGGTTACGCGACGGGCATTTTCGGCAAATGGCACCTGGGCGATCAGCCCGAGTTCCTGCCCACGCGGCAGGGTTTCGACGAGTTTTTTGGGATTCCCTACAGCCACGATATTCATCCTTGCCATCCGAACAAGCAGTTCCGGTTTCCGCCGCTGCCGTTGTTGGACGGCGAGAAGGTGATCGAGGCGGAGCCGGACGCGGACTACCTGACGAAGCGCGTCACCGAGCGGGCGGTTCGTTTTATCGAGTCGAACAAGGACCGCCCGTTTTTTCTGTACATACCGCATCCGATTCCGCACATGCCGCTGCACGTCTCGCCGCCGTTCATGAAAGGGGTCTCGAAGAAGGTCAAGGAGAAACTGAAACGGGAAGACCAGTTCATCGACTATCGCACGCGCAACAAGTTGTTTCCTCAGGCAATCAGCGAGATCGACTGGTCGGTCGGCGAGATCGTCAAGACGCTCAAGAAGCACAACCTCGATCGGGACACGATGATCCTTTTCACCTCCGACAATGGGCCGGCCGTCGGCCGCGCCGGCCCATTGCGCGGCCGCAAGGGCAGCACGTTCGAGGGCGGCATGCGCGAGCCGACCGTGGCGTGGTGGCCGGGAAAGATACCCGCCGGTACGGTCAACGACGAGCTGTTGACCGCGATGGACCTGCTGCCGACGCTGGCGAAGCTCTCCGGCGCGAAAGTGCCCGACGATCGGGTTATCGACGGACGCGACATCTGGCCCGTCCTTTCAGGACAACCCGGCGCGAAGTCGCCCCACGACCGGTTCTTTTACTACCGGGACAATCAACTCCGAGCGGTTCGCTCCGGGCCGTGGAAACTGCACCTGCCCCGCAAGGGTCCCAAGGGAAAGGGCCCGTTGCCGCTGGCGCTGTATCACTTGGGCAACGACATCGGCGAGAAGACCAACGTGGCCGCGGAGCATCCGGAGGTGGTCAAGCGGCTGTTGGGCTACGTGGCGGAGTTCAAGGAGGAATTGAAAACCGGCAGCCGGCCCGCGGGGCGAGTCGAGAATCCGAAGCCCCTGTTGCCTCGCAAGAAGAAGCCGCGGTAGATCTCGTAGGGTGGGGCGAACCGTGTTCGCCCTACCGGCTCGTGACACCTTTTGGTCCTTGTCTGTCATCCTGAGCGCAGCGAAGGATCTCTTTGGCACTGAAAGACTTGAGATGTTTCGCTTCGAGATCCTTCGCTGCGCTCAGGATGACAACCATGAACTATGTTTTGAGATAGTCTCTAACAAAACGGGGACTGCCCCTTCTTCGCCAGGCGAAAAAGAAGCAGTCCCTTATGGTTTGTCGGCTCAGGAAGTTACTTCCAAGGTGTTCCGATCACCTGCGCCGACGATTTCTACGCAGTGCCAAGCCCAATAGCCCGCCGACAATGAACACGAGGCTCGAAGGCTCCGGCGTAATGATGCTGGCCGCCGAGCACGTGTTACCAGCGCTGGCCGCGGCAATCGCTCCGTGGATGCCGTCGGGGCAAACACTACCCAGGGCGGACGCGGGCAACGCGAGCTTGTTCCAGTATTCCTGGACGACGAACTCCCAGATCTCGCCGGGCTCGAAGCACCCGTCCTGCGTCATGCTCTCATAGACCAGCGGCTGGTTCTCGCCAACCTTGTCGATCTTGAACGCCATCCCGGGGTAGTCGGGGCCGTCGGGGCAACTGCAATCCATGCCATTGCAATCTATGCCACCGCATTGGCCAACCCACTCATCCAAATTGGTGAATGTGGTCTCTAGTGAACCATCCTCAGCAACATCTCCAACGTAATAGAGATCACAGAAGTAACACGACTCCTCACAACAACATGGATCACAGAGATCTGGCTTGCACATGTTCTGGATCGCGACCTGGACGGTGGTTCCTGCCTGCTCGTTCTGATACTCGCTCGGGCAGGGAATGCGACCCTCCCAAGTGACCATCCACGATTCAATGAGCTGACAGTCGGGGTTGTGCGGGGCTGTACTCAGTTCACAGACACAGTCCTCCACGGTCCAGTCATCTTGGATTGGGTCTTGCACGGTGTAGACACAGACCGGGTCGGCCGTGGCTGGAACACTACACAGCAGCAGTCCCACCACAGCCATGACGACAATTGGTGTTTTCATGCTTGTCCTCCCCAAAGTTGCTTTCGTTGCCTTGATGCACGACACACGCGGTCGACGCTACGGGCAACACGGTTCTGACCCTGTCTCTCTCCGTCCGAACCGACAGGGCATGCTCCCATCTGGCTGCCCTGGCGAAATGCGTCTGCCTCCTTTTGTCAGAGTGCTTCGAACAACGTGATCCGGATACTCCACACAACGATCACGTCAATCTCGGACTGGATCGAGAGCCGCGGTGTTTGAAACGGACGAACCCGAGATCGACGGCGACCCAAGAAGAAACGCTACCCATTAATTGGGTGGCGGTTTTCAGCTTACCCCAATACACTACCCCCTACATGTGAAAAGATACGGTAGGCCGTATGAAGTTGAATCTACCGCGACCCTGGGGCCTGTCAATCGTTTGTCCCAGTCTTTTTCGGATTTGGGCCCGATTGGGGGGAGGCGGCAGCGGCCGATAGCTGCATGGGTTGTGCTGGCAGGCGGATGCCGATGTTGGAGTTCCAGACGTCGTGAAGCGGCTACCGGCGTCTACTCTTGTGTAGCGTCTCGATCGACTTTAGCAGCGCCTCGATGCGAGCGTCTAACTCGTCGAGTCGTCGTTCCAGGTAATCGCTGGAAATGATGCGTGGCGAGGGGGGCATCGCCTGGGTCCCGGTCGGCAGCAGGCCCGAGATGGCCGCCCGGGCCGCCGGCCCTTCGAGCACCCAGCCCAACGGACGCTCGACGTGCAGGCGAATCTCCGGTGGCAACCGGTCGAGTTCCTTCTCCGTCACTTTCCACTCGTGCTTGCCCTGTCGGACTTCGATCCGCGCCGGTTGGTTACCCTGCCGCGTGATGACGATGCTCAGGTCGTCGGGCGCCGGTGGATAGGTTTCGGCTTCCGCCGGCAGAATTACCCCCGGGCGGATGACCTGCATTCGCAGTGCGGACCGGTTCGGCGGTCCGGTCGACGCGATCCATTTTCGGACGACCTCCCACTGGGGACCTTGGCCTTCGATTGGCCCTTGGACCGACGCCAAGTCGGCCGAGCCGTCCTGTTTCGGCTTGGCTCGAGACATTACTAGTGCGGCCGTCAAGACGACGCACGCAGTAATCGCAACAAGCAGAATGATTTTTCGCATGACGAGATTCCTGAAGAAGCGGGGTCCCGGGAAGCCGCCGTCCCGATAGCCGCTGCGGCAGCCGTCCCCACAAGTGTAGTTGCCGCCGGCCGATCGATCTTGTCCCGGGCAAAAAACGCCCGGGCGTGCCCCAGCCAGAAGATGGCCCAGGACCCCCCGTATTTTGCCACAAGGAAACCTCCGGCGGCGGTAACTCTCCTTGGGCACCGACGACGTGCGACATTACGTCCGAGGGGTCCAAGCGGTGGAACAGAGTTTTTCCCTTCCTTTCACGCAGAGCGTGCAGGAGCGATTGTCCTCCCCGGGCCCAGCGGTCGCACGACCGCGTCGCGCCGACAAGATCGTCGGATTCCATTCCGATTGTCACACCCCCGGAACGTTGGCCCGACGTTGCGTTTGGCCGCCTGCACGCCGGCTCTTTCCGCCGCTTCCTTTTTGTCTTAACCGAGCGCAGACAGTCTGTGGCGCCGTTGCCTCGGTCGGGTTGAACCGGATCTGCGGGCAACGCGCCCCCGGCGCGGGGCAACCGGGGACATCGACGCGACCGATCGGGCAAAAAATGCGAAAGACGCCCACCCCTGGCGGAAACCATCTCGCAGAACGCCGCGGCGGTCCCGCCATTCGATTCGAAAAGGCGTTCTGGGCCATCAAGGGCACTCGGTCCTATTTCTCCCCGATGGTTTCCGTTTTCCCCCTCCCCGGACGAACTGCAGACCTTTGTTTCATGATTCTTATTCGTTGTACCTCGTTTCTCACAAGGAGAACTTGAATGTTGGTTGATGTTCCTCAGATCAAGGATCGTGTCGCCGAGAAATCGGAAATGATCCACCGCCTGCAAGGCGAGTTGAGCAAAACGATCGTCGGCCAGGAAGAGATGCTCTCTCGACTGTTGGTCGGCTTGTTGACCGACGGGCACATCCTGCTGGAGGGCGTGCCGGGGCTGGCCAAGACGACGGCCATCAAGTCGCTGGCCGAGGCGCTGGACACGCGATTCCAGCGAATCCAGTTTACCCCCGACCTGCTTCCGGCCGACCTGGTCGGCACGATGATCTACCGTCCCTCCGACGGGACGTTCACGACCCGAAAGGGGCCGATCTTCTCTAACTTCATCCTGGCCGACGAGATCAACCGCGCGCCGAGCAAGGTGCAGTCGGCCCTGTTGGAGGCGATGCAGGAGCGCCAGGTCACGATCGGCGAGACGACCTATCCGCTGGAAGGCCTGTTCCTGGTGATGGCCACGCAGAACCCGATCGAGCAGGAGGGCACCTACCCGTTGCCCGAGGCCCAGGTCGACCGGTTCATGCTCAAGGTGAAGATCACCTATCCGCAACCCGCCGAGGAGCGCAAGGTGCTCGACGCGGCGTTGGGTGGCGTGCCGAAGCCGATCCGCCCGGTGGTTACCTCCAACGACATCGCCGAGATGCAGGAAGTGGTCAAGATGATCTACGTCGACGACCAGGTCCGCGACTATATTCTGAACCTGGTCCGCGCGACCCGCGCGCCGGCCGATTTCCAGATGAACGACCTGGCGCCGCTGATCGATTTCGGTGCGTCGCCACGTGCGTCGATCTACTTGGGCACCGGTGCCCGGGCCGTGGCGTTTCTGGCCGGTCGGGGTTACGTTACGCCGCAAGACGTCAAGACGATTGCCTACGACGTGCTGCGGCACCGCGTGATTTTGACCTACGAGGCCGAGGCCGAGCAGGTCACTTCGGAAGACGTCATCAAAACGATTCTCGAAACCGTGCCCGTGCCATAAGCAGTAGGCAGTAGGCAGTAGGCAGAGATCAGTTAATAGCGTCGGGCGGAAGCCCGACGATAGTAGGCAGAAGAGCAGAAGAAAGGAACGGAGATTATGCCCCAAGAAGTAGCGGATATTCTCAAGAAGGTTCAGCAGATCGAGATCGTCGCCAACCGGACGGTCGACGACCTGTTTGCCGGACAGTACAAAAGTGTCTTTCGCGGACGTGGAATGGAGTTCGACGAAGTCCGCGAGTATCAGCCCGGCGACGACATTCGCACGATCGACTGGAACGTTACCGCGCGGTCCTACACGCCGTTCATCAAGCGGTTCGTCGAGGAACGCGAGTTGACGGTCGTCTTCGTGGTCGACGTGTCCGCCTCGGGCGCGTTCGGCTCGGTCGATCGTTCGAAGCTCGACACGGCGGTCGAGGTGGCCGCGAGCCTCATGTTTTCCGCGTTGAAGAACAACGACAAGGTCGGCCTGTTGACGTTTTGCGACGACGTGGTCGACTATCTTCCGCCGCGCAAGGGCAAGTCGAACGTCTTGCACCTGATTCGCGAGCTCGTGGCCGTCGAGCCGATCGCGCGGACGACCAACCTGGCCGCGGCGCTCGATTACCTCAATCGGGTCCAGAAGCGTCGGGCGGTCGTGTTCATGCTCAGCGACTTTCTGGCGCCCGAGGCCCAAAAGGCCCTGGCCGTGACCAACCGGCGACACGACCTGGTCGCGGTAACCGTCTCGGATCCTCGCGAGCAGGTTCTGCCGGACGTGGGCTTCATCACGATGGTCGATCCGGAGACGGGTGCGTTGGTCGAGGTCGACACCCGTCGTCCGGAGGTCCGGCGACAGTTCGCCCAGCAGAGCGCCGAGCAACGTCAGAGAATAAGTCACTTGTTGAAAAAGTGCGGGGTGGACGAATTGCCGATCCGCACCGACGAGAAATACGCCAG
>CAZWWC010000014.1:0-2642 GCA_964637625.1 uncultured Planctomycetaceae bacterium
TTCTGCAAAAAGTGCAAACGGTGTGTGAAGGAATTTCTAACTCAGGACACTAGCATAGGCCTGCAATTGCTGGCTGTCACGACATAGCCCAGCTACGTTCCGATCATTGTAATCTGGGGACTTTCCCCCAACAAGGTGATTCAGGGAAAACAGGTGACAGTCACCAAATTTGGTAGATATAGGTGGCTGCGGCAAGCTCATTCTCGTTTCTTCGGTCTTCCACGGGGCCGAAGCGTCCACTGCAGCCCTAATCGTTTGGCGGTCTCCGCGACCCAGTCGGGATCGCCGAAGGGCCGGCCACGATTGACACAACAACGCAACGCCTCCAATTCGGCTTGCGTTTGCGGTCGGTTGACAATCTGTATCCAGTCGGCGGGCCGCGGCAAAGGCCACGTCGAAAGGATTGGAAACGCGGGGTCTTCGCGCTGGGCACGTCGCAGGCTCGACCAACGCCACGATTCGGCTCGCTCCACCAGGTTGGCACGCAGGGCGTTCCGCTCCACGTAGCGGACGACCTGGTAGAAATAGTCTTCGGTTTCCACCGGGAAACACTTGTATCGCCCTTGATAGAGATGGCCGTAGCCGATCTCGTGGCGATGTTCCTTCCACCGTTTGACGTGTGTGTTGGTCATCTGCTGCATAAACGCGGGAAGATCGCCATCCCGCTCGGGCCAGACGACAAAATGCCAATGGTTCGACATCAAGCAATAAGCACAAATCCGCATCCGGCGAGTGCGGAGCGTTTCCTCAATGACCCGCTCGAATGCCAAAAAGTCCTCGTCTTTGGTGAAAAGCATTCTCTGGCCCACGCCCCGGTTGAGCACGTGGAAAACCATCCCTCCCGGAGAATATCGCCTTGGTCTTGGCATGAATGGCTTTTTACCAAAACGTCCCAGTCTTGTCAAATTTGGTGGCTGTCACCTTTTTTTCGACTACTTCACGGCGGCCCAGTAGTCGTGGAACACGATGGTCGAGAGGAAGTAGCCCAGTGGGACGTTGATCGCAACGCCGATGGTGAAGGCCCAGAACGGCGGCATGCCGAAGCGGGCCAGGTCGCGGAATCGCGTGGTCAGCCCGATGCAGAGGAACGTGAAAACGAAGGTCCAGGTTCGCAGGGTCTTGATCGGCGCGATCACAAGGGGCTTGAGGACGTCGTCGAACTCCTGGGAGGTGTAATTAGCCGCAAGAATGCTCGTGACGATGCAAGCGAGGAAAAACCCGATGACGAACTTGGGGAATCGAGCCCAGATGACGCCGGGGCCTATGGTTGAGCCAATCGAGCCACTCTTTTTCTCCCAGAAGGCAACCGAGACGATCGACAGCACGAAGGCCCAGATACCGATCCAGATATCCCGCCCGATGACCTTCATCAAGGTAAAGGTCCGAATAGGAGCCTCGCTACCGGTGTTCGAGGCGATGGTTTGGGCCGCGGCGTAGCCGGCCGCGTCGGCGAACTCGCTCGTGCCGATCCAGGCCCCGGCCACGCCGGGATGAAGGTCCAAGGCCTTGCTGGCTATGGGCAACACGATGATCATCACCAAGGCCCAGAGCGACACGATCGAGATGCCGATGGCCACGTGTTCCTTGTCTGCCTTGACCGCACCACCCACGGCGATGGAGGCCGACACGCCGCAGACGGCTCCGCCGGCGCCCAGCACGGCCGCAAAGCGCTTATCGAGCTTGAAGATCCGCGTCGCCGCGAAGAACATCACCAGCCACGTGCAAACGGACACGATCGTCGCTTGGAGGAACGCAATGGGACCAGCCCTAACGATCAAGGTCAGCGACAGCGTGGCGCCGAGCAGGACGATGCCCGTCTTGATGTAGTACTCCGTGCGCAGCGAGCTGTCGAGCCAGTGGGGTAGCTTGACCACGTTTCCCACGAGCAGACCCAGAATCAGTGCCACCAACGGCGCTTCGAGACTGTGCTGGTGAAAGAACTGGCTCTGGCTGATAACCAGGATGAGCATCGAGACGAGGTAAATGAGCGTGAAGCCCGGCACGTATTGCTTCGGCTTTTGGCCCATGACGTAGGTGCTCGCGGTGAATATCGTGCCGAAGAGCACGTAGAGCAGGAAATACCAACCCCAGTTCTTGGCGAAGTGGGTCATGACCGTTGAGACGGCGGTCCAATCCTTCGGCGGACTCACGCCAAGCGGCTTGAGCGTGCTTCCGGCGAAGAAGAAGATGATCGCCGCGGCGACGATGCCCAGCCCGAGCCAGATCGCCCACCAATCTTCGGTCTTGTAGAGTGCGCTCCAGCGCGAACTGGCCTGGCCCTTACCTTCCTGCTGTTGCCCCGCGCGCGTGTCCTCGAACATGACACATCCTCTCTCGTGATAGACTAGTCAGCGGGGCCACCTGGGGCACCGCTTCGCTATGCCCCAGCCACCCTCCGTGCTAGACACGTTTCAAAGCACTGCTGGACAAGCCAGCAGTGGCACCCAACTAGAAAACTAGCCCTTGACGCGATACTAGTGCATCTCCCACTCGATGAAGCCTTCTTTGACGTCCGTCATGCAGTTGACGATCAGTTCGACCAGGCCGTCGTAGGTGATCGAGTACTTCTCCCAGAGGTCGTAGTAAGCGATCAGGTCGCGAATCTGGCCCTTGCAGTTCGAACAGGGCGCGCAGACGAACTT
>CAZWWC010000014.1:2742-27270 GCA_964637625.1 uncultured Planctomycetaceae bacterium
GAGAAAATGAGGTCTTCGAGGGTGACCATGGCGCTTTCGCGCGGGATGTTCAAGTCGCCGGAGAGCACGCGGTCGGCGATCACCGTCAGCGCCTTGTGGGCGTGGCCGCACTCGCCCAGCACGATCTTCTTGACCCCCAGCTTCTTGGCGGCCTCGGCGTGCTTGACGGCGACCCGGGCGAACTGGGCGTCGTCGTACCAGACGCCGTAGTTGATGCCGTCGTACCCGGCAATCTCGCTGGACATCGTCCAACTGACGCCCGCCACCTCGAAGATCACGCCGAACGCGCCGGGGTTCATCGGCCAGGCCATGATCTCGCCGGCGTTGTGGATCAGCAGGATGTCGGCGCCCGCCTTGTCCCAGGGAGTCTTGACCGTGATGCCGGTCTTCTCCGAGACGTCCTCGTCGATGAATTCCATGTTGTCCTTGGCCACTTCCTTGTTCATGCCAGTCGAGGAGCCGACCTTCAGTTGCAGGACCGAGCCGCTCTCGTGGAGCTCCTTCGGCGCGATGCCCATCTCCTGGCTGAAAAGCTTGCGGATCTCGTGGGTGATCAAGCCGTTGTCCACGCCGATCGGGCAGGTCTGGGCGCATCGCCGGCAGAGGTTGCACCGGTAGGCCAACTCCGCCAGACGAGCGACGGTCGTCCAGTTCAGCTCGATTTCACCGTCGCGCCACGCCTGCAGGAGACCGCCCTTGGACTTGACGTGTTTCTTGTACAGCCGGCGGAAGACCTCGGAGCGATAGGCGGGCCGGTAAACGGGGTTCCTTCCACTGGCTTCGTAGATGTGGCACGAGTCGGAGCAGGTGTGGCAGCTCGCGCAATAGTCCATCGAAAGCAAAAGCGGCTGCAGGAACGTCCAGTTGTTCTCCTTCGTGAAGAGCTTCTGCAGGCCGGACAGAAACTTTGCGACCAGCTCGTCCTCCTCCTGCTTGTTCTTCGGCTTGGGGATGCTCAGCGCGATCGTGTCGTCCAACGAGGCCTCGTATTGCTCCCGGGCCTTTTCGCCGAGTGGCGCAAAGTCGGGCGTCGACTCCGGCGTATCCAGCGGCGGCGGCAGAGGCTTGAAATCCTCCTTGCGCAGCTCCGTGAGCTTCTTTGACGGCTTGGAAATGTCTTCAATGGTGATCCGCTTCTTCGTCATTCCTTTTTCTCCTCAACGTCCGAGGTGGCCACGTCGACCCAGTTCTTCTTTCCGTCCCCGCCGATGTGAGACGCCGACCAACTCACCGGGTACTCCAATACCTCGGCGACTTTCTGTTCGAGCCTGCCGCCCCGAAGGTTCGGTTCGTCGCTCCACCGGACGTCGTGGTACATGAACCATTTTGTAAAGAAGTGCGACATGTGGGTCAGCGGGATATAGGCTAACAAGACCGAAGCCAGAACGATCTCCAGGCCGGTCAGCCACGCAACGACGGCGGCGCCGGCAAAGTCGAACGTGACGAGCGACGCAAAGTAGGATCTCAGCTGGGCGAAATCCGGATCTACAAACCGATGGGCGGCCAGCGCCACGGCGAGCGTCACGACGAAGAAGACGAGATTGAAGTAGTCCGCCTTCTTGGTGTACTCGCGGTAGTCCGGGTCAAGAGACCGCCGCCCCAGCAGCGCCAGCGCACCGCCCAGGGCCAATGCCAGCCCCGCATATCCCACGACGTACGTTAGATAATAGAGGACTGTTCCCGGCAAGCTTCCATTGGGCCCCACGGCAGCGCCGGCCGCCGTGGCGATGCCGCCTACCAACAGCAGCGCCACCAGAGCGGCCAAGAGGTACAAGCCGAAGTGGAACGGGAAGGTCCGCCACCAGTGCTTGCGGTTGTGCTCCCAGACGCCTGCCAGCAGAAGGATCTCCGGGATCATGACTTTCAATTCGCCCAAAAGCGACGACTGGCGCGGCTTGGTCCACCAATCCGGCTCTTCCAAGTACGAGCCCCCATAGCTTGCCCGACGTTTCTCGTGGGCGACCGGGTAGAGCTCCCATCGCAAGTGTATCGGCAGCCGCGCGATCCTTACGGCCCGCGATGCAACCACCGCCACAAAGAGGATCACTAAAACATAGGTAAGCACGAGCAATATCGAACCGGGCATTCAATTCTCCTTCTCTACCGAGTGTCTTTTCCGCTGCATGAGTTCCTTCATGGCCGTGCACGCGTTCTGGATGTCGTTTTGGTCGTGCAACAGACGCTTGATGTCCTCGGTGCACAACGAGCCGAATCGGTAAACCACGCAGTCTCGGCATTCGTTTCCTTGCGGGGTGCAATCAAGTCCTTTGATCATCCAACAAGGTCGAGTCTCATCCTTGTACGCCAGACAGCGTTTACAGCTCTCTTCGCTGCAGGGAAGCAGGTCCCAACAAGGCAGAAGTGCCTGCATGCGGCGGATTCCCGCGATGTTCAGGCCTAAGTCTTGAATCATGTGGTGGACGTTCCGCACGCGGGTGACGTCCTCGTGCGAAAAAAGACGGTGTCCCGAACTGGCACGGTGGGCGATGATGAGGCCTTCCTTCTCGTACTTCCGGACGGCCGAAGCAGACAATCCAACTTTCTGGGCCAAGATGCCAATAGCGATCACCGGGTCGCCGATTTCGTCGGTCGGTTGTGAGTCATTCATAAGTTCTTTTGTAGTTACCCTTTGCGACAGGAAAGTGATCCTTGACGTAGGGCCTATCATTCAATTGTATAGCAAAGCTATACCAAATGATCAAGGTATCCGGGCAAAATTGGTCGAACGACGCACCCCGCCTCAACGGGGGGGCTGCGCAAGCGGAATGGGCCACCTATTGACTTTTCAGCGTGAGCCCCGAAAAGTACAAACATGTTCCGTTTGAGCAGGATTGACCGGCGCGTGCTGGAGCTTGGGCGGGAGCATCCGGAAGAACAAAGGGCGAATCATGGCGAAATCACAGAAGCAGGTCCAAGAGGATCTTGTCGCGAACATGCGGTCGTGGCAGAAGATCGAGAACGCGTCGATTGCCTCGACCGGCCGTGTCATGGAGAAGACCGAGAACCCGATCGTCCGTCTCGTCATGGAGATTATTCAGCGCGACTCACAGATGCACTACCGCGTACAGGAGTGGATCGCCGAGAGCCTCGAGGGTAAGGCGATCAGCCTTGCGCCCGAGGAGCTCGGCCAAGTGTGGGAGATGATCGAGGACCACATCAAGCTCGAAAGGAAGACCCAAAAACTGGCTCAAGAGTCCCTGGATTCGATCGAGGGCTCGAAGGGAATGCTCGTCCAAGCGTATCTGCTGGAATACCTGCTTGAGGATGAAAAGAAACACAACGCGCTGCTCGACCGGCTGGCCAACATCCAGAAGGGGATGTATCCCTACGGCTAAGTGCATAGGGGACACCACCCATGAAGGAGCATTTACGCCAACTGCTGCAGCAGCGAGACTTCGAAGGAGTTGCCCAACGGGCCGAGCCGTCGCGACGTGTGCTGGGCGTTCTCGTTTCCCTGACGTTCGACGCAGACCCGGAAATCGGATGGCGGGCCGTCGAGGCCATGGGCGGGGCCACGCATCGCATTGCCGTGGATGATCCCGACTACGTCCGCGAGCACTTGCGGCGTCTCTATTGGCTTCTGAGTGAGGAATCGGGCGGGGTCTGCTGGCGTGCTCCGGAGGCGATGGCCGAGATCATCCGCCAAGACCCCGATAAGTTCTCCGACTACACGGCGATCGTCGTTTCACTCCTTCGGGAGATGGCCGAAGAGGACCTGGCTCATTTTCGCGCGGGGGTTCTCTGGGCGATCGGGAGGCTGGGACCGGTTGCCGAGGGTGCCCTGGACGCCCTGGAGTCGACGATCCGGGCCTGCCTCGACCACCTGGATCCCCAGGTCCGGGGCATGGCCGCCTGGTGCCTGGGACAATGCGGCCGGGCGAGGCTCCTGGCCGACCGTCCGGAATTGCTCGACGACCGAGGGCCGGTCGATCTCTACGAAGATGGCCATCTGACCCGCACCCGCGTGTGCGATCTGGTTCGGGCTCAATTATGAGCCGGCGGAAGAAGGTTCTTGATCCTTTTGGAACCGGGCCGCTGCGCGGACGATCGACGGGGCCCAACTCTCGACGCCCAGCGCGTGTACGTGCGTGTACGAAGCCAGGACGTTGTGACGGCACAAGCCGTCGTGCCGGCCGTCGAAGCCGTGTCCGCGGCGTACGCGGAAGGCGAACGTCAGATCGCCGGCCGTAGAGGGCTCGATGCACGTGTAGTGGAACTCGTGCCCTCGGAGAGTCTCTCCGACGCTGTAGAACGGGTTGTCGCAGACCGTTTCGAGCACGGCGTAACCGTGTCCTTGCATCTTCGCTCGGAAGAGGAAGGTCACCGGCAGGACGCCGGCCATGGGGCACTCCTTCTCGTCGATGACGAGCTTCTCACCGAGAAAGACGGCCCCACCGCACTCGGCATAGACCGGCAATCCCCGCTCGATCGCGCGGCGCAACGAGTCGAGGAACGTCTTGTTTTCTGCTAGGCCGACAGCCAGCATTTCGGGAAAGCCGCCGCCGATGTACAACGCATCCACGTCGGGCAATTCGGCGTCGCGGAGGGGAGAAATCTCGGTCACCCTGGCGCCTGCTCGGGCCAGGGCCTCGAGGTTCTCGGGGTAGTAGAAGGTGAACGCCGCGTCGCGCAGGACGCCGATGCGCACCGCAGCGGCGTCGGACGTCTGGGCCACCGCTGCGCTATGAACCAGGAGCGCGGAAAAGGGGTCAGGAACCTTTTGTGCGGAGCACCCTTCGGGCCCTTTGGGCAAAAGGTTCCTGACCCCTTTTCCGCGCTCGGCTACGTCCCAGAGGGCCTTCAGGTCGAGAGATTGTTCTGCAACGCGGGTGAGCTGATCGATCGCGCGGGCCAGGTGGTCGTGTTCCTGGGGCGGGACGAGACCCAAGTGTCTTTCCGGGAAGAGCTGCTGCGGGATTCGGGCGACGGCCCCCAGCACCGGCAGGCCGCAGTCTTGCTCGATCGCTTCGCGCAGCACCGAATCGTGGCGAGCCCCGGCCGTTTGATTCAGGATGACTCCCCGAATCGCGACGTCCGGGTCCAGGCGTTGACAGCCGAGCACTTGGGCCGCGACGGTGCGCGTCGTTTTAGTACAGTCGACGACCAGCACGACGGGACATTCCAGCAGCTTGGCCAGTTCGGCCGTGCTGTACGTGCCCTGGGCGTCCATCCCATCGAACAGACCGCGGTTTCCCTCGATCACTGCGACGTCGGCTTCCGCGGCCGAGGCGACGAAGGACCGCACGATGGTCTGGGGGGACATCAAGAAAAGGTCGAGGTTCCGGCAGGGCCGCCCGGCGGCCATCGACAACCAGGCCGCGTCGATGTAGTCGGGCCCCTTCTTGAACGGTGCAACGCGGAGGCCCTGTTTTCGCCAGGCCGCGGCGAGTCCCAGGGATACGAGCGTCTTGCCGCCGCCTCCGCGCAGCCCGGCGATAAGGACTCGGGGGATGCTCATTTACGTCACAGCATGTCGATGAATCCGCAAGGACATTCTTCCGCGCACTTCTTGCAGCCCGTGCAGTTCTCCATCTTGAACGTGTAGAGCACGCCTTTTTGCATGGGCTTGTTGACGGCCTGGTCCTGGCAGAACAACCAGCATTTCTCGCAGTCGAAGCAGAAGCCGCAACTCATGCATCGCTGGGCTTCCGCGATCGCCTGTTCCTGAGAGATCGCCAAGTTGGCCTCGGCGTCCATCTCCTTCAGGCGTTCTTCAGGCGCAAGCTTTGGAATCGTAGCCCGCTCTTTTTTTTCGTAGTGGTCCAACCGCATGCGGTCGGTCTTGATCAGCGGCGGCTCACTTTCCCGGGGCAATTCCACGCCGCGGAGTTTCGCGTCGATGGACTCCGCGGCCCGGCGACCCTGCCCGACGGCCGTGGTCACCAGCGCCAGGCTGACGGCGTCGCCGCCTGCCCAGACGCCTTCTACCTTGGTGGAGGCCCCATGTTCATCCACTTGAATCCAGTCTCTTCCTTCGATCAGCGATTCAAAACCGGTGAAGGATGGCGCCTGGCTGATGGCGGGTATGACGGCCGTGGCGGGAATCTCGAACTCGGACCCCTCGATGGGTACGGGCCGCCGCCGGCCGGAATCGTCGGGCTCGCCGAGCTCCATGCGGATGCACTTCATGTGCGTGATCCGGTTGTTCTCCTTCTTGAAGCCGACCGGCGCAGCCAGATATTCGAGCTTGACGCCCTCTTCCAGCGCTTCTTCAATTTCCGGGTCGATCGCCGGCATTTCCTCACGGGTGCGGCGATAGAGGATCGTGGTGGTCGCACCCAGCCGCCGGCAGATCCGCGCCGCGTCGATGGCCGTGTCTCCCCCGCCGACCACGATGACGTTGTCGCCGACGTCGATTGTCTCGCCGTGCGCGATGCGGTTGAGAAACTCGACGCCGGAATAGACGTTTTCGGCCTCTTCGCCTTCCACGCGGAGCTTGAGGCCCTGGTGCGCGCCGATCGACACGAACACGGCCTGATACTCAGTCAGCAGCTCGCCCAACGAGACATCCTCTCCGACGCGGGCGTTGCATTTCAGCTCGACGCCCAGGTCCAGAATCTTCTGGATCTCGCCTTCCAGGACATCAGCGGGCAGGCGGTATCGAGGTATTCCCCAGAGGAGCATTCCGCCGGGCTTCTCGGCGGCTTCGAAGACGGTCACACCATAGCCGCGTCTGGCGAGTTGATAGGCACAGGAGAGCCCGCCCGGGCCGGCGCCCACGACGGCGATTTTCTCCGGGCGTTTTTCGTCGGAAAGGTTTCTGAGCTTGAGTTTTTTTTCGAGTCCGAAATCGCCGATGGCCCGTTCGATGCTGTTGATGTTCACCGCGCCGTCGAGTTCGTTGCGGTTGCAGTTGTCTTCGCAGGGGTGTGGGCAGACACGGCCACAGACGGCGGGAAAAGGACTCGTGTCGGTATAGATTTCCCAAGCCTCGCCGAAAGCCTGCTCCGCGGACTTTCCGAGTCGCTCGGCCTGAGCGATGGTTGTCAGGAAGTCTCGAATCCGGTTGCCGCTGGGACAGACGTGCCGGCAGGGAGGCATCTTCTCGACGTTCTTGGGCCGCAGCGGCGATTGCTCGCGCGCCTTCGAACCGCCGGAAAACCCCCCGCCTGCAAAACTTCTCTTCTTCTTTTTCTTCTTGATAGCCATGAACTACCTCAGAGCACATAATTAGTTCATTGCCTGCGCGCACTGAACACTTCAGCACGGCAGACTGCCCGCATTGGGGTGCCACGGCCATCCCGGCGCGCCGGCACCCGAATGCCACTGCGAGCGGCCGATCCCAAACCTCGACTACCCTCCGGCGTCTTCGGCGGCACCTTCGGCGTGGGGAATTTCGATGAAGCTACCACCGAAATAGGTGTAGACGCATCTTCCGGAGTCCATGAGGGTACGGATGGCGGCCTTACACAGCTTCTTGTCACATTCGGCTTCGCCGAATTTCTCGATCATTGCCTTGATCAAATCGCCGGCTTTGAATTTCTTCCTGCCCTGGTACTCTTTGACCATTTCGTACATCGCATCCGCGACTTGTTCGGGAGCGACAGCCATAGCACGCCTCCTGTCTACGCGTGTCTGAGTTGTGCGGACCGCTTGAAGCTCAGGCCCGCAAATCGGTAATCATCGATATGTTCCTTTGCGAATTCGATGCCGGTGAGCTTGAAGAAGCGTGGCCAGCCGATCCGCGCGATGAACTCGCCCATGCGCTCGTACTTGTGCGCGCCGTCGGCCCAGACCTCGACGATGTTGCGGACCGCCTGGACTACCTCGGGCCAGCGGGGTGGGTTGTTGGGCAGATAGGGAATCGCCAGCTTCGAGAACATCGGCTCGACCCGGGCGTTGGAGACCTTGCCCCCCACCCAGATTGAAACCCCGTCGTTCAGTGGGTCGACGATCGGCAGCGAGGGACAAACCGAAAAGCAGTTGGCACAAAACATGCACCGCTCCTCGTCGATCTCCACGGAGGGCTTGCCGTCGACGGTCGCGGGCCGGATGGCGGCCGTCGGGCAGGAGGCCACCACGTTGGGGATCTCACAAAGCTTGCCGATCGTGTCACTCTCGATTTTCGGCGGCCTGCGGTGCACGCCCAGGATCGCGATGTCCGAGCAATGGACCGCCCCGCACATGTTCAGGCAGCACGCCAGGGCGACGCGTAGCTTGCCGGGCAACTTCGTGCTTGCGAAGTACTCGTGCAGGTCGTCCATAACACACTTGACCACACCCGAAGCGTCGGTGGCCGCCGAGTGACAGTGTACCCAGCCCTGGGTGTGCACGATGTTCGAGATGGCGTTGCCGATGCCGCCGACCGGGTGGTTCATTTTCTTCAGATCGGCGATCAGCGGCTCAATCTTGGACTCGTCGGTCAACAGAAACTCGACGTTGTTGCGGCTGGTGAAGCGGAGGTGGCCGCCGCAGTACTTGTCGGCCAGGTCGGCGAAGGCGCGCAGCTTCTTGATGCTCACCAACCTGGGTGAGCCGGCACGCACCGTAAAGAGCTTGTCGCCGGACTCGCCGACGTGCACCATGACGCCGGGCTTGAGGATCTCATGGTATTTCCACTTCCCGTAATTGGCCTTGACGATCGGGGGCAGGAACCGTTCGTAGTGCGGAGGCCCGATATCTGTTTTTCTATCCGCTACCATTGATTATCTCCCAAAAAAGGTTGTTTTCTTATAAGGATCTGCTGGATCCACCGGTCCGGTTGCCTTACTCGTCTTCTTTCTCCTCTTCCTCGTCGTCCTCTTCGTAGTATTCTTCGTAGAAGACGTAGGGATTCTCCCTGGGATGGGCAATCATTTCCGGCAGGGGTTCGACCTCGATGGCTTCCAGGAAGTTACCGAGCCCGACGCGCTGCATGATCTCGCCGACGCGCTCCCGGTTCTTGCCGTGCTCACCCCAGAATTCCCAGATCCGATCCACGAGGTCCTTGAGCTCTTTATAAGGAGGTTCGAGCTTCATGAAGGGAACCAGGACGGAGGAGAGCTGTGCGCCCTCGACGATGGGTGCCTTGGCTCCCAGCAGGATGGTGGCGCCGCGATCCTTGCCGGGCCGGAGTGCCTTGGGCATAACGTTGATGCAGTGCATGCACTTCACGCAGTTTTCGTCGTCGATGGTGAGCGTCTCGCCGTCCCAGGAGATGCATCGCGTGGGGCAGTTGGCATAGATGTCCTTGTGGATGTTGATGCCCCCGTCCACGTACTTCTTGACTTCCGCCTGGTCGATCTGGATCTCGTCCCGCCAGGTGCCGATGATCGACATGTCGGCCCGGGCGATCGAGGCGACGCAGTCGTTGGGGCAGCCGGCCCACTTGAATTTGAACTTGTAGGGGAAGGCCGGCCGGTGCAGCTCGTCCTGGAAGGTTTGGGTCAGGTCGTTTGTCAGATGCAGCGTGTCGTAGCAGGCCCACTCGCAGCGCGCCGGCCCCACGCAGCAGCTCGGGGTACGCAGGTCCGAGCCGGATCCGCCCAGGTCGAAACCGTTCTCAGTAAGATCACTGAAGGTGGGTTCGAGCTCGTCGGTGACGGTCCCCAGAAAAATGATGTCGCCGGTCGACCCGTGCATGTTCGTCAGGCCGGAGCCGTGCTTTTCCCAGATGTCGCACAGGGTTCGCAGGACATCGGAGGTGTAGAACCAGCCGCTGGGGTGATTGATGCGGAGGGTATGGAAATGGGCCACGCTGGGGAACTCCTGGGCCAGGAAGGAGTAACGGCCGATGACGCCTCCCCCGTAACCCATCACGCCGACGATTCCGCCGTGTTTCCAGTAGCCTCTCTTCTCCCGGTAGGACTTTTCGAGTTGCCCTAGCAGGTCTTTACACCTTTCGTTTTCGGCCGCCATGGATTTGATTTCCGTGACGAAGCTGGGCCAGGGCCCCTTTTCCAATTCGTCCAACAGCGGGGTATTGTAGTTACCTGAATCTGCCATGTTCGTTCCTTTTGGCTCGAAGTACGGTGTTCCTCATTGCGATGTTTCCTGTTCCGCGCCCGGACCGGCCGAGCGCTGGCAGGAAGCCTACGGTTATCGTTCAATCTGCGACGTTAATATATCAAAAGGGTCGTGTGGCGACAATCGACCCGTCGTGGCCCTTTTCAACGGGGCCGCGGCGGGAAACGTTCTCCACGGCTAGTGGCCCTCGGTCTCGTCCTTACGACCCTTCGAAATCCACCTGAGCGTCAGGCCGTAGCAGGCCACCAGTACCACAATGACGGTACACGCCACGGCGCCCCCGACGCCGGGCGTTTGAAAAACAGCTTCTGCATTCCACATGGTTAGGTCCCGTAATTCATCTTAGAACGTGTTTTGAAATTGGTTTTCGGCACTCCAAGGGTGCCATGGGCGGCTTGTCCGCCCTTGTTTTTGGCTGATTTTGTGGCCGGCACTGCTGGACAAGCCAGCAGTGGCACCCATTTCAAAACACCCTCTTAGGGTCAATAAGGATCATGGACTAGCCCTCGGTCGGTGCCGACGATACGGTCGGGAAGTAGCGTCGCATGCCCTTGATCCTCTCGGCGGCGGCCTCCTCGCTCTCCTCCACCTCCCAAATCGAGATAATTGGAAACAGCTTGACGAAGATGACGTACAACAAAATGAAGCCGCAAATGCTCCCGGCGGTAATCGACACTTCCACCCAACTGGGACGGTATATTCCCATCTCGTAACCCCGCCCGGTGAGTTTTTGCAGTGTCGGTACGACGATCGTGTATCGCTCGAGCCACATGCCCACGACGATAAACGCGGAGGCGGTGACCGTGGCCCCAATCGCCCATCGCTTCATGCCCAGCAGTAGCAGGAAGAAGGCGATGGTCATGCACGCCACCATGATCCAGAACATTAGGGCGAACTCGCCTTGCATTTTGGCTTCGAAGACTTCCCATTCTTCGGGAAGCGCCCCGTAGCCGGTAGTGAGATACTCGGCCAAGGTGAAATAGAACCAGAAGGCGGTCATGGTCAGCAACAGAAGGCCCAGGTAGTTGAAGTGGATGGGCTTGAGGTAGCCTTCGAAGTGATACACCTTTCTGAGGACCGCCATGGCGATGATGATCGCGGCGATACCGGAAAAAATAGCCCCGACCACGAAGTAGGGCCCCAGGATCGTCGAATGCCACATCGGACGTATGGTCATGCCGAATATCCAGGAGACGACCGTATGGACGGAAACCGCAATCGGGATAATCAAAATGGCCATGATGCCGATCGCTTTCTCCAGACGCCGCTTTTGCTCGGGGTTGCTGTTCCAGCCCAAGGCGAGGATCCGATGCAACTCCTTGCGCCAACCGGTGACTTGTCCTTGGTCTCTGAGAATCGCCATGTCGGGAATCAGCGGCAGCAGCAGGTAAAAGATGGAACTGAGCAAGTAGACCGAGATGCAGACGACGTCCCAGAGCAACGGGCTGCGAAGCGGACCGTAGAGGACCACGTTGAGCGCCCGATCGGGACGCCCCAGATCGAAGAGGATCTGGCTTGCACCGAGCACTAGTGCAAAGACCGTGATCGCCTCGGCCGCCCTGGTGATGGGGCGTCGCCACTCGGCGCCGCTGACTCGCAGAATGGCCGAGATCAGCGTGCCTGCGTGGCTGATACCGATGAAAAACACGAAGTTCGTAATGTACACGCCCCAAGCCACGGAATTATTCAAGCCCGTGACTTGCAGGCCGCTAGTCAACTGGCAGATCCATGCAAAGAACCCCCAGCCGACGCCCATCAGGAGCCCTAGGACCAACACGTAGTAGAAGGCGCCCGTCTTGAGAATGGGCCTGGTCAGTTGCTCTACCATCTTCTCTTGATCGGCGTTGCTCACGGTTTTCTTCCTACTCTATGATTCAAGCTGTGGATGATCTCAATTTCCGTAGTTCCAGGTTCTATTGAAACCCGGCATTGTCATCCTGAGCGTAGCGGAGGATCTCCTTGGACAATCGAGATCCTTCGCTTCGCTCAGGATGACCTGCTTCGGTATCAGTCAGCCAAACTTGGTACTACTGAATTCTGGAACCACGGATGAACACAGATAAGACAAATAGGCCCGATAACTGAGGGGAAACATCTGTGTCTATCTGCGTACATCCGCGGTTTCTTGTTTGTTTATGGTCCGAGTCACTCTGCTCACATAAGGTAGTAAACATTGGGACCGGTCCCCAGAGCGGCTTTTCTGCAAATCGTGTTCTGGTCGCGGAGGACCCGGGACACCTCCGAGTCTGGATCGTCCAGCCTCCCGAAGATCAGTGCGCCCCGGCCACCGGGGACGTTGTTGGCGGCCTCGACGCAGGCCGGCACGGGCGAGGGCTCGTCCTTGACCCGCTCGGGATTGGCCGCGATGCGCTGCTCCCACGCCCTGATACGCTCCACACAAAAATTGCACTTCTCCACGACGCCTCGGCTTCGGGTGGGGTACTGCGGACGGACTTCTCGCTCGATATGATCCCGATCCGGATACGCATCTCCCCAGTTGAAACTCCGGGAACCGTAGGGACACGCCACGACGCAATAGCGGCAGCCGATGCACCGGTGCATGTCCATCATGACGATACCGTCCTGCTTGCGTTTCCAGGTGGCCGCGGTGGGGCAGACCTTCACGCACGCCGGGTCCGTGCAATGGTTGCACATCACCAGGACCGGCAGACCCTCGATGTCGCTTGCCGTGCCCGCGTGGGTCTGATCCGGGAAGGCGTACTTGTACTGCTCGCTCCAGATCCACTTGATCTCCCTTTCCGGTTTTTGGCGATCGGGATTCCGCGGCAGGTTGTGCTCAATCTGGCAGGCTTTGATGCAAGCGTCGCGCACTTCCTTCTTAAGGCATTTTTTGATGTCAACCACCATGGCCCATTGGGTCTGGGAAGCCCCCTCGCCGTCCGAATCGTGATGCACCGCGCTGCAGCCGGTGTGCAGGAGCGGAAAGCCGCAACCCAGCCCCAGCACCGTGCAACCGGCCCTTTTCAGAAAGCGGCGTCGGTTCTCGTCCATCGTTTATTGACCTTTAATTGCTGAGGTAACTTCAAAGACTTCCCTTCAACTCGACGTGGCAAGTCCAACAGCATGGCTCGACGTTTGCGTAATCGTGGCACTGGGTGCACGACGTGTTACCGTCTCTGCACATCTCGGGCTTGCTGTGGCACTCCAGGCAGGTCTGCGTGAGACTCTTCACGTATTCCTTGCCGTCCTGTGACTCGTAGAGTCTGGCGTCGCCCTGGCGAATGACCTCGTCTCGCCAGCCGTACAAGAGCTTCATGTGGTTGGCGGCCATCCACTGCTTCTTTTCAATACAGCGTGGCGCGTCGTCAGGGTAGTACTCCCGATCGGGCGCGGCGGTGTCCCCGGCCCCGTAGGCCGCCAGCCCGAGCGTGTACCAGATTGGAAACGTGGCCAGGACAATAAAGACGGCCAGGCCAAAAATGATTCTCGGTTTGTCATTCATCGCTGGGGATTGCTCCTTCGTCGTTTTCTTCCATGCCCGGGATCGGCTCCAATCGCAGGTTGTGCGTCCGCTTCTTCTCGCCTTTGAGCACCAGAGCATTGGCAACCAGCTCGGTGATGCCGGTCACCTTGACCCCGGGCGCCCAGTAGTCGCAGACGGTAGGCAGGGTGGCCCTGTCGATGGCACACATCGCGGCGAGCTGATTCACACCATGTTTTTCCTGGACGTATCGGACGGCGTTGCCACGGGGAAGCCCGCCACGCAGGCGGATTTCCATGTTCTCATCGGTCCCGAGCCCGGCCCCGCCGCCACAACAGAACGTTTGCTCGCGGATCGTGTTGATCGGCATCTCGAAGAAGTGGTTGCAGACGTTGCGGATCACGTAGCGTGGCTCTTCCAGAATGCCCATGGCCCGGGCCGGATTGCAGGAATCGTGGTACGTGACGCGAATATGATCGTTTCGGGATGGATCGAGCTTGAGCTTGCCGTGTTGGATCAGGTCGGCCGTGAATTCCATGAGGTGGACCATCTTCGTGGATCGGGCGTTGTCGAAGACCGTGCCGGTGATCGGCGATTTGGGCACTTCGAGGAAGTCGGCGGGCCCGTTCATCGTATCCATGTACTGATGCATCACCCGCCACATGTGCCCGCACTCGCCGCCGAGAATCCACTTCACGCCGAGTCGCTTGGCTTCGTCGTAGATCTTGGCGTTGAGCCGCTTCATCATTTCATGGGAGGTGAACAGCCCGAAGTTCCCGCCTTCGGAAGCATAGGTGCTGAACGTGTAGTCGAGGCCCAACTCGTGAAACAGGACCATGTAGGCCATGCACGTGTAGATGCCGGGGTCGGCCACGTAATCGCCGGAGGGAACCACGAAGAGGATCTCGGCGCCCTTTTTGTTCATGGGCAGATCCACGCGGATGCCGGTAGCTTCCTCGATGTCGTCGACCATGAACTCCAAGGTGTCCATCAGGCCGTGAGGTTGAATGGCCAGGTGGTTTCCGTACAGGAAGCAGTTGGCGACCGGCTCGATGACCCAGTTGACATAGAGCCCTAGCAGACCCAGCAGCTCTCTACCCATTATGGTGATCTCGGCCGTGTCGATGCCGTAGGGACAGAAGACCGAGCACCGTCGACATTCGGTACATTGGTGGAAGTAGTAGAACCACTCCTTGATCACGTCGACGGTGAGCTCCCGGCCGCCGGCGATCTTGCCGAGGACCTTTCCGAGGGTCGTGAATTCCCTTCGGTAGATGGATCGCAGCAGCTCGGCCCGGAGCACCGGCATGTTCTTCGGATCGCCGCCGCCGATGAAAAAGTGGCACTTGTCGGCGCAGGCCCCGCATCGGACACAGATGTCCATGAAGAGCTTGAAAGAACGATATTTGCTCAGGCGCTCGGCCATTCCGTCCAGGACTGTCTGTTTCCAATCGTCCGGAAGTTTCCAGTCATCGTCGCCGACAGCCCACTCCCGGGCGTTCGGCAGGTCCAGAATCTTCAGGTTTTTCACCTTGCCCGGATAGCAATAGGTACCCCGTCTGAAGTCGACGGGCGTGTCCATCCAGTCGGTGCGCGGCGGCCGATAGTCGACCGAGAGCAGGTCTTCGTGCTTGTAATATCCTGGTTCGTCCGGCTTAGGCATTGCTATTCCTTTTCCACTGGTAGTCCGGCTGCTTTCATCTTATCGCGGAGTTCGTCTTCGTACTCTTCGTAGGTATGGACCTTGACCGGGTAATCCCACGGGTTGACATGCCTCTTCATTCGGTTGGTGTTCGCCAGGTTCCTCGTCGGACTCAGAAACACCCCGGCCATGTGGCAAAGCTTGCTGTAGGGCAAGTAGGCCACCAGCACGCAGACCAGCAGCAAGTGTCCGAAAAATAGGGGCATGATCGTCTCCGGCACCACCGGCCGGAAGGTGACCAATCCGATGGCCAGCTCCTTGACGGCCGCAACGTCGGTCCGCGCCACGTGCCTCATCCATATCCCGCTGGCGGCTATGCCGAAAAGCAAAAACAGCGGGAAATAGTCGTTCACCAACGAGATGTAGCGGAGTTGCGGAGAACCGAGCCTACGGACCAGCAGGTAAGCCACGGCCGCCAGGAAGAGGAACGACGTCACGTAAAACACCGGCGCCCCGAGCTTGTGAAACCCTTCGGCCTGCTGCATGAGCGTGATGCAATAGGGTGTCGGCGCGGTGAAGAACCGCACGTGCCTGATCAGAATGATCAGAAACGACCAGTGCATCACCAGCGCGCCGATCCAAAGCAGCAGTTCACTTCCATAAACCACTCTGCGCTTGTCGACGATTTCCGATTTGGTGTTCCTCAACAGCGAGCGGAAGAAGAAGACCTCGAGGATCATTCTCCCGATGACACCGATCGCGGTATCGGGGTTTTCGAGCTTCTCCTGCTTGATCCAAGGAAGCGATTTCTGCTGGCCACACGTCGTGGGAATACGGAAGGGCACGGGCGAGTTGGCCCAACTCATGACGCGCTGGATGATGCCACCGAGAAATAGGACGGCCGCAAGGTAGGGGATCACTACACCAAGAACAATCCGCCCCATACCCAGCGTCGCGCCGAGCCAGCCCAGCGCAAAGAGAATAGCCACAACTACCAGCGAAATGATCACTCTCATTGAAGACCCTCTTGCCGAACGCTTGTATCCTTGGACGATTTCACTCCACCTCGGACTGGGCCGCTTCCGAATCGCGCGCGCGACGGTTTATTCTATCCACGACCCAGGACACGCTTCGCTTTGCCTCGTTGACTCGAAGCTGGTATACCTGTTCACGGCACTGAACAAAAATCTCAAAAGCGGCCAGCGCAACCTGGTCTATCTTCTCCTCCAGCTCGGTCAGCTCGGACCAGTGCCGCCCATCCCTGATTGCCTTTCCCAGTTCTGCTCGAACGGCTTTCTTCAAGTGGAAGATGAAACGAACGGCATCGGAAACGGAAAAGTCCTGGATGGCCCTGATCTTGATGACCTCGTGCAAGTGCTCGTGTATCTTCTCGCTATCCGTCTCCTCCAACAGCCACTCGAAGATCCCTCGCGTCGCGACCCGGAGGCTGTGGCCCACCGGATTGGCGAACCGGTCCTTCTGGCGACCGAAGGCGGCCGCGGCATCCGGGGAGTACGTCGCCAAGACGTCGTCGAGCCACCTTTGGACGATGGCATCTTTCTTCTGTTGCAACCGTTCCAGCAGCGTCATCATCCGGTCCCTTCCGGGTGCCACGGTTGGCTTGTCCAACCGACGGGTGGCATGGCCTCGCTTGCGTGGCCATGTTTCTTGGTTAGCAACATGCTCACGCAAGCGAGAGCATGCCACCCTGGGGCTTTTCCAGCAGTGGCACGCAACATTGTCGTTGTGACGGACTACTACACGCACCCGGTCGGCTTCGGGAGCCCGGCCACCTTGCAGGCACCCTTGGCGGGGCCGCTCGGGAACAGGTCGTAAATCTCCTTCAGCTTGAAGCCGGTCGACTTGCAGAGCTTGCGGATCATCGGCGCCATGTTGTACTCGAGATAATACTCCCGCAGGTAGTTGACCACCTTCCAGTGATCCTCGGTCATGTTGTCGACGCCTTCGGTTTTCGCCAAATCGCTGGCGACGGCCTGATCCCAAGCTTCGGGATCCTGGATAAACCCGTCCTCGTCGATTTCGAGCGTCTTGCCGCCAAACTCTTTTTGTTCCATCGGATTTCTCCTTTTCTTGAGTCGATTTTTTGCGTATGTGTCGGGACCGCGGACCGGCCGGCGGTCTAGCTGATGTCTATATCCACCCGCGGTGGATTCCTGAGCGTTGCATGGACCGGACAGTATTCGGCGACGCGCCGGATTGCGTCCATCCTTTCCTCCGGTACTGCCTCGGGCAACTCCACGTCGACGACGATCGCGCCGACGCGTTTTGGGGCGTCGGCCAGTTCCATCGTGAGACTCACGCCGACGTCGCCCTCGTATCCGTGCTTCTCGCAATAGTCCTGGATCATCATCGCGATGCACGCGCCCAACGAGCCGGC
This sequence comes from uncultured Planctomycetaceae bacterium, assembly GCA_964637625.1. Taxonomy (GTDB): domain Bacteria; phylum Planctomycetota; class Planctomycetia; order Pirellulales; family Thermoguttaceae; genus UBA11386. The sequence continues at coordinate 20,170 of CAZWWC010000014.1, forward strand.
CATCAACTCCACCGGCGAGGGCCCCTGATCGCGGCCTCCTTCCTTCTCGGACAGATCGCTGCTTACGTGGTGCCCACGCACGCCAACGTCGAACTGTCGATCGCCCTTGCGGGCGATGGTAATGAGATCCATGGCGATCTCCTCGGTTAGGCCAACGACTGGTAGTAGTCCATTAGGATCTTCGCCACCTCGGGCCGCGCAAACTCGGGAGGCAGGTCCTCGCCGCCCGACAGCATCTCGCGGACCTTCGTGCCGGACAGGAACACGAAGTCCTCCTTCTTATGTCCTTCCGGTGCCTCGCGCATCATGATCACCTCACCGACCACCTTGGAGAACGCGGTGTGGTCGGCCTCGAAGATCTCGAGCTCCAGCGCGCCGGCCGGGACCTCCGTGCGGAAGATCTCCTGGGCGTCGAACGGCCCGTAGTAATCTCCCACGCCCGCGTGATCGCGCCCGACGATCAGGTGCGTCGCACCCATGTTCTGACGGAATATGGCGTGGAGCACCGCTTCCCGTGGACCGGCGTAGAGCATGTCGAAGCCGTAGCCGGTAATCTCGGCGCTGTTCGGCTCGAAATAGAGCTCGACCATTTTGCGGATGGCGGCGTCGCGGACGTCGGCCGGGATGTCACCGGCCTTCAGCTTGCCCAAGAGCATGTGGATCACGGCACCGTCGGCGCCGACGCGATCCATGGCGATCTTGACCAGCGCTTCGTGGGCACGGTGCATCGGGTTTCGGGTCTGGAAGGCGACGACCTTGCTCCAGCCGTTCTTCTCGATCATGTCGCGGATCTGGACCGCCGTGCGGAACGTCTCCGGGAACTCGTCGGCGAAGTAGGAGTAGTTGAGCACCTGGATCGGCCCGGCGACGAAGACCTTGCCCACCGAGAGGAAGTTCTTCAAGCCCGGGTGCTCCATGTCGGTCGTGCCATAGATCTTCTCGGCCATGGCCTTCATCTGGGCGTCGGTCGCCTCGTCGATCGACGTGACGTCCTGGATGGCCAGCACGGGGTTGCCCTCCACGTTCGGATCGAGCAGAGCGATCCGCTTGGCGCCCTTGATCGCCGAGGCGTCCTTGACGACGTTGACGATGGGCACCGGCCAGAACAGGCCGTTGGTGGTCTTCATGTTTTCGGCCACGGAGAGCGCGTCCGCCAGGCTCATGTAGCCGGCCAACGGGTTGAAATACCCGCTGGCCAGCATGACCGCGTTGGCGGCAGCTTGGGAACAGACGAGCAACTTCGGCAGCCCTTCGGCTTCCTTCAGCAGTGCGGCTCGCTTCGCCTCGTCGGCGACGTAAAGGGGATTCAACGAATCCGAACCGTGTGGTTTGATCAGCTTGCCCATGTTACTTTTCCTTTCTTTAGTTCAATTTGTTTCAGCAGTGATCGATTACTTGTGGATCCTTGCCTCGGTTGGCATCAGTTTCAGAAATCTCAGTCCCAGGACAAAGCAGAATCCAACGATCGCCAGAACTCCCACGGCCTGGAACACTTCATGAATCGTGGCGGTGTAGTGTACGGCCCCCTCGTCAACAACCGACTTGACAATCTCCATGTTTGGAAAAAGATCGGGCGGGTGAGTCTGCCCGGGAATCACGATGAGATACCGCTCGCACAAGACGCCGAACACCGTCAAAATGGACGCGCAGATGATCCAGGGGATGGACTTCCCCGTTGCGGGATTGAAGAGCACCACGGCGGGAATGATGCAGCCGACAATGACCAGCCCACCCCAGAAGAGCGTGCCATTAAAAGGATCGAAGAGGAAATACATGGCCGCCTCGCGCGACTGCTCGAGATAGAGGCGATAGGCATTCTCCACGAACAGAAAATAGAGGACAACGACGATGAAAACGGCCAGAAGCCTGCCGAGTCTTACGACCAGTTCGTGATCCAAAGGCCGCCGGGTGACCCGGAACACCGCGAGGATGACCAGAATCATTAGTGCCGTTCCGGAGGAGAGCGCCGCGGCGATGAAGCTCGGCGGGAGCAAGGCCGACTGGTACAACTCGCGCGGGACGAAGCCGAAGATGGCGCCCGTGCCGCTGTGGACGAGGACGGCCCAGATCACCGCGACCAGGGCGATGACTCTTACGAATTTTTCCTTCTCCTGCAGCATGGCCCAGAGATAGACAATGCAAATCAGGATATACGTGTTATACAGGAATGGATTGATCGAGAGCATCGAGAGGAAGTTGAAGTGCGAGGCCGACGCCTTCAGGTTGTCGAGCCTGCCCAGGTCGGTCAAGATCGACAGCAGCGCCGCGATCAGGAAAAGCAGAGCGAGGTAGACGGCGATCCGTGCAAAGGGCTTGTATTCCTTCTTCCCGAAGATCCCGTACAGCGACGAAATCACCAGGGACCCGGCCGATGCGCCGATGTAGAACACGCACAGGATAATCTGCAGTCCCCAGGGAATCCGGTTGGTCATCCCGGAGAGATAGATTCCCTCGTCGTACATCCGGTACGTCGAGTAAAGCCCCGGGACAATCAACAGCGCAAGACCCAGTACCAGCAAATAGAACTGGATCGACTTTCCTTCGATTGTCTCGAACTTCGTTTCCATTACCACTTCCTCACAGCCACGTGGCTACAAGCCGATGTAGTAAACCTTGGGCTTGGTGCCTAAGTCCTCTCGGATGCCCTTGACGGAGTTGTTGACGATTAACCGTGAGACCTCGCTGCCGGGATCGTTCAGGTTGCCCACCACGATGGCCCCGGCGCCGCTCTTCTCGCAGGCCTCGACGCATGCCGGTTTTTCCCCACGGTCCAACCGGTGTGCGCAGAAATTACACGATTCGGGAACACCGTGCATGCTCCTGGGCTGATCCTTGTTGGGCCAATCGTCCGCTTCCTTGTAGTTGAAGTACCTGGCATTATAGGGACACGCGATCATGCAGTACCTGCAGCCGATGCACCGGTGCTGATCGACGATGACGATGCCGTCGGGCCGCTTATACGTGGCCTGCACGGGACACGCCTGGGCACAGGGCGGCTCGTCACACTGATTGCACAGCAAAGGTACCGATTTTTGCTCCTTCGCACGAACCGGATAGACTCGTTGGACGGTCACCTTCCGGATCAGATGCACGTCCCACCGCTTATTCCCGTGCAAGGCCACGTTGTTTTCCTTCCGGCACGCCTCGATGCACGCCGTGCAGTCGGCCTTGCACTTGCGAAGATCGATCACCATTCCGTACTTGCAGCCGTCGGACGACTCTTCGACGCTTGCCGTTTTCGACGCGCAGATGGGCAGCAAGGGCAACGTGGAGGCGCACACGGTCCCCGCCGAGAGGATGCCGCCCGTTTTCAGGAACTCCCTTCTGTCCATTTCCTTCTTCGCCTCTGGAGTACTACTTGTCGGTTTGTGCAACTGAGCCCGGGTCGTAATGGCAGCGGAAGCAGTTCACCTGGAGATTCACGGCCGTATGGCATCGATTGCAGAATTGCTCGCGGCCTCCATGACATTTCACGCAGTTGGTCAGTGTGATCTCCCGTTTGTTCGGCCCGACTCTTTCTCGTTTGCCTTGACGCACGGCTTCGTCTCGGATTTGGTCGAGAAGATCCATGTGACGATAGCGCATGTAGCTCTTCTCCGCGACACAACTTCCCTCGGGCACTTCGAGGAAAGGCTCGCCGGGTTCGGTGCCTTGCGAGACGACGGGCCAAACCAGGCTGTATCCGAGAGGAAACAGTATGATCAGCACGGCAATGGCCACGGCAATAACGGTGAGGTTATTCTTCATACGTGTTCTTTATATCAACTCTCTGGATCCGAGGGGGATTTGCCTGGATCGGAAGGGGACAGTCCCATTTTCGCTGCGCGAAAATCGGGACTGTCCCCGTCGTCGTTGCGGCCGGAATACTCGGCGTAGACCATGGCGGCCGTGCGGTAGAGCAGATGGGCAGACTTCGAATACGGCAGGTAGGCCAACAGCGCGAATACCAAAACCAGGTGCACGAAATAGGCGGCGTATCGGTGCGGCTCCAAGCGGGCGTAGTGCAGCGCCTCGCAGACAAACCCGGTGAGGACCACGAGGAAGAGCGCTGCCAGAAAAGTCCAGTCGGAATAACTGGTAACTGTTTTCTTGCCTTCTTTCAAACGGTCCCAGGCCATCCACGCGCAGCCGGCCAGCACCGCCGCGCCGCCCAGGTTGGCGAGCATCCTCCACGGGTTCCAGAAATTAAAGGGATAAACAAGCTCACCCTGCACAAAGGGATTACGGCTTGCGGTCAGGCTCAGGAAGATTACCCATAGGGCGACCGCCGCGAGCGCGATGAAACCGTAAAAGACTCCCAGATGGGACCACTGGCGCGGGCGCTCGGTGGTGCACAGTCCAAACTTGTCGTGCACCATGATGTTCTTCAACACAGTTACGACGCTCGAAGCGAGGCTCTTCGTGGGCAAGCCCGCTGCATCCCGCGCGTCGGCGGCCTTCATCGCCCGCCAGAACCGCACAACCCCGGCAACGGCCGCCACGAGAACGAGCACGCTCAACGTCCCGAAGAAGCTGATCAGCACCCAATGGGGAAGCCTCCACCAGTAGGAGTAGATGATTCTCTTGCCTTCAATGGGGGCCGCTGCCGCCAGGACAAGCAAACCCAAGAGCACGACCGGGATGAGCAGCACCAGCGGAAGGTACTTGGGTTGGCTCACCCAGCGGGCAAGAAAAGAAGGAACGGCAAAGTGCTCGATGCTCTGCTGCCGCAGGACCGCCAGGACGTCGCCGGGCCGAGCACCGCGCGGGCAGCGCGTCGAGCAATCGTTGCACTGGTGGCACAGCCAAATGTCCGGATCGGCCACGAGCCGGTCCTTCAGCCCCCACTGGGCCCAGATCATTTCTTTTCGGGGAAACGGCTTCCGCCGGCCGGACAATTCGCAAACGACCGAACAGCTGGCGCACTGGAAGCACTTCTTCAGATCTCCGCCGCCCTCGGTGAGGATGCGCTGGAGGAAGTCCTTATCCGGTTTTGCGAGATAGGGTTCCGACATAATGCACTAGCCTGCACTTCTCACCGGTGAATTCACCACAGAGACACAGAGGCACAGAGATAACTCTTGGATGGATGGTTTCATAGCTTGTATTCAATGACAGAGCGTTTCGAGCGTTTTCGACGAACCAGGATCAGTAATGTTTCCTTTTCAATAATCTCCGTGCCTCTGTGTCTCTGTGGTGAAAACCCGGGCTAGAACCCTTTGAACGGGTTCATTCCGATTTCTTCGATTTGTTCAGCGAATTCGTTAATGATCTCCGTCAATTTCCGATACTCGGAGATCGAGACCTCTTCGACCCGCACGCGTTCTTCTTCCAGGGCAAGCTGGTTGAGTTTTTCTCGGATGTTCTCGCCGCGGGTACCCATCAGCTCGCTGCCGCGGATAAAGTGGCACTGGTAATCGTCGCCCGACTTGCATCCCACCAGCAGAATGCCGTCGTAGCCGTGTGACAGGGCGTCGGCGATCCACACCACGTTGACCGACCCCAGGCAGCGAACGGGTATGAACCGGATGAACGCGCTGTGCTGAATCCGCTTCAACCCGGCGATGTCCAGGGCCGGGTAAGCGTCGTTTTCGCACAGCAGCCCGAGCAAACGAGGCTTCTCCTCGTCCTCGTCGGGAACTTCGATCGACTTGATCATCGAAGAGATCATGTCAATCGAGTAGTCTGCAAAAGAAATGATTCGCTCGGGGCATGCTCCCAGGCAAATGCCGCACCGGCGGCACCGCGTGACGTTCAGCAACGGCGTGCCCTTCTCGTCCTCGTCCAAGGTCCCGAAAGGACATTCCTCGGTGCACCGCTTGCATTGCGTGCAGCGTTGCATGGCGAACTCCGGATAGGACTCATCTTCCCAGCGTGGATGGACAGTCTTTCCGCGCGAGGCCAACTCGACGCATTGGATGGCCTTCAGCGCCGCTCCGGCGGCATCTTCCGCGCACACTTCGGAGTCGTTCGGCGCCCGAATACATCCGGCCGCATAAACGCCCGTGCGCCGCGTCTCGTAAGGGAAGCAGATGAAATGCGAGTCGGGAAAGTCATACTTCAGCGCCGGCAGGTCCGGCCCTTGCCGATAGGTGAGATGCAGGATCTCGGTTCCTTCGTGGTGCTTCAGCTGCTCGACGGTTTTCTTCGCCGCTTCCAGTTGCGCGCCGGCTTCACCTTTGGCCACGACCGCCTGGGCGTCGCGGTACTGCCGGATGGTCTCGCCGTCGACCGCCGCCGGCACCATTCCCGTTGCCAGCACGACCAGGTCCGCCTCGATCTGAAGATACTTGTCGATCAGCGTGTTTTCCAGGTCGACCAGCAGGTTGTGGTCCCCCGTCTCTTTGACCGACAGCACGTCGCCTTTGGTGAAGAAGATGCCCGGATCTTCCTGGGCCTTTTGATAGAAGGCTTCGTATTGACCCGGCGCGCGGATGTCTTTGTAGAGGACATAAGCCTCGGCCTGGTCGTCAAGCTGGCGGGCCCAGAGGGCCTGTTTGAGTGTCACACGGCAGCAGACGGCCGAGCAGTAGGGCAAATGGTCCTGGTCGCGGGAGCCGGCACACTGGATGAACGCGATCCGCCGGGCCGGCTTGCCGTCCGACGGACGGTTGATCTTGCCCGAGGCGGCCAGTTCTTCCATCTGGACGTTGGTAATCACGTTCGGGCAGCCATAACCCAGGTGTCCAAGCCGGGAAGCGTCGTAGGGTTTCCAACCGGTGGCTTGAATAATCGCACCAACGCGGAATTCCGTGGCCGAGCCGTTGCTCTGGATCGACACGTCGAACTGGCCGGGCTGGCCGCTGATCTTCTCGATCGTCGCGCCGAGATGAACTTGGATCCGATCGTTCCGCTGGATCACATCGAGGCGTGAGGCGAGATCGACCGTTTCGAGTTCCTCGTAGGGCGGTTTCTTCGGAAACAATTTTGCGAACTTTCCCAGCCAACCGCCCAATTGCGGCTCCTTCTCGACCAGTCGGACGTCGTAGCCCGCCCGGGCCGCCTCCAACGCGGCGGTCATGCCGCTTTGCCCGCCACCCACCACGAGAATGGTCTTGCTGACCTCAGTTTCAAACGGCGTCGGCACCTGTGCCTTCTTGGCCCGGGTCATGCCGATCCGCA
>CAZWWC010000015.1:0-26588 GCA_964637625.1 uncultured Planctomycetaceae bacterium
TCGGGAGCGAGGTGCTTTGAGAGCAACGTCCGCGTGTCGTTGAACAGTTCGTCGACCTTCTTCTTCGTCCAGAGATCGTCGACGACGATCTTCTCCTGTTGTCTGCCGAGTTCGCGCAGCAGATCCGACCGGCTCGGCAGTCCCCGCAGCTCATCGATAAGCTCCATCGCTTTGTCCACTTTGCCGGCGGTGACGTAGTACTGGACGCGTTTCGACAGAATACCACGGCGTGTGATCAGCTCGATCAGATTCATTTGCATCGCGGCGATGAAGCCCTCGGCCTCCAGCCGCTGATCGTCGTCGCGGATCTCGGCCGTCATCTCGGGAGCCAGGCCGGGCACCACGGGCAATCGGGCCAGAAGCGCTTTGCCGCTCTTGACCAGCAACAACCGCAGCGGGTAGTTGCCCTGGCCGACCTCGATTCCGCCGTCGACGTCCGTCTTGCCCAACAGCGTGGTCTTCTTCGATCCGACCGTCTGCTCGTAGATGTCGTAGCCGGCCAGAGCCGGTTTCGGATCGACGCGGCCCGTGAGCACCACGCGCGTCGCAGAGCCCGACGGTCGGACCGCCAACGCCAACGGCTCGACCCGCCCGCGGCGCCGCCCGCTCATCGGAGCGAGCATCGCCGAATGCAGCGTGCATCGAAACGCGTCGGCGTCACACTGGTCGACCACCAGGAAGGTCAACGGGATCTCGTGCACCTTGCGGAGATTGCCCTGCCGATCGTTGTAGCGCACCAGCGGCTGGAACACGTCGCCCGGCCGCACGCGCCGGACCGAAGGGTCGCGCACGGGCAGCCGGCCGGCGCGCAGCCGCAACGTGACCTCCTTCTTCACCGTCTGGACGACCCGCGCCAAGGGTGTAAAGACCTCGAGCATGGCTTGAAACGCCGTGTCGCCGAGCTTCGCCGTCTGCCAGACCGGCCGGCGGACGACCGGGCCAAACACCCGCGTGCGAACGTCCAACTCGCGCGCGAGCACCTGATAGCCGGGCACCGCGGGCACCACCGCCACGAACAGTATCTTGTCGAACTTGACCGTATCCTGCGGAAGATCCTCAAAACGCAGCGCTGCCAGATCGCTGGTCATCCGGTGACGCACTCGAGCGCTTGGCTTCATCGTCGACAGGTCCCACCGGGCACCGACCACCGATTCGACCCGATCGAGAAGCCTCCGCTCCAGGCCGGCAGCCAGTTCGGGGCGCAGCTGGGCCGTCGGGGCCAACGCGACCACGAGCCGGATGCGATAAGGTGTCAACTCCCAAACCGATTGGGCCGAAGCACGCTCGCCCGCCGCACAAAGAACCAGGCCGACGACCAGCCACGCGGGGTGCCACCGGCGTCTCGCCAGTGCTTCCGCGGCAGCGGCACGGGCAAGATGCCCGTGGCACCCAACCTTTCGAAAGCAACAGACCACAAGCAAGCCGAACCGGTTCATCTTGTCTCCGACGAAGCTTCAGGGGCGATTTTCAGCTTCCACTGCTCGACGTTCTCATAAAGCGACACCGGCCGGCTGCCGTCTTCCTCGGCGATGCCCTGGACGCTGACATGGCAGGCATAATGGTCGAGCAGTTGCCACAGCGGGACCACCGCGACGTCATCATGGGCGATCCGGTGGATGCGACGCAAGATGGGCCGCACCGCTCGCCAGTCGGTCGCGTGCCGGAGCTGGCGCAGCACCAGGGTCATGTACGCGCTGGCCCCGCGCGCCGGACCATCGGCCGCCAACAGCGCGCGCGAATCGACCACCGGCTCCCAGATCGGCAACTCGGCGTAGAGCAGGTCGACGTCATCGGGCACCCGATCGATGGGCCCCGGCGGCAGCTCCTTGAGGACAACCTCGATGCCGATCTTTTTGAGTTGCTCCTTGATGTGCCCGCAGGCGACCCGGGCGATTGCCTCCGGGGGATGGGCCACAGTGATCCGCGTGATGGTCTTGCGGTCGACTTTCTTTTTCTTGGGCTTCTTCTGCTTCGATGATTGGTCGTCCTTGCCGGCCGGCGGGTCTTTGGGAGGAGTTTTCTGCTCCGCGGTCTCACCCGACCGCCTCAACTCGGCGGCCGCCACCATGTCGACGGCGACGTTGGCCAGCATGATGGCCAGAGCCGGCTCGTAGGGACGCGGTTCGATCGACGCGTCGTAAGCGTAACCGAGCGGATCGTCGTAGTCGTCGCCCCGCGGGAAAGGACCGCTGATAACGTGGCAACGCTCGACCGTCTTCTTGCCAAGCAAATCGTTGAGGATCCCCTGACGGTGGATTCCATAGACCAGCGCCCGGCGGAAGATCTCCTCGTCCATAAGCGGTCTCTTCCGGTTGGGGATCAGGCAGTGGACCAGCGGCGCGGCATACGGCCGGACCACGACATTCTTGAGCGAACGGAACTCGGCGAGCCTCCAGGGGTTGACGCGGTCGAGCACCTTGATCTGCCCGTCGCGCAACGCTTGAATCGCCTCGCGGTCGTCCCGGACGTGTCGTTCGACGATCTCCCTCGGTTGCGTCGGCACCGCGGCGAAATACCGCCGATTGAAGACATAGATCGTCTCATCCTCGCTCTGCTTGTCGATCACGTACGGGCCGTTGGTCGGCTCGGAGGACGACCTCGCGCTGGTGCCGGTGTACGGTACCAGCGTGGTTTGGAGCAGCGCATCGGGGCGGACGTGCGGTCGCCGCATTTCGACGTCGACCTGATAGACGTCGCGAACCGTCGCGCCGGCAAACAACTCGCTCCAAGCGGCTCGATACCGGCTGCTGCCCGGAGTGGCCATGGCCAGCAGCCGCCGGGCGACGTCGACGCCGGTCAACGTGAGATTCCCCTGGGCCCATCGCAGGTTCGGATGGATCTGAATCACCAGGCGGCGCGCAAGCGGCTCGATTTCGATCACGCCGACCGGGCAACGATAGTCGCCGCCTTCGGAGCCCGGGCCGAGAAACTCGGTCAGCGTGCGATAGATCAGCCGGCTGCTGCGTCGGGTGGACCAGTCCTGACGATGACGCGGATCGACACTCACCGCGCGGCTGCCCACCCCAACGACCACGCGGGGATACTCGCGGTGCAGCGAAGCGACCATCTCCCGGGCGCCCGGCAGATCGGGCCAGATGAGCACGACCTCCTGCATAGCGCGGTCGGCTCGGCGAAAGTTCCCGACCGCCAGCGCCCTGCGCGCCTCGGCCAGATGACCGGCGGCACGTCGTTGCAGTTCCAACTCCCAGTTGACCGCCGTGGGATGGTCGTCGAATCGCCGACGCAGATCCCACAGGAGTCTCCGCGCGGCTGAATACTTGCGTGCCGCGTCGTATTGCCTGAGCAATTTGTCCTCGATCGCGCCGAATGCATCCGCCAGCTTGGGATACCCGGGGTTGTGCTCGTAGAGCGTCACGAGCATGGCCAGGGCACCGAAGTAGTCTCCCTTGTCTCGTTGTGCGGCTGCCTCGCCATAAAGATAATCGCCGATGGCTTCCTTGAGCCCGGGCAAGTCGGGATGCTTGGTTTCGAGCCATTGGAAATAGTCGTAGGCTTTTTCCCGTTCACCTTGTTTGACCAGTTCAACGGCCTTGGCAAGGACTATCTGTTCGAAAAGCTCGACTTTCTCGATGGACGACCAACGCAACTCGTAGGGCTTTTCGGGAGTGTCCCAAAGGCGGACTTCCAGCCGGAAACTGGGGCGGGGGTATCTCGGCAATCGGCGACCGGGCAGCTTCAACGGCTCGACTTTGAGCAGCCGCTCCTTGTACTGCTTCGTGAGCGTGATCCGATCGTAGGGATCCTCCTCGTAGAGCGGCGTTTCGTCCGAGTAGGATTCCGCCTCGGTGGTTTCCTGCGCCAGGGCCGTCGCGGAGGTGCCAAGCCAGCCGCAAACCATGCCCGCAGCCAGCATGAGCACCAGAGCAATTGTGAGATTGGCGTGGCGGGGTGCCACGGGCATCTTGCCCGTGTCGCACTGGCGAGACGCCAGTGGCACCCTCAAAGAGCAACCACACGCTGATCGAAAACGTGCCAGGCCGACCGTCCTTGCCGCGTGAAGCGCCTCGGCCGCGCGCCGGGGCCGCGCCGAGTTGAGCCAGAGCTTCTTGTTTCGTGGTACGACCATCACGGGAGGCTGCTCTTTTTCATCACGGGTTTATTTGGCGTTGGGCGGTTGCGGGCTGAGATACAGCGTGCCGTCGCCGCCGACCAACAGCACGTCCGCTCCGAGCAGAACCGGCCCCGCGCCCAACGGGCGGCCGGTCTCGAGCTTGCCCAACTCTCTGCCCGACGAACCCTCCACCCGCGACAACACGCCGTTGGCATAGGCCACGAGGAAGTCACCGGCCACCGGCAGCGGAGGGCCGGCCAAGGGCCCGTGGGTCAAGGTCACCTTCCAGACCACCTCGCCCGTGCCGTCCAGACAGAGCAGTTGTTCGTTCTCGGTGGTTAGAAAAGCGTTTTGACCGGCGCGGTGTGGGCCCCAGGTCGCCTGAGCGCCCAGCGGCAAGGGCTTGCCGGCCGTGAGATTGGGCAGCCGCAACCGCTGCAACTGTCCGTCTTCGTCCACGGCGTAGACCGTGTCGCCGACGACGGCCAGCTGCGAGGCAATCGGTCGGGCCAAGGTGGCCTCGGCCACCGCGGCCACGTGTCGCGCCGGGCTGCTCTTGATGGTCAACCGATAGACGCTGTGGCTTCCATCGGCCAGCACGACGGAGTTCTGGTCGATCGGTACCGGACGCCGCCACGCCACCTTCTGTCCGGCGGCCAACTTCGCCTGGAACGGCTTCACGACGTCTCTGCCCGTGTTCGGATCGAGGAGATACACCTGGCCGAGCCGGCAAGGAACCAAGAGCCCCTTTTCCATGGGCACGGGGGTGGTGCTCAACGGATCGTTGAGCCTTACGGATCGGAATTGTCTGGGGGCGCGTCGGGGATCGAAGACGGCCAATCGGTCGCTGCCGGCACCCATCGACAGCACGATGGAGCCTCCCGGCATGCGGACGACGTCGCTCACGGCTTGGCGCAGGTCGCCCGTCTGCAGCGCAACGACCGCCCGGTCAAGCGTGCGCTGGCCTTTCAACTCGTCGGCCGGGACTTCGAGCAAGCTGCCCAGCGCAGTCACGACGTGGACGGCCCGACCGGACGGCGTCACCCACGGCTGGCCCACCGACGGAGCAGCCAGGGTCGTTTCCCAGAACGGAATCGGCTTGTTCATTCCGATGGCCGCCACCTGGACGCCGGGCAGATTCATGCGTCGCCGCACGAAGAAGATGGTCCGGCCCAGCGAGCCCAGCGGCTGAAGAAAGGCACTGCCGCTGAACCCCGTCCACGCGGAGCGGATATTCCCCAGCGACGACTGAAGCTCGTATTTCGTAAGTGTGTTATCGGCTACCCAGAACTCGTCTCGGATCAGCAACGGGAATCGTATGAGATTGGGTTCGTCGCTGGTCTGGAGCTGCGCGACCTGCTCCAGCGGTTGCCGGGCATTGGTCCCGCTGACCCGATACGCCACAACGCGTCCCGAATCGGTCGTGGCCAACATGCGTGTGCCGGAGACCAACGGAGGCGCGTCGACGTGACCCTCGATCTCGATCTGCTGAAGCTCCGCCAGCGGTGGGTTGTCCTTGTCGCCCTCCAGGGCAAAGACACGCAACAAGGCACTACGAAAACCCCGGTTCTCGGCAACCACCAGGAGCCGACTGATGATGACCGGTGCCGCGGTGACCGTGCCCGGCTCGTGAGCCAGATAAGCCACCTGTTTGCATTCTCCCTCGGGCGAGAGCACGTAGAGGTTCGAATGCGCGGCCACCTGATAGATGCAACCGCTTCTGGGATCGATGACCGGAGCCGCCGTGAGTTTTTGGGGAATTTGGATGAAGCCGGGCGAGTTGCCCGACGCAAGATCCACGATCGCAAGTCGGCCGGAGGCGGCCGCAATCAGAACGCGATCTTGCTTGTCCAGGACCGGGTGCGCGCTGAACGCCTCGCCGAGGGTCTGTTGCCAGCGCACGCGTCCCGTGGCGGCTTCGAGACGCACCAGCGCTTGGCGTCGGGCGTCGACCACCAGAACGTCGCTTCCCGGCGCGTCACTGACCGGAATCGGCGCGAAGCCGAGGCTCGACCCGTCCGTGCTGTAGCCGACGAAGCGGCGCCACAGGACCCGGCCCGTGGCGGCGTCCAGGCCGTAGGCGGCCCCTTCGGCCAGGGCATAGACGACGTAGCCCGCCGCGCCGGGCACGTCGCGGCGCCGATCACGTCGCACGACGGCCAGGGCCACCTTGTCCACGACGGCCGGCTCGGGCAGCTCGGCCGCCTTGGATTGCCGGACGACTTTGACAGCCCCTTGCTGGGCCTTGGATACCTTCAGAACGGCCTTCTGCAACTGCTTGTTCTTGATCAGGTCGGGATAGGCCTTCAGCAAGGTGCGCCGGACGTTGTAGGCGCGCTCGGGCTCGCCGTTGTTGGTAAACTCGTCCATAGCCGCGATGGCCTTGGCCAACTCATCGTCTCGCGCGATCGCACGTTCGGTGATCTGCAGCAAGGCGGCAATGTCGTCCAGCAGAGCCTTCGGACGCTGCGATCGCGAGATGTACTTCTCGACCATCGCCACCGCTTCGCGCGTTTTGGCGACCAGGTTCGGATCGGCTTTCTCCCGCGCCTGTTCGGACAGCTTGCTGGCGATTTCCGGCAAGAGTGCCTTCAACTCGCCCTTTGCTTCGCCAAACGCGCTTTCGCCGCTGATCTCGCCCAGGACTTCCTCGGCCACCTCCAGCCATTTCACGGGGTCCTTCATGTCGTTGACGGCTTTGCGCAGTCGGGCCAGACCCCGCTCGACCTTGGCGAGGCTGGCCCGGGCATGACCGGGATACTTCTTGAGGAACTGATCGTATTGAGCGATGGCGTTGGTATAGGAGCCCTGGCGATAAAACTCGGTGGCTTCATCGAGCATCTGGTCGCCGCTTTGCCCAAACAACAGCCAGGACAACATCAGTCCGCCAAGAACCAACACCAGGAGTGCCCCGCCGCCGATGAGAATGAGCGAGGAGTCCCAGGGGTTTTCCTTACGGCGGCGGTTTCGCCGAGGAAGGACGGCGTCGAGCAATCCCCCCAGCCCTTTCCTTCGTCTGGCCGAAAGGCGCGCTCCGTCATCGCCTTGCCCGTCCAGGCCGCCTTCGCCGAGTCCGAGCTCGGCTGACGGCGCCTCCACGACGACGTCGCCGTCGATCACTTCGCCGGCAACGACTTCACCGTCGATCCCTGCACCGCCGTCCAGGGCGATCGGCGCCTCCGCCGGAGGCGCCGCCTTCGGCTGCTCGGCCGGCGGCGGCGGCTCGGGCTTCTCCAACTCAACTTCCCAGGTGTCGACGACCGCGTCGTCGTCTCCCGACTCCTCGTCGACCGCGGCCAGACCCAATTCGCTTTCTTCCGGCGCGGGCGGTTTCTCGGGCGGGGCTTTCGACGCGGCCCTTTCGTTCAACTCGTGCTCCGCAGTGCGGGCCACCTTCAGCAGACGTTTCGCCAGCGCCGGCGTCAAATAGCCCTTCTTGATGAGCCGTTTTGCCACGGCCTCGGCGGGGATTTTCTTGGGCGAGTCGGCCAATTGGCGCTCGAGCTTGTGGATCGCCCCGCTCGGAAGCAAATCCTTCTTGGCCAGAATCTTGAGGAATATCTTGGCGGAGATCATAAGATGCTTTCAATAATCTCTTGGTTAAAAATAGCGATGGCAGCAGGCGGAAGGCAGAAGTAGTAGATAGGAACAACATCCCTAAATCGCTAAATCCAGTAGTTCCAAGTTTGGCTGGCTGACACCGCAGCAGGTCATCCTGAGCGTAGCGAAGGATCTCCATGGCCAAGGAGATTCTTCGCTACGCTCAGAGAATGACCATGACGGGTCTCCATAGAACATTGGAACTACTGAGACTCTCAAATCGCCTCCGCCCTTCCCGTCAGTAATCGTCATCACTAACCGTGCACAGTCTGATCTTCTCCATGTTGACGTCGTTACAGGCATCCAAGACCATCACGACGATCTCGTGGAGAGCCTCCTCGTTGGCGTTCACCAGGACGCTGTTGATCGGGGGCGAATCGCTGCCGGGCACGCCTTCCCGGGCTTCGCGCAGCTTGACCAGCAGATCCTGCTCGCTGTGGGCTTCGCTATCGCCCACCCACATCGCGTTGTCACGCTCGATCCGAACGATGATATTGCCTTCCTCCGGATCGACGACGACCGCGTCCGAGACCGCGCTGTCGTCGCTCGGTTTGGGGATTTCCAGCGCTTTCTGCTGGCTGAAGGCCGCGGTGACCATGAAGAAAATCAACAACAAAAACACGACGTCGACCATCGGTGTCATGTCCATCTCGGTCTCTTCACGCTCCCGCCGCTTGAAGTCGACCGGCTCGATCTCCTCGAACGTATCCAGAAGTTCGCTCTTGGACCGTCTGGTCTTGGCGGCGCCGCTGGGCTTGGGCGTCTCGGCAACGGTCGCGCTAGGGCCTTGCCCGGCGACCGGCGCAACGGTAATGCCACGGCACTTCGGGCAGCGGATCTTCGCGCCGCCAAAGCGGTCGTCCACCTTCAACGTCTGACCGCACTGAGAACATGCCAGTTGAATGGCCATGGCAAAAACCGGTTTGGGCTAACGTTTCTCATACACGCCGATATGGAGCTTGGCGTCCTCGATGTCGGCCTTCCCGACGGCGATGCCCACCTGCGCAACATACTTCTCCCGAACTCCCCGACTAGCCTTGATCAGCACACTCTCTTTCGTTCCGCTAAGAAAATCGGCCTGGACCCTTTCGATGATCTCGGCTTCTTGCTGCTTGACGTCGTCGGGCAAAAGCTCGCCGCCGGTGCCGTCACCCCAGTGGACGGCCGCCGGGCGATCGCCCTCGCGCTCGGCAATCGTAATGATGACGGCCGTTTGCTCGCTGACTCCGCCGCCATGTCGGGCCGGCGGCAGTTCGACCGGCGTACTCTGCGTGAGCTTCGACGAAACCAGAAAGAAGATCAACAAAAGAAAAACACAGTCGATCATCGGCGTGATGTCCAACTCGGCCGTGTCCTTCATCGGCCGCCGGGCTATCGCCGGCTGCTCTTCCTCCTGAAGCATCTCGTCCAGGTCGTCGGCAGCGATGATTTGGGAGTCGTCCGTCATGGTCTCTTCATGCTCATGTCACTTGCTGGCGGGTGGCTGCATCAGGATGGCCTTGATCGTTTCCAACAGCCGGGTCATGCCCAGGCTAACCAGGTCTTCCAGCTTGCGAATCCGCACGTTGATGTAGGCGGTCGACAGCACCAAGGGAATGGCGATCGCCAGGCCGCAGGCGGTGGTGATCAGCGCAAAGCTGATGTCCTCGGCCAACTGGGAAGGCTCGACGTTCTGGCCCTGCGTCAGCGTGGTGAAAGCACCCATCATGCCCATGACCGTACCCAAAAGCCCGACCATGGGCGCCGCCTTGATCACCGTGTAGACCCAACTGAGACGGTATTCCAAATCGGCCAGCACGTCGCGCTGGAAGCGGTCGGTCACCAGCGTGCGTATCTTGCGATAGCCCATGTCTCGATTGGCCACGGCCAGCATGGCCAACTGGGACATGGCCCGATCGTCCTGGTCGCACATCTCCGTGGCCGCCTCGAAATCGCCGGAAACGAGCTGCTCGTCGAGCGTATCGAGGAATGCCTCCTGCTCATCCTCACTGCGGAAGCGGGTCTGTCCGACACGCCGCCAGACGACGATCACGCAGAACGCGCCCCACAGGGCCAGTGCCGCCAGAACCCCATAAATCAACTGGCTAATATAAAAAGTTACTAATTCCATAGCTCGTGTTACCCAGATATGCGTGGTTAAAAGTGTGTCTGGCCTATTATGTAGAACTCGTAGCCGCTGCCCGCCGTCTTAATCCCGAACCGCGTCGAGCGGACCTTCTTTCCGCCGGCGCGCTCCTGTTCCATGATAATGAGTTTGCGATACAGCGAAGGCGTCAGGAACTTGTAGATCGTGCGTCTTCGAACGGCGATGCCCGCTCGCTCCAACAGCTCCTCATCCGCTTCCTCCAGGCTGCCCTGGGTCCAGGTGAAGCGGTATCGTTTCTTCATGGAATCGCGCGACACGAGTCGTCTTTCGGGCCGTTTCTGCGAGAGTTTGGAGATGATCAGGACTTTGTCGTCGGGCTCGAGCAGACCCAACGTGATCTCGAAAAAGTCGAGCTGGCGAGCGTAGGTTTCCAGGGTATTGCCTTCTTGGAACCGAAGGTTCCAGCGTCGGCGCGCGCCCTTGCGGCCTAGGCCGGTACCGCCGCCTCCCTTGCCCTTGCCTTCACCGGAGACGCCCCGTTCGATCATCGCCGCCCGGGTGGCCATGGCGTCGGCCACCGCCTTGATGACGTCTTCCATTTCCTCCTCCTCCAGATCGGTTTCCTGGGGTGCGGGCGGTTCGATGTCGTGGCCCGGCCCCCAGGGGTCGTCCTCCTGATCGCCGATCTCCTCCATCACCACCGGAACGGCCACCTGCGTGGCCCAAATCTGGTTGGTCAGCCAGATGGTCAGCATGATCAACACCACAATGCCCAGCAGGATCAACAGGGCAATCAGCATGCCCGACACGCGGTCGTAACGCGACACGACCAGCCGATAATGCAAGCCCCGTCGGGTTGTCGATTTGCCGTCGCTCATGGTCGATGCATAATTGCTTGTTGGTAGGTGATGGTTGGAAGATCCGTCCGGAACGTCAGAATTCGGTATCGATGGGGTGGCTGGGGCATAGCGAAGCGGTGCCCCAGATGGTCCCAATCTGGGGCTTCGCTGCGCTCAGCCACCAGCCACGCTTTCTGAAGGTTTTCAACAAAGCCATAGAACGTCTAAAACTCGGTGTCGGGACGGATAGACAAATACCACTTTTTCCACTGCCTGACGGCGCGGAGCTTATCCTCCGGGGTGGGGTTGTCAGGAAGATCAAATCCTCCGAACCGGCGAGTCAACCGCCGAAGACCGTCCCGCGTAGCCAGAACCACGTCCAGATCCGGGTCCTTCAATGCCGGAATCAGCGTCGGAACGTTGTCCAGATTGCCGCTGAACACGAGCATTCTGACTGCCGCGATGCGTTTCTCGGGCGAGGGATCGCAGAGCAGGGTCTTGAATCGCTTCTGATGTTTCGACGTGAGCAACTCGGGCCTTTTTCTATCGCCGAGCCGGTCGAATTGCTCGACCAACGCCGTGAGGTCCTCAGCCTCTTGCTCACCCAGGGCCGCGATCAACGCCGGTCCCGGACCCAACAAAGGCTTGGAGACGATCTGACCGCCCCGGCCCAAGAATTCCCCTTTCTTGGGCAAGCCGAGCCCGCCGATCAGCCTGCCGTCGCCGAAACCGCGAGACCGCTGAATGCTCTTCTGCGTCGAACGCAAGAGGAACAGGGTGCCGAAGGCCGTGTTCACCACCGTGTCACACTGGCCCGTCCAAGACCAGCTTCCGTCTTTGGCTTGGAGGTCCTTAAGGAAGCCCACGCCGTCGTTGTACCATTTGGGCGCTTCTTGTCGGGCCGGGTCACGGTTTGCCTTGCCCTCGGCCAACTCGCGGAAGCTGTGGTAGCGCTCCAGCGCGTACAAATAATAGAGTGCTTCGGCTTCCGGGCGGACGGTGTAGTTTTTCTCCATCCAAGCGTTACCGCGGTTCTGCACGGTGCGCAACACGTCAGGGGCAACGTTCGTGTTGATCTTGGGCCTGTTGCCGCGCCGCGGCTGTGGTTGCCTGACCTCCTTCAACGCGCTCGGCTGCCGCTCGCCGCCGGACGAGACCTCGGGGTTCATTCCCAGCAAGTGGGCGCAAATGTAAGTGCTCCCCAGTCCGGCGGCAGCCAACGAATGGCGGACTCCCGACTGCGGGATAGGCTGGAAGGTATCCGAAGTCTTGGCCTGGTATCCCCACGCCCCTGAGGGGTCTTGCGTCTTCAGCAACCAGGTCGCCATACGGTTTATGACCGTCTGCGGCACCTTGAAACCGGCTTGCTTCGCCTCCCAGACGCTGAGCACGCCATACTGGGTCATCGACGTGTCGCCCCGTTTCGACGCCGGATATCCCCAGCCGCCATGAGGCTTCTGCTTGGCCTCCAGCGCCCGGAGCAACGTTTCCACCTCGCCCCGGTACTTGTCCGGATCGTAGCTCGCCAGATAAATGATGCACAGGCCGGTGCTGTAGATGTCCATGTTCGCCGCCCCACCGCGGGCGCTTTGGGCGATGCTTTCGGCCACCTCAACCATCTTAGGTTCGGACAACGGCAGCTTGTTTTTCAACAGCGCCAAGCCGATCAGCGCCATGCCCCCCGGTTTCGCGTGGCCTGCGCGCCGGAGATAGTTGGTCGCCCGGTCGACCATTTGGACAACCTCGGGGCTTTTTGTCGTGTAACCCAACGACGGGGACACGCAGAAGACAAGCACGGCGACCCAACCGGCGGCCAGGGTCCCCGCCGGGCGCGACACGGCGCGGTGCGACACCTTCCTCTTCATGAACTCACCTCTAGAGCACGAGTGTTCCGGACTCAATGCATCAGGAATGAACACCGGGGCCCAAAGGAACAAGCCAATTGGGGGGGGCGTCGAGGGCCCCGGCAAACTATGAGAATAACCCCACCAGCGACGGCTGTCAAGCGCCGGTGGCTTTTTGTGCGGTTGGGCCTGTCGCCGGCGTGCCTCCCGTCGCACTGGCCGTAACCGGCGGCCAAAGCGGCCCTTGCAACGATGCATCCTAGAGCCTGATCAGGCTTGAGACTACCGGCCCGACGAGATACCATGGGAACATCACGCCCGCGCGAGATCGTCGCCGGCGGGACCTTGCCGTGCCGAGATTACGCTGACCACGAAGGACGGAATGAAAATGAAGCTCATCATTGCGATCATTCAGCCCAACCGTCTCGAAGCCGTCAAAACGGCCCTGGCCGAAGTCGAAGTCTTCCGACTGACGGTAATGGACGTCCAGGGATTCGGCCGTCAGCGCGGACACACGGAGATGTATCGCGGCCACGAGTTCACCGTCAACCTGATCCGAAAGGTGCAACTGACGATCGCCGTCAACGATCAATTCCTGCAGCCGACGATCGACGCGATCATCAAGGCCGGGCGCACCGGTCCGGACGGAGAGATCGGAGACGGCAAGATCATGATCCTGCCCTTGGAAGACTGCATCCGGATCCGAACCGGCGAAAGAGGCGGCGAGGCTATCTGAACCTTCTCACGAGAACATTCTGGGGTGCCATGGGCGGCTTGCCCGCCCTTGCCGGAGTCTCGTTTTGCAGCGGTCCCGATAGATGCTCGGCTCACCAGGAGGTTCGCCCTCCCAAGCTCAGCAGTCCGAATCTCAATAGCGCCCCTGCCCACCGGCCACCGGCGCGCCGACCACGCCCGGCTTGCTCCATTCCAGGATGATCTGCCGGGCCTGCTCGACCGGCTGAGGTCGGGCCGTCTGCGAGCGAATCGGGGCGGCCGCTGCGCCCGGCGGCGCCTGCCAGGCCTTCGCCGGGGCCGCTTCGCCGCGCGGGATACGGTAGATCAGGTTCGGCTCCGGCCAGGGACGCCGGCCCGTGGCGGCCAACTGCCGCCCGGGCACTCGGACCGAGCGGCTCGGGGCTGTCGAGTCGCTCGACCGGCCTGATCCCCGGCCGGCCCGTCCGGACGCGTCGGCCAGCAGGATCTCGGAGGAGGTCTCGGGGTCGCCGCGGCCCGGTTCCAGGCTAGGGTGACCCTGGCGGATCCAGTCGAGCCACCGGTTCTGGAGTCGGCCGAGGCTTGAGATCCCGTAGTGACGCCGCGTGGCCGACGCCCATCGACCACTCTCTAAGGCGTCTTCGAGGAAGGCAACGAATTTGCGTCGACCACCTTGTTGGATCAGATAGTCGACCACCGAGAAGCCCTGCGCGTACAGCGGCATGACGTCGTGGGGATATTCGGTCATGGCGAACATCTGGTTAAACGCAATGCCGCGTCGCGTGCAGAGGAACTCCTTGAGCATGCGATAGTGTTTTTTCCGCTCGCTGGCACATTCGGTGCTTGTGGCGGCGCCTTCGTCGGCCCAGCGCGGCAGCGGCCGGCGGAAATGGCTGGCCAGGATCATGTGCGTGACCTCGTGCGGCAGCACCGAGTCGAAGATCCGCTCGCGCGAGCCCTGAATGCTCATCCGCCAGCCGAACACCTCGCCATGGTCGAACATGAAGGTCGTCGAACCCCCGGCACCCAGATTCGGCGCCACGCGAACCGTCATCAGACAGGGCGCCGACCAGTCGGGCATCGCCTTGCCGATCCACGAGACGGCCAGATCGCGGCGGTACTTCTCCGCGGCCTGAGCGATTTGCCGGGCCAACGTCGGATCGCTCGTCTCGACGACGAAGTTCCGGCTCCGCGCCCGGGCGCCCATCGAACAGACCAGCAGGGCGACCAGCAACAGGGCAGAAAGGATACGGCCGGCAGCAGCCGGCACCCCCTTCGGGAAGATTCGAGCTTCCATGCTCTTGCGCCTCGTAGATAGGTATGGGAGACGGTCGGCCTCATCCGTGGGCCGAAGGAAGAAGGATGAAGTCAGAAGTCAGAAGGATGAAGTAACGAGCGCTAAGATCCTTCTCACTTCTTCCTTCTCACTGTGCAAACGTTGGACCAAACGGAAGTCTTGTGCCAGGTCCGACGGTTTGTGCTCAAGTTCGCCGTGGCAGCGGCCAGGCGGCCAAGGGTCCAGCCGGCCGGTGCTTGTAAGGTTTACAAAATCTAACCCATCGGCCGAGAACCACAAACCCCGATTTTCCCCGGCACCCCGGCCGGTGCCCCTACGGCGATGGGGTGGCGCTGGCCGCTCTGGGAATCTGGGGTGGCATGCTCTCGCTTGCGTGAGCATGTTTCTTGACAACTAAGCATCCCGGCGCGCCGGGACGCAAGCGAGGCCATGCCACCCAAGTTGTTAAGATGACCTGTTTTCCAGAGCGGAATTCCCCGACGGCCTCGGGCAAATCGCCTTGAATCCTCACCACGGTTTGACTATTATCCCGCCCCTACTCACGAGAAAGGGGGCGTCCGGACTCTTCAGTCTGGAGGGGGTATCGAAGGGAAACTGCGTTATGTCGCGGGTGATTGTGGCACTGGCGGTTTGGACAAGCGGCACGCTGGCGCCCGGCATCGATAATCTGCGGGCGCCCATGAACCCGACCAGTCCGGCCAGTAGCACCGCCCCGGCCGCAACGGCCCTGCCGGTTCCTCTTCCGACGACCTACCCCGGCGCGACGGCCTGGCCGGTGGCCGTCGACCCAGGGTCCCTTGCCCTGGAGTCGATTGAGCCGCCCCCGGTGCAATCCACTCCGGCCCAGACCGTGCCCGGCCGCTCGGCATACGCTGCCGGCCAGGACTCCTTCGACCGCCTCGAGAATGCGGGTTCTTTCTCTTTCGACCGCCTCGACCATGTGCCCCAGCAGCAAATGGTGATCGAGCCCGAGGAGATCGTCGACGCCGAACTCGGGCCGCAGCGACTGCGCGCGTGCTACGTGCGACTGGACGCATTTCACTGGAGCGAGGAATTTGAGTCGCTCGAACTGGTCGACGAGTCGGGCATGCTGGTCACCATCGGCTACGGACAGCGGATCGGGAATGCTCGACTGCGGGTCGAGCTTTTCGGTGGCCAGATGGACTACCAGGGCTATGCGCAGAATGCTTATGCCATCATCCCCTATGAACAGTCGGACGGCACAAGCTATCTCGGATTCCGCGGAGAATTCGAATTCCTTCTCGAGCCGCGCAGCTGGCTCAAGAACCGGATCGTGCTGGGCATCGGCTCGCGGTGCTGGCGGCGCGACTTGCACGACGGCCAGTTGCCCACCGGACACACGGTCGCCGGTTACGAAGAGACTTGGGTCACGCTCTATCCGTACGTCGGCATCGAGACGAAGGAGTCGATGGAGCCCGGGCTGCACTTCTTCACTTCCGCACGCCTTGGCCTCACCCCGTATACCTACGAGCACATTTCGGTCGGTGAGTCCCTTTCGCCCAAATGCGGCACCATGGGGCGCTTGGAGCTTGGGCTGCGGGGAGAGCGGTTCCTGGGGTCGGTGCTCATGGAGATCATGACCTGGGAAAAATCGAACATCGTCGACGGGTACTTCCAACCCTCCTCGTCGATGGCGACGCTCGGTGGCCGAGTGGCGTACCGCTATTGAGCGCCGGCCGGTGGACCGGGCCAGTGCATCGCCGGATCATGACCCGGCCTACGGGAGAGTAGCTCACTCCATAAGACCGCCTCGCCCTAGAAGCATTGCCCCAACGGGGCTGCCCCATCACAGCCCAGGGTTGCCGCGCAGCGGCTACCCTGGGTCACCGTCACGCACCATCAGGACAACCCTGAAAGGGTTGCGCCGTCGGGCCGATCCGCGGAGTCAATCCCAAATATATTGCTCATCGAACTCAACCCCGTGCTTTTTCAAGAGTCGCCGCAATTCGTCCTGAAATGACAATCGCCGATGACGCTCTTCCTGCGACGCGATGTATCGTTGCACGCGGCTGCTTTGTGACTGGCTGACCGAAAAGGCCCCGTAGCCGGCCTGCCATTGGAACACGCTCCATTGCGGATCTCGTGTCTTCGCCCAAAGCGATGACACCCGTTTGAGTTCCTTAACCCAGTCGGCCAGAGTGACAGAGCGGGATTGACGCCCAAGCAGATGTACGTGGTCCTCCGTGCCGCCCACCGTCACCGCGGGGCAATCCAGCCTGGCGGAGACGCCAGCCAGGTATCGGTGCATCTCGTCTCGCAGATCGTGGTTGTGCATTAGCACGCGGCGATCCTTCGTCGAGAACACCAGGTGCACCAACAGATTGGCCAGCGATTGCGGCATGAACACCCCTGCATCCGAAACCCCGTTGGGGTTTACTGCTTGTTCTCGCCGTTATCCCAGGGTAGCGGCTACGCCGCAACCCTGGGCTGTGTTGCCAGAACCCCTTCGGGGTTGCCTCTTTGTTCGGTCCCCTATCCCAGGGTAGCCGCTCCGCCGTAACCCCGGGCTTGTGTTGCCACAAGCCCTTCGGGACACTACCTCTCTTCTGCTGTTAACCTGGGATATTGCGGCTATATACGGGCTTAAGGCCGAGCCTACCGATCTCGTCGACTGTTGCGCCCACGCCGGAATGACTGGCGCAACCGTCATAATCGCCCGATTCGATACATGTGGCACGGGCGATACAACCCGTACATCTTCACATCCCGTAAGTCTTCCTTGCCGAACGATTCGGGGGGAGTAGAAAATGACCCCGGCGCGAAAAACGAGCAAGCGTGTCGTCTTCGTGGCCCTCGCAAGTGTCGTTGTGTTGGGCAGTTATCGAGGATCGGCAGCCGACCAGACGAAACGGCTCCCGCCGCCTCCAACGGCCGAGTCGGCCTCGAAGCCGACCCCCACTGCCCAGCGCGGTGCCGCCCCGGGCGACTTCCTCCAGAGCGGCCAGTTGGTTCCGAACTACCAATGTGCCCCCGAGGCAGACTGCGCCCTTCGCGCTTGCCCGGTCGGTCCGTCGGGCCAATACTGGTTTCGGGCCGACTACCTGCTCTGGTGGACGCGAGGCGTTCGCGTCATCCCCCTGGTCACCACCAGCGACGCCGACGATGGCGGCATCATCGGCAACCCGACGACCGAAATCCTCTTCGGCGACCAGTGGGTGGGCGGCGACGACCGCTCCGGCGTCCGGATCAACTTCGGCCATTGGTTCCACTGCGGGCGCACCGCCGGCATCGAGTTCGACTTCCTCACGTTGGGCCAGGAAGGGACCGACTTTCGGTACACCTCGACCGACCAGGGCGAGCCGCTCTACGCCCGGCCGTTCTACGACGTCAACCCGGAGGTCGAGCACGAAAACGCCGAACTGGTCTCCAGTTCCGATCCCAGTACCGGTCCCGCTTGGCTCCGAGGCACGGTCAGCGGCCGGATCGACGAATATTTCCACTCGGCCGGGGCAAACTTCCGGCTGAACCTCTGCTGTCACGAACCATGCGGCGGTTGCTGCGGCGACGCATGCTGCTTGGAAGAAAGCTGTGGCGGGAGCTGCGGGGAAAGCGGCTACGGCGGCTCGTGGTGCTCGGAGATCGCCGCCACCCGGGCCGCCATGTACTGCCGGGGGCTCCGCTCGATGTTCGGGCCGCTTGGGACCACTTGCTATCGGGTCGACCTGATCGCCGGCTACCGCAGCTACCAGCTCAACGACACGCTTCGGGTCGTCGAAGACCTGAGGACGATTGGGCCGGACCCCCACGGAGTCATCGCGATAGGAACCACGGTCGATCTGTTTGACGATTTTCGCACCCGAAATGAGTTCCACGGCGGCGAGTTGGGTCTCATCGCGCAGGTCTATCAGGGCCGGTGGTCGCTCGAACTGCTGGCCAAAGCGGCGCTCGGCAACAACAGCCAGGTGGTCACGATCGACGGCCAAACCACCTTCCAGGCACCGGGCGACGAGCCGGCAACCTACGACGGCGGTCTCTTGGCACTGGACACGAACCGCGGCCGCTACACGCACAACGAGTTCGTGGTCATCCCGCAGTTCGAGGCCGAGATCGGCTACCAGTTGACCTGCCGCACGCGAGCCTATTTCGGCTACAGCCTCATCTATTGGGCCAGCGTGGCCCGGGCGGCCGAGCAGGTCGACTACACGGTCAACTCACAGTATTTTCCACCGGTCGATGAGCCCGAAGGCCCGGCCCGCCCGCGGTTTGTCTGGCACGATTCCAACTTCTGGGCGCAGGGCATGAACTTCGGGCTGGAGTACCGGTTCTGACGCGTTCTGTAACTTCGGTGCCACCCTCTCCGCCACTATTGCTCCTCAGAAAGCCAATGCAGTGAGGCCGACCAACGGGAGGCCGGATTTCTTGACTAGAGGGCATTTCAAAACGGTCATCCTGAGCGAAGCGAAGGGTCTCCCCCCCGCGAAAGCCGAGATTCTTCGCTGCGCTCAGAATGACAACAATCAGAGCACCGGTTTTGAAATGTCCTCTAGATAGATTCTCGACAACACCTATAGGCCACAGACTTGCGGATGTCTTCCGACTTTCACCAATCGGGGCGGCTGGATTGCTCAACGAGTTTCCGCGTCAACCCTCGGAAGAGTCGCTGGAGGACGTCGCCGAAGGGGTTGTCGTTGATCAGGTAGGTCCAGGTGGATGAGGGTCCTCGAAGTCCTTCCTTGTCCAGGTCCAGGCCGTTCTCGTCGATCGCGACGGAGTGAAACGTGCCGAGGATCTGATCATCGATCCTTTCGGTGAGGTCGGCGAACTCGCGTCCGGCCTCCTTCTGGAACTCGTCCAACGGATTCTGCCTGGCGAGGACTCTCAGGTGGATGTTCTCACGAATGTCGGCAACGCGGGCAAGGTGTTCCGCCCAACACTGATCGATATGAAACAGGGTAATCTGCTTCTCCACGTCTTGCAGCACTTTGTTGCCCACGGTGGAGCTCAGTTGCTGATATCGCTGCCCGGCCCGCGTGGAAAGGAGATCCAGGGGCATACGATCCACGAGGATGTTCTGGCGTTGCTGCTGTATGCGTTTGCGCTGGTTTTCGATCAGAGAGGCATACCGCCAGAGCGTTCTTCGGATCTCGCACGTTTGGCTCTCGATGGTCTGCTGCGATCGCCCGATCGCGCGCGAGACGGCCGGGTCCTCGATGGGGTCGTCCTGCCGGAGGGTGCGATACTGGTTCGGGAGAAGATCTCGGATTCCGTACCGCTGGATCAAGTCGTCTTCGAGGCTGATGAAGAATCGTGACGAGCCGGGATCTCCCTGGCGGCCCGCGCGCCCTCGCAATTGGCAGTCGATACGCCGGGTTTCGTGTCGATTGGTACCGATCACGTAGAGACCATCCAGATCGAATACCTCGTCGCGTTGGTACGGCGGATCGCCGCCGAGTCGGATGTCTACCCCGCGGCCGGCCATGTTGGTGGAAATGGTCACCGCGCCGAGTGTGGCTGCCTGGGCGACGATCTTTGCCTCGTGTTCGTTGTTCTTGGCATTGAGAATTTGGCAGGCGATGCCCACGGTGTCGAGTCCCGCGGCAATCAGCTCCGACTCGGCGATGCTGGCCGTCCCGACCAGCACGGGCCGACCGGTGCGCTGCAGGTCGACGATTTCCTCGATGAGAGCCCCGTACTTTGCTTCCTTGTGCGAGAATACGAGGTTGGGCCGGTCGGCGCGGATGCACGGCCGGTTGGGTGGGATCACCACGACCGTGAGGTCGTAGAACTCCCGGAATTCCTCGGCGGCCGGCTGCGCGGTAGCGGTCATGCCGCTGAGTTTCGGGTAGAGCCGCAAGAAGTGCTGCAGGGTGATCGATCCGCGGATCGTGCCTTGGGGTTGAAGCGGGACTCCTTCCTTGGCCTCAACGGCGGCCTGTAGTCCGTCGGGCCAACGCCGGTTCTCCACCACCCGTCCAGTGAACTCGTCGACAAGCTCAACCTTGGCGTCGCGCACAATGTAGTCGACGTCGCGCCGGAGCAGGGCTCGGGCGTGCAGGGCCAGACTCAGTTCGGTCAGCAGCATCACGTTGTCGGCATCGTGCAAACTGCCGCACCCCAGTACTGCTTCGAGACGGTCCAGACTGATCTCGGTAAAGTGGACGTTTCGCGAGAACTCGTCGGTTTGGAAGTCCCTTTCGGCGTCAAGCTCGCGGATCAGTTCGGCCGCTCGATAGGGATCGCTGTCTGCCGGGCTGGTACTGCCGGCAATCACCAGAGGCACGCGGGCCTCGTCGATCAGAATCGAATCGGCCTCGTCGACGATGGCGTAGTGGAATGGCCGATGCACCAACTCATTCTTGTCGACGCACAGATGGTCGCGGAGATAATCGAAGCCGGCCTCTTTGGCAGTGAGATACGTGACGTCGCAGCGGTATGCCTCTTGACGCTCACGGCCGTGCATGCCCTGTTGAACCGTGCCGACCGTCAGGCCCAGGAAGCGATGGATGGGGCCCATCCACTGGGCATCGCGCCGGGCAAGATAGTCGTTGAACGTGAGCACGTGGACGCCCTGACCGGCTAGCGCGTTGAGATAGGCGGGCAAGACGGCGGCCAGTGTCTTGCCCTCCCCGGTCTGCATCTCGGCGAGTTTGCCTTGGTGCATGGCGATTGCGGCCATGACTTGAACGTCGAACGGCCGTTCGCCGAGCACCCTTCGGGCCGCCTCGCGGACCAGTGCGAACGCCTCGGCCAGCAGGTGATCGAGCGGTACACCGTCTCGGGCACGAGCGATGAGAGCCGCTGACTCGCTTTTCAATCGATCGTCGTTGGCCGTTTCGAAGCCATGTCGGTCGATCTGAGCCAGCAGCTTTCGGTATGGCTTTAGGTCGACTTCAATGAACCTGCCGCGGGCACGATGGAAGAGTTCGTAGAGTTTGGTGAGCATGGTGGCCAGTGCCAATGCGTTGTTGGTAAGATCGATTTGGCGATCAGTCGTCTACGGCCCGTTTGCGGAGAGCAAGGATCGATGCCAATCTTTTGGCCATGCCGCACAGCACCCGGTACCCATCGCTTCCTGGTAATTCGCTCCGCATGGGCAAGTATTGGGGGAACGCCTCGCTGGCAGGCCCTCCCCGACTGAGGCACTGTGGGCGTGCCTGGCTACGGTCGAGAATAGGGTCAGTAGTTCCAAGTTTGGCTGGCTGACACCGCAGCAGGTTATCCTGAGCGTAGCGAAGGATCTCGATGGCTAAGGAGATTCTTCGCTGCGCTCAGAATGACAATGCCGGGTCTCAATAGAATTTGGAACTACTGAGGGTGGTTTTTTCGGATTCGGAAGAAAGGCATGAGATGACGCGGCAGCAGGGCGGTAACGGCCCTCGTGAGCGACTCGCAACAACGTGACCTCTCCAAGAGTTGTTTAGGGAGCCTTATCTCTGAGTACCTCCAGGCCGGCAGTGTTACCACTATGCCATGATTTCCAAACGGGACGTCTTCCCCGAGAGCCACAGATGGAGCGATGCACATGCGGCCAACAAGAGATAGCGATTCAAACGCGTCTTCTGTTTCCCCTACCGCTACATCGAAGGGAAATGCGCTCTAATCGATCTTACATAAATCGGTAGCGGTCTAAGCGATCTGTACGGAAGCCGCGAAACCCGTAAGAGCAACAGACTTACGTTGGACCGCTTAGCCACCCCGCCAAAATGTGCCGCTACTTGACGACCGTCTTTTCCACCGGAATCTTGCCCGCCTTGACGTCCAACGTGGCCTTCTTGCCCTTGAGTTCAACGGTGCCGAAGCCCTTGTCGGTCGCAAGGAAGCTCCGGAAGTCGCCAATCCGCGAGTCGACCTGCAGCGTCTTGGTCACCGCGTCGTATCGGACCCCGGTCAGTCCTTGGATCAGGCCGTAGCTCGACATGGCTCGGGCATACCAGTGGCCGCATTCGTATTCGTCGAACGGATTGCGGCGCACGCCGTCGTAGCGCCAGCGGGCCTCGCGGACGATGTCGAGCCCCTCGTCGACACACCCGGCGAGCATCAGGTGCGAGGCGACCTGATATTCGATGCCGGTCCACACCTCGTCGCTGTAGACGAACGGCAGGAAGGGCTTGCCGCCGCGCGGCCAACTGCACAGAAGCAGTCCGCCGTCGTCGCCCATGGCGAAGGTGGGCCGTTGCGGGTTGGCGTGGCTCGACAGGTCGTGCTTGAGATTGTGCTTATGTATGGCCTTCAAGTGGCTGCGAACCTTCTCCGCGTCGACGACTTCGTCGTCCAGCCCGCACACGGCCGCCATCCAGAGCCCCAGCACGCCGTCGGACAGGCAACCGGTGCCGTATTGATATTTCGGCCCCTGCTCGTTGATCCGGTGGATCAGCTCCCGATAGGCGGGGCTCTGCGAGCCGGGGTTCAACGGGCTGAAGTTGTGCTTCAGCCCTTCCTTGGTGACGATCTGGATGAAGTACTCGCCGTTGTACAACTCCGACTCTATCCGCTTCCGACCCTTGGCCAGCAGCTCGCGATAGAGCCCGACGTCGTCCCCCATCGCCTCACCCATCTTGATCGCCGCGGCCAGCGCGCCCAGGTAGAAGCTTCCGCAATGGCCGTCGGGTCCGAAGTAGTTGATGTCGTACGTATTGTGGTGCTCTTCCTCGAGCAGGCCCGTGTGCCGCGGGTCCCATTTCCCGATCATGTAGTTGAGGCTCTGCTTGATGCGCGGCCAAAAGGCGGCCAGCCATTTCTTGTTGCCCGAGATCCGCCACTCGCGATAGGCCTTCATGATTCCGCCGAGCTGTCCGTCGGAA
Source organism: uncultured Planctomycetaceae bacterium (assembly GCA_964637625.1). Classification (GTDB taxonomy): domain Bacteria; phylum Planctomycetota; class Planctomycetia; order Pirellulales; family Thermoguttaceae; genus UBA11386. The sequence goes on from CAZWWC010000015.1 coordinate 23,215, forward strand.
GCGTCGAACATATAGCCACCCGGCGTGATCGGCAGATTGCCGCGAAACGCCTGGCGCCCGCTGGGCTGCTGGCCCTCGAAGAACTCGTTCTGCCGCAGACCGCGCTCCAGCGACGGGAACAGGTGACAGATCGCCTGGGCGTAGTTCCACACGTGGGTACAAGAGCCGGCGCAGCAACCGCGCTCGTCGCAACAGCCCTCCCAGCACCAGAGCCGGCCGTCGTGTTGCCGCAAGACGGTCGGCGACTTGAGGATCGTCAGGTTGGCCGCCGCCGCCTCGACCACCTCGGCCGGCAGGGTCGTGTCATAGAACGTATCGCGGAATCGCGCGCTGCGGCGACGCAACGCGTCGTATCGCTTCTTCCAATCGGCCGCGACTTCCTTGACGCTGGCATATTGCGTGGCATACCACGGCACGTAGGTCGACGGCGCAGGCCCTTCCGTCGTCGTGCAGACGCCGGCCGTGCAAGCGCATGGCGCGGACAGCGAAGCGGCGACCCAATCACCGTAGTTCTTGCCCTCGAAGCCTTGCAGCACAACGAAAGGCGATCCACCCCTGTTGATCGTGTTGTCCGGGTTGACCGACAGCTTGTCAATCGGTGCGTCGCAGAGGATGAACTGGTCGGCCAGGATGTGCCCCCAATTGCCCGAGTGACGATCGGCCACGCGGATTTTGATCTTCTTGCCTTTCAGTTTGGCCAGGTCGAAGCTCGCCCAGTCGAGGGCTTCACTCCCCTTGCCGGCTTCGGATTGAACCACCTGACCGTCGACCAGCAGTTCGACGCAGGTCATGCCGGCGTGGGCTCCGCCGCCGACGAGAAAATGGAGGTAGCGCTTGTCAACCTTGAACTCGGGCGAGGTCAGTGTTCCGGTGGCGCTGTCCCCGTCGGGATCAAACGTATTGACCAGACCTTTGCCGAGGAAACCCGACACGCGATTCTGCCTCTTGGCCGTGCCGTGCACAGGCGACTTGCCGCAGGCCAGTCCGCCTTTTGGTGTTCCCACGCGAAGCTTCGTCTCGGGAACGTACCAGGCCGTCAACAGGCGGATGGTCTTCGACCGGCCCGGTTTCAGTTCAAAAGGCACGAACAACGACGCGCCGCCGGCGCCCTTGGCCACGGGCGGATTGTCGACCAGCACGCCACGCTGGACGTTCTCCCAGTTGATCGTGCGGCCGTCGAACCAACGACCGCGAAACCAGCAATGGTCGACCACGGCCTGGTCGCCGTCGACGAAGACGGCAAACGCGCCCTTGCGGTCGCGGTCTTTGCCCGAGGCGGCATACAACACAAACCCGCCGTCGATCGGGCCGATCGAGCCGGGCCTGCCCATGAAATTGGCCGTGTTAAACGAGAAAATGGCCTTTTGAGTTTTGTTGGAAGTGTTCTTGAAGCGATACTCCAGCGCTCCGACGGGCAGGCTCGACGCATCGGCATCGGGCGGGGTGAACGGGCTCCAGCCGGTGATCACCACGTCAAGCGGCACGGCCGGATCGCTCAAGGAGACCGTGGCAAAAGGAAACCTCGCCAGAAACTCGGCCTCTCGAAATCGCGGAAAGCCGTAGGTCCGCGACCCGCTGCCGTTGGCCGTGCCCGGCATGCCGAAAAACTTCCAGTCGGGAATCGGTCCCTCAATCACCCGGGCAACGTTTCCTTGCTCGCCCCTGCCCAACACGCATAGAGCCGCGAAGGTGGTCGGCTCGTGAAAGAACTCCATCCTGTGGCGCACCGACATGTGCGAAATCGCGCCGGTTCCTTCCAGGCAGAACATACCTGTTCCGATACCCCCGATCGGAAAGGCCACCCGATTCAGATTGCTTCCGGTGTAGGGTCCATTGAACGGCCTGGTCGCCCTTCGCGCCTCGGCGGAACCCTGCAACAACAAGACAGCCAACATACCTGCGATTGCGCAGCGATACATTCTTTTTCGATCGAACATGATAGTACTCCATGACGGTTGAATTTGGCAGTTGGGTGCCAGTGGTGGCTTGTCCACCACTGCATGAACAAGGGCGGACAAGCCGCCCATGGCACCCACAAAATCAAAAGTCATACGGTAATAGTGTTACTCCGGCAAACAAGTCAGAAGATGTGAACCTTTCCATACCACATATCGGACTCTACCATCGCGCGCGGCGGGATGCAACTCCGCCGGGGACATTTTGCACCTTTTTCCGTGCCGAAGGGGGATGGTCCTGCCCTGTCGAAGACCTCAACATCGGGTGCCCCACCCCCGCACGCCGGGCCAACGGTGACGAGAGAGCCCGAAAAACCGGACCCTCGCCGCGCTCGGACGCCGGGCATCCAACTCATGATCCAACGCATATCAAAGAATGCAAACGGTAGGACGTCGCGGGGTGGGGATTACGCTGGTGGGATGGCCGCAACGAAGGCGATGCAAAGCGCAACGCCCAGAAAGGAAACTTCGCGATGGTCTCCTTGCCCCTACCGGCCCCGAAACCTTCCGCGGGCGATTTCCCTTCCGCTCGGCCGTCTCCAGAACGCGTAGAGAAGCAGAAGTGAACCGACGCTCAACAGTGTTGCGCCGCCGGGCTCCGGTATGTCTCCCCCCGGTGGATCTTCCGGCTCTCCTTCGTACGTGAGGAAATGTCGTTTCGAGATGTACGCCGAGCGAAGGCCGGCCTCGCCGAAATTGTACATGATCCCGACGTCGCCCGCATCCAATGCTATGTTGACAAACGCGTCAGGGCCGGCAGCCTCGCCGACGGGCGTTCCATTGACCGTGCCGGGCTCGTTCGGTAAGCCCTGCAAAAACTCAATGGGTTGCACCTCGGTGACGGAGTACACGCCGGGCAGCACGCCGGTAAAAGAATAAGCCCCATACTGGCTCGTCGACGTCTCGACCGATACCAACTCACCCTTGTCGGTCAACCCTTCCAGGATGACGACCACGTCGGGAATCAGCGCCTCGCCGACCTCCAGTTCCCAGTTGAGATTCAAATCGACGTAGACGTACCCCGCCAGGCTCGCATAGTCTTCGTCACCCAGCGAGATCACTTCCGCGATCGTCAAGGCCGGCGCGCAGGCCCACGCGCACACGACCAGGGCCGCTGCCGCCAGCGCGCGGCAGAAACGAGATCCGAACATGCGTGCCTCCACCGAAGCCAAGACGTCTGATGGTGCCTCTCCATTGGGCGGCACACGCAAAGACTGTCCGTACGCTTTACCTATACTTTCAGAATAACCGGTTTTGCCTCTCTCGCAAGTTTTTTGCAGAAAGACTATTCAGAAGACCGCCGCAATACCACCCGTCCTTACCGGTTTACCCCCCAGGATTTCACCCATATGGGGCATTGGAGACTATCCCAGAACCCGGCTGAACTCGTCATGCTGAGCGAAGCGAAGCATCTCAATC
>CAZWWC010000016.1:0-25262 GCA_964637625.1 uncultured Planctomycetaceae bacterium
CCCTCTACTGTAATAAATCAGGAGGCAGTTGTCTCACCTATGTTGGCACAGAGGGCTCTCTTCTACCATCTTGCCAACGGCTTCGGTCTCTCGCTCCTCTTCTCTTTGTCCTCGGTGTCTCTGTAGTGAAATCCCTCCGTGGTGAAATCCCTTGGGCAAAACAGGCCGACCCGGCGGACCGGCTGGCGGAGTCGCCGGCGGGTTGCTCGCCGACAGTCCCGATTGCATCAGCGCGTGGGCCGCGCGGTGCCCGGCACTCCTCCATCGTCTTCTGGGCCCGTGAAATTCGGTGAGATCGGCCACCGCGCCTAAGTTACTTAGCACCATGGACTTCCGGTCGATCCACCGGTCGAACCATTGAGAAATTCGGCGAGTAAAACTTGCAATTCTGAGGGGAATGGTTAAGCTAAGGAACATTGTATTAGTATATTTGGGTACTATCTGCGCCATGTACCAGTGAGGCAGGAATCCGGGAGACGGCAAGAGCAAAAAAGAACGATTGCGGATCGTCTGCGCGTTGCTTTGCGCCGTTTTCTCGGCCAACGAAAAGTGTGCGAAGGTAATTGCTTGTGCGGGTTGGATTTCGTCGGAGTTTCGTAGGCCTGGAGAGTTGAAAGGTGATACTCATGCACTTCATCATTGAGCGTTGTTGTCGGAATATGGCTGTTGGGTTGGCATTGCTGGCACTGCTCGTCTTCGGCGGTACATTGCAGGCCGGGCAATTCAGTCTGGACTTGGTACCGCAAGCGCCCGACATCAGGGCGACTGCGATCACGGTTACCTATGACGCACAGAGCACGGTGAACGACGTTACGATCGGCAGACTCTTAGTGGAGGGTTTGGCCAGGGAGATGGATGTCGACGACGTCGCCCCGCCGAACGATTTCTGGACGGTTCCCGAGGATAAATTGAGCTTATCAGGCTCTCCGTACACCATCGACATCATGCTCGAGGTGGACACGGGCAATGAGACCATCGAGGCCACAAGCGGTACCATCAAGATCGAGGGTTACCTGGTGGACTGGAGGTCAGGGGGCCCCGTGCTTGTGCCGGGGGGCACCGGGACCTTGTTGACTGGTAACGAGCCGATCTTCGGTTTTACCGACGGGGGCATCTTCGAGTTTCTGTTTGAGTCGACCGGGGGCGACCTGACCGATCTAACTTATCCCGTCGACCTTTCGCCGATCTTCGGCCCGGTCGGTGACTGCCTCGGAGTGATTCTCGACCCGGTGGAGGACGCGGGTGGTAATCCGTTCTCCCAATTCTTTGACGGGCTGAGCACATTTACGCAAGATTTCTGTAACAAGGGCGGTGAGGGACAGTCCGACACATTCGTGCCGGAGCCCTCCGCACTCGTTGGCCTGGCTTCGCTGTTCTTGGGGGCGTTACACATGGGGTGGCGGCGGAAGCGAGGCACCGGGCTGTTTCCAGACACGGAGGCTTAATTACTATTGTGACCCACATTTGATATTGGCTACTTTGTTGATGACTACTATTGGGTTTTGCCGCTCGTGTTGAGGTCTTCGTGACCTGATTCGATTTTGCCCTTTTCTTTATTGCCTACCCGGGGCAGCGTGCATCCTGGGGGGATCCCGTAACGTATCGAGGTACTACTATGTCTTTGTCTGCTAATGTACGGGGAACCGTCGGCCGATCTCGACGTTTCCAACCCGAACGGCGGCTCCGTGTCGAGCCGCTGGAACAACGCCGTATGCTTTCGCTACTCGGCGTTAGTCCTGGTCCTCCGCTGACGGAGTACGACAGCACCGGGGTGATCGATTACCTGGAGGCCTCCGATGCCTTCTCCCTTGAAGCAACGCCCACCAATTTCTATGAAATGGGCGGTTCCACGGCGACCGGGTTATATTTCCCCGGCGCTTCGGTGACCATCAACATTCAGGTCGACGACGGCGGTGTGCTGCTCGACGGTGCCGGCGGCTTTGTGGTCACCGGCGATTTGGATACGAACGGCGATTTTGTTCCTGATTACAGCGGCACGCTGCTTACCGGCAACGTGACCGGACTGGGTTTCGAGGACTCCGGTTCGACGACCGATCGCTTTGATTTCCACGTGGAAGTGACCGGCGGCGAGCTTGCCTCGGGCTTCACGGAATTTGCCGTGGGCAGTTCGGTCGGCGTGTACTGCACGAGCGAGGGCTCCACGTTTACGGGTGTGTTCGACGTCGATTTCCAGGGTGGGGCGAAAGGTGAATTCGGGCCGATCGAACCGCTCGGGGAACCCGGCATCGACATCGAGAAGCTCATCAACGGCGAGGACGCCGACACGCCGCTTGAGGCCGTGGAAGTGTTGCCTGGTGAGGCGATCGAGTACTGCTACGAAGTGACCAACACCGGAGAGCTGGACTTCGCGTTTGACGACGTGGTCGTCACCGACGACCAGGGCCTGGTGCCGGTCTTCGACGCCGCCAGCGACGACGGCGGCGATCTGATCCTTTCGCCGGGTGAAACGTGGGTCTACACCGCCACGGCCACGGCCGAGGATCTCGGCGTGGTGATCGACTTCGACACGGCTGACGGCATCCCGCTGCCGGCCGGTACGATCATCGACACCGAGTTTCAGGCCGACGGCCTGACGCTCTCGACCGACGCGCCGTACGGCCTGATGATCTTCAACAGTGCCCATCCGACCGGCCACGACTGCGATCTGAAGACGCCGGGCTGGGGAGTCGGCAACCGTGCGGCCCGCGGAAATATCCTGATCATCTCCGAGGATGGAGACCAGAGCGATCCGGACGACAATGCCGCCGGCGGCACGATCTTCTTCGATTTCGACTTGCCGGTGCGCGTCGATCACGTCAGCGTGTTGGACATCGACTGCGGTGAGTCGGGCGGCGAAATCGTTACCTTCGACGCCGACGGCAACGTGATCAGTGTCCGTCCGATCCTGGTGCTGGGCAACAACAGCCATCAGATCATCGAGGTCGCCGACGAAGGCGTGAGTCGAATGGAAGTCCGGTTGATCGGCAGCGGCGCCGTCACGGAGGTCGCCTACAGCGGCACCTTCGCGAACATCGGGACCGTGGTGGCCGACACCGTCACCGATTCCGACGCGGCCCACTATGTCAACGGAATGGAGGAACCGCCGGACGAGCTGGACATCTTCATTTCCACCCAGACTCGTGCCCGGACCGAAGACGGCACCTGCATGGGCGCCAGCGACGTGGTGTCGACCACCGTCAACGGGAAGCTCTTCGACGGCAGCATCCTGCGACACCCGTGGTTCCGCTGCGACCCGAATCTCGACGGCTTCCACATGCTGGCCGACGGAAGCATGCTGCTGAGCACGGCCCGCGCCACGGCCATCGACGGCACCGTTCTGCGTGACGGCAGCGTCGCCCGCTTCTACGGCGAAGAGTACGTCAATCGCGGCGGTGATCCGGCGAAGCTGGGCAGTGCCGAAGTGGTCGTCAACGAGATGCAGCTCTACGGGCGCCGCCGTGGCGGGCTCGACGTCGATTCAATCAGCGTGGCGGAGAACGGCGACCTGCTCATCTCCCTCGCGGAGAACGAAGTACTCGCCGACGGCAACTACTACCGCGACGGTGACGTGATCCGGCTCGAGCTGGCCTCCAACGGCACCCTGGTCGGCACCAGCTTGTTCCTCTCCGAGAGCATCTTCTGTGGGTGCTTCGCGGACATCGACGCATTTCACGCCCTGAGCGACACACGTGTGCTCTTGTCGGTCAGATCCGGCGGAACCAGGCTCGGCGACCTTGTCCTTCGCGATGGCGACATTGTGCTCTACGACATGGAGACCGGCCTGGCCGAGATCAAAGTGTCGGAAGAGGACCTGTTCTGCCGCAACGAGAACATCGACGCCCTGTTTGCCGGGGCGGGCAACGGCGAGCTTCGCTTCGTGGACCTCTAAGCGATGGTTCAAGCTGCCCCGGTCGGCAACCGGCCGGGAGTGATTTGAGAGTTATCTGCGGCGGCGTGGCCCACCGGGCCACGCCGCCGCTGTTTCTTGGCCAGCGTCAGTGCCGCTGCCGGTCTGCCCGGCAGTGCTTCTCCTCGGTAGGCCGGGTCTGGACCCGGCGGGGTTGGATCGCGGCGCGGGTGCCTGGGCCATAGCGCAGCGCTGGCCCAGTATTTGGTATTCTCGCTAAGATGCCATCAACACCTCATTTGCGCCTGCCAAGATGCACCGCCTCGCAGCGCAAGGTATAGTACAGCAGAGGACTTTCCAACCATGCAGCGAATCATTCAAGACTCGGCCCGTTGGGCCCTGGCCGGATTGGTCATCGGCACCGCCTTGGCGATCTTGGTGGCGGTAGCCATGGGGCTCGACTCACAGGCGATTCTGACGCTGGTCATCATTGCGGGAGGCGTGGGCATGTGCCTGGGGCCGCCCGCGCTGATCATCCGCCGTGCGGGCCAAACCGCCGGCGCCGGCCGTCTTGTCCGCGGCGCCTTGTGGGGTGGCGTGTGCGGATTGGTGCTTGGGTTCCTTTACTGGTTCTTCTACGACGACTCGTTCCCGCTGTGGCATCTGGTCTTGCCGGTCGCGCTGCTGGCGGCCTGTGGGCTGATCAACGCGGCGCTGAACGTCTACAGCGAGGCCCGAATCGGCGAGTCGGGCTCGATCGGCGACAAATCGAAGCCCGCGGCTAAATAGCCCGGCACTGGCCGACAAGCAGCCAGCGGCACCGGAGCAGCCTCGCCCTTCTCGTCTTCTCGTCAGCGCCTCGCCCGGATTTCTCACTGTAGTGTGCCACTGCTTGCCGAAAGGCAAGCAGTGGCGAAGACTTGCGGCCACACTGCTTCTCGCGAAGCAGTGGCACCCTGTTGTGGACCGTCCCCGGCTGGTGGGAGATGCAGCCTAGCATCCGCCGGCCAACCAGGGTACGCTAGAGATAGAACTCCTCGACATCTCGTGGCGCGACCCATGAAGATCACTTCCATTCCCCAACTCTACCGGAATCTCAACCGCTGGCGGGAGATTATCGCAGTTCTGAGCAAGTATGGCCTGGCCAACTGGATCGGGCGCCTCGGGCCCGAGTTTGCCAAGGATCTGCTCAAGGCGCCCGACGGAATGGCGATCGCGCGTCACAGTTGGGAGACGCGCGTGCGGCTGGCGCTCTCGGAGCTGGGGCCGACGTTCATCAAGCTGGGACAAGTGCTCAGCACGCGGCCCGACCTGGTCGGCGTCGCCTTGGCCGAGGAGTTGGAGCACTTGCAGACCGACGTGCCGGCCGATCTGCCCGAGGTGGCCAAGGCGCTCGTCGAGAAGGAGTTGGGCCGTCCGGTCGAGCAGCTTTTCGCCCGATTCGAAGACAAGGCCATGGCCTCCGCGTCGATCGGCCAGGTCCATCGGGCGTGGCTGCCCTCGGGCGAAGCCGTGGTGGTCAAGCTACAGCGGGCCGGCATCGAACGCAAGGTCGCCGTCGACCTGGAGATCCTCGCCGGGTTAGCCCTGCTGGCCGAGCGGTTGCCCGAGTTCCGCAATTATCGTCCTCGCGGGACGGTGGCCGAGTTTCAAAGGACCATGCGCGGCGAACTGGATTTTCGGCGCGAGATGCGCAACATGAACGAGTTCGCCCGCGACTTCCGCGGAGACCCGACCATTCGAATCCCTCGCGCGTATCCGGGATTGTCGACCAGTCGCGTGCTGACGATGGAGCTCATCGAAGGCGTGGCGCTTTCCGACGGCGCTCGCATCCGCGCCCGGGGATTCGACACGAAGGAACTTGCCCGACGCGGTGCCAATATCTACCTGGAAATGATCTTCTGCAACGGCTTCTATCACGCCGATCCGCATCCGGGCAACGTCGTGCTCTTGGGAGACAACGTCTTCGGCCTGCTCGACTACGGGATGGTGGGCCGAATGACGGAACGCATGCAGGAAAGATTCGTCGAGATGTTGCTGGCGATTACTGGTCGCGACGCGGAACACCTGACCTCGTTGATCACGCGCGTGGGCACGCCGCCGCCGGGGCTGGATCGCGCGTCGTTGGGGCTCGACGTGGCCGATTTCGTTTCGCACTATGGGAGCCAGAGCTTGGAGCATTTTGATCTGAGCGGAGCCCTGGGTGAAATGACCGAGATCATTCGCCGCCATGAGATCATGTTGCCGGCGCGGGTGGCGATGCTCATCAAAGTGCTGATTACTCTGGAGGGAACGGCCAAGCTGCTTAACCCGAGTTTCAGCCTGATCGAAGTCATGAAACCCTACCAGAGGAAGCTCCTGCGTCGCCAACTTTCCCCCGGCCGGCAGCTACGCAAGTTCCGCCGATTCTACGCCGAGCTGGAACACCTCATCGAAGTCTTGCCTCGGGGCATCGTCGACATCTTGCAGCAGGTCGAGACCGGAAAGTTCGACGTCCACCTGGACCACCGCGGGCTCGAACCGTCGGTCAATCGGCTCGTATTGGGCATGCTGGCCAGCGCGCTGTTCGTCGGCTCGGCGCTGATGCTGGCGCACCAGATTCCCCCGATGATGGGAAAGCTTTCGGTCCCGGGCGCGATCAGTTGCGGGTTCAGCATCGCCCTGGGCCTGCGGCTGTGGCGGGCGATCAGCAAATCGGGCCACCTGGATCGCCGGGAGTAGACTCGTCGAGACGATCGTCGAGACCGGCTGCCTTGGCTGCATCGCCCTCAGCGGCCAGAAGGGATGGGTCGGCGGAAGAGTCGTTCTCTCGGGTGGAATTCCACTCCTTCAGAACCCGACACACCCGCCGATCCAGATCGTCCAGCCGGGCGATCAAGTCGTTCTGCAGGGCTTCAAGCTCGACAAGCGTGCGGTTTCGTTCTCGTGCTGCTTCCACGTGGGTCTCCCAAAGGTCGAGGCGGAACGAGCTGCGTCGGTGAATCGTTTGGAGGTAGGAACGGGGTCAGGGGACACATGGGCAGGGCAGGGTGCCGAGCCGGCAACACACGCTTGTGTGGCTCGGTTGCGGTGGGCTTCTATTGGGGACATCGGCCGGCAGGTCCGACCGGATTCAGTCACATTGGCGTGATTCCTCGTGTAAGTATAAACTGGTAAAGGTTTTATGATTGACTAAAGTGGGGGGCATTCTCAAGGCCTTGGCCGCCGACGGTCGAAAGAAAGGTTATGGTTTGCAGCAGGGGCACCAAGTCGAGCTTTTCCAGAAAAGTAGCCTCGGCGACGTGACCACGGTGGACAGACTAACCCGAGGCGGTTAAAATACATGGTTCCGCGTGCTGTGGGCGCGTTTACCCCCTAATCCCGCGTTGGAACCCCGGAGATCCAAAGCTAGAGGAGTACTGAGTGGTCAAGTTGACGTTGCGCGAGAAGGAGTCGATTCAAGAGGCAGTGCGTCGTTTTCGCAAATTGGTCGAACGAAGCGGCCTGAAGAAAGAAATGCGACGCCGCGAGTATTACGAAAAGCCGAGCGAAACCAAACGCCGCGCGCGACTCCGCGCCGAGCGACGAGCCCGTCGCAATCGCCTGTTGCAGAGTGTTTAGATCAACCTGCAAGATCCTGCGTATCTGAAGCCCCGTTATCTGTTGCTTGGGGGTCGGTCCGCGCAAACAGATCATTCTCCGCACGTCGGGTGGCCGAGGTTCTCGCAGAGTGGCACGAAGCCGAAAGCGAAGTCCCAAACCTGGGCGTCCGAAGAACGTAAGAGGTTCTTTGCAGCCTTGCCGGTTCTTCCAGCGACTCTCTTGTCGCTTTGCGGCACCGGTTCGGAGAACCGGTGCCACCTGCACATACTAGGCTGTGTCGGAAAACGGGAACTGGGAGTTGGGTGCCCGGGAATGGAGCGAAGCGAAGGCCCGGTTTTTTGCCCACTGGGCCACCGCTTCGCTATGGCCCAGGCACCCCCGATTTGAGTTTTCCGACAAAGCCTAACCCGAAGCGCAAGCGCGGGGTCGGTCTGGGGTCCCGCGCTTGCGCTTTGGGTTAGTGAACGGTCCAGGCTAGTCAATCTCATTCGGCCGGCGCCGCCGCTGTTTCTTTTCCGACTGTTTCCGCTTCTGATCGAGGCGGCGGCGGACGGACGCGCGCGTGGGTTTGGTCGGGCGGCGCCGCTTCGGCGCCGTGGCAACTTCGAGCAACATGGCCCGAAGTTTTTCCAGACAATCGGCCACGTTGCGGCCGGCGTCGCGGAACCGCTGGCTGGTGATGAGCAAATCGCCGTCGGCCGTAATGCGACGCGGATACTTGACCAAGAGCCGCCGGCGGACCGGCTCGGGCAAGCTGGTACTCCGCATCACCGGCCACCGCAGTTGCGCCTTGGTGCTGAGCTTGTTGACGTTCTGTCCCCCGGGTCCGGAACTTCGGACGAAGGTGAACTGGAATTCCCTCAGCGGTATTGTCAGGTTTTGGTTGACAAGGAGCATTGCTCTACCGGGCCGTTGAGAAGGCCATTTTCGACGTTGGGTGTTCGGGGCACAGCGCAGCAAAGTCTCGGAAGAAACGAACCAGGGCCCTGGGCCAACGCTGCGCCATCCCGGCGCGCCGGGACCCCCGAGTGATTCATCAACGGGTCGCTACCCTACCAGGTCGGCGTAGGCCTGCTTGGCGTCGACGATCAACTGCTGGTAGTCGATCGATTCGACCTCCTCGCCCAACAGTTCGACGTCATAGTAGCCGTCGTATCCACCCGCTTTTAGCGCCGTGACGATCTTGCCCAGCGGGATGACGCCTTGGCCCAGTTGACATCGGTTTTGCTCGCCGTCGGGCGCCGCTTTGGCGTCACCCAACTGGACCAGGGCTACCCGAGGGACGATCTGCTCGATCTGATCGAGGACCTCGGGCTCTTGGCCGAGGTGATACGTGTCGAAGACAAGCTTCACCTGGTCGCTTCCGACTTCGTCCAACAAGGCGAGCGTATCATCGAGCGTGGTCAGGAAGGTCCACGCCTCGGCACAGCCGGGATGCATCGGCTCCAGCGCCAGAACGACTCCCAACTCGGCCGCCTGAGGCGCCAGTTCGACCAGCGCGCCCTTGATGAGACGTCTTGCGTGATTGTACGTGTGGCCGGCACGTCCTCCGCTGTAAACGATGGTATTGCGGGCCTTGATTTCGGCGGCCGTTTTCAAGGCCTCCTGGGCGTCTTGGAGGCTCTCCCGATAGGAGCGGCCATCACTGCCGGTGAACCCGCCCACCCAAAAGAGGTGAGCGACCTCCATGCCGGTCTCCGCGAGCAACTCGGCCGCCTTGGCTTCACCGAAATCGGACAGTTTTCGCCGCCAGACGCCGATGGCCCGGATGCCGGCGGCATGGTAGTTGGTCACGTCTTCATCGAACGACCAACGATACGTGGTCGTTTCGTTCATCGACAAGCAAGCCATCCTTACCACAACCCTGCAAGAACTCGCCTTATGCGAGGAGTACGGCGACCGACGGGGGCAAATTCTCGGCTTGGTGCGGGCGCACCCTATTGATCGGTGGCCCTGTCGCCCGGTGCAAGCCTCCTTGAAAGACCGGTGATGAGCCGAACGCCCGTCGAGGTCGTAGTATGGTGGATTCTGTCCCCCGTGTAAAGTGGTATTGGCCGACTGCTCTTGACCGGAGGCAAGCTGAGGGCAACACTACGCAGTCTATGAAGATCCTGACCCGCTACATCTTGGCCGAACTGCTGAAGTGGTTTCTGCTGTCGTTGGCGGTGTTGACGCTGATCATCCTGGTCTTTTTCGTCTCGCGCGAGGCGATCCGGCGTGGTCTGCCGCCGGCCCAGGTAATCCGGCTGATCCCCTATTTCCTGCCGATTGCCCTTTGGTTTGCCGTGCCCGGCACGCTGCTTCTGGCCGCCACGAGCGTCTATGGACGACTGGCCGGCTGGAACGAGATCCTGGCGATCAAGTGCCAGGGCATCTCGCCGCGCAGAATTCTCGAACCTGTGTGGATCCTGGCGTTCCTGGTAAGCCTGGTCACGGTCTATTTGAACGATCTGGCCGTCTCCTGGGGACGCAACGGCGTTCAAAACGTCGTGGTCGAATCGGTCGAGGAGATTGCCTACGGAATGCTCCGTACCCAGAAATGTTACGCCGTCCCCAACAGCTTCGAGATCAACGTGAAGGGCATCGCCGAGGACGGCCGCACGCTCATTCGGCCGCACGTCTGGGTAAAGTCGAAAGGCTCGATGCCGGACGTCACCATCATGGCCGACGAGGCTCAGTTGGAAGCCGACCATGAAAAAAGGCTGCTCAGAATCGTCTTGCGCAACGGAAGCGTTTTCTTCGAGGGGCAGGGGTCCATTCAATTCCCCAACGACACCTGGGAGCACGTCGTCTCGCTGGAGGAAGCCAGTCAGGCGGGCAGGCTCGACCGCGTGCCCTCCCGGCTGAAGTTGCGGGCGATTCCCGACGAAAAGGTCCAGCAGCGTGCCCTGATCGAAAAACGGGAAAGGAACCTGGCCGCGCGGGCCGCGTGCCAGATGCTCTGCGGCGATCTCGACGCCCTGACCGGCGAGGAGTGGGAGACCCATGCCCGAAAGCTCCAACTCGACCACGAGCGGCTGTACCGACTAGAAGCCGAGCCACACCGCCGGTGGTCGGCCGGCTTCAGTTGTCTCTGCTTCGCTTTCGTCGGCGCCCCGATGGCCATCCGCCTGCGCAACCGCGACATGCTGACGAGTTTTTTCCTCTGCTTCCTGCCCATCCTGGTCGTCTACTATCCGCTGTTGGTTTTCGGCGTCGACGGGGCCAAGGACGGGCGCCTGCCGCCCTGGTCGGTGTGGACGGGCAACGTGCTGCTGGTCGTCTGGGGCTTCTATCTACTGCGGCGCGTGATCCGCTACTGACCTGCTTCCTTCCACCTTCACTCTTCTCACTTTCCGGCGTGCCTGCGCCATAGCGCGGCGCTGGTCCAGATGTTCGAAGACCCATAGCTGGTTGCGTCCTCGTTTCGAATGCCCGAAGAAGGACGACTGCGGACGGACCGTTGACATCTACGCCCCGTGGCACACTTTCGGGACGATGCTTTCGGCTGCCGGCGTGATCGCCACCGGTATCCTTTCGACCAGGGCACGTCCAATCGTTCGGCTTCTTGCCACCCTCAGTAGTTCCAAATTCCATCGAGACCTGGCATTGTCATTCTGAGCGTAGCGAAGAATCTCCTTGGACAATCGAGATCCTTCGCTACGCTCAGGATGACCTGCCGCGGTATCAGCCAGCCAAACTTGGAACTACAGACCCTCTTATCCCCCCGTGAATGGGTTGTGCCCGGCTGTGCCGAAGAAACCGCACAAACCTTTTCTTTCTGGGAACTTATGTTCGCACCGACCCGGCCTGCGGAGTCCTTTTTCAGGATTGTTGCCGCATTCGGGTTCTGACGGACTTTATAGTGGTACGAGGGAAGTACTTTGCGCTCCGGATGACCAACATCCCATGAATCATCACGAGATACGACCTCCGGGCCAGCCCATGGAAAGTGCGGTGTTCCTACGCCTGTTCACGGCCAGCCAGCCGTATCTGTTCGCGTACATCTACACGCTGCTGCCCGATTGGAACGACGCCGAGGAGGTGCTTCAGGAGACCAGCCTGGCACTGTGGCGATCCTTCGATGAGTTTGATCAGGGCACGAATTTCAAGGCCTGGGCGTGCAAGGTGGCCTTTTACCAGGTTTTGTCTTTTCGCAAGCGTCGGAAGCGGACGCCTGTGCCCATCAGCCGTGAGGCAATCGAAGCGGTGGCGGACGAAACGGTTGAGTTGGCCCAGTCCCTGGACGACCAGCTTCGAGCCTTGGCTGGTTGTGTCAACAGGCTCGGGCCGCGAGACAGAACCCTGCTGGATCGTTTTTACGGACTGGGACTTCCCGTCAAGACGATCGCCGAGCAGTTGGGGCGTCCGGTGGGAACAATCACCAAGGCACTCACGCGGATCCGTCGGATGTTGTTCGCCTGTATCGAACGGAGCCTGGCTATGGAGAAGCAGGGATGAGCAAGCTACCACCACATCACGAAGGAATCGCTGAGCTGGTCGAGTCGCTTTGCCAGGGTGAGATGACCTCCGAGCAAATCGCGCGATTGGAAACGCTGCTGCGTACGGATAAGGGTGCCCGCCAGTACTACGTTCGCTACCTTCATATGCACGCCAGTTTACGCCTGTTTTCGGGATGCGAATCAGGAAAACAGGAACTGGCTCGGCTGCAGGAGCTCGTGCAAAGTCAAGGCTCTGAGGTCGGTCCGAGCGTGCAAGAAAGCCGGCCGAGTGCATCTTCGTCCGGAGAGAGCAAGACCCCTGGAGCAAGCGTACTTGGATTCTTGGGCGAGTGCGTTCAGCAAGGGGCTTCGTTCCTGTCCAAGTCAAGCGTCTTTTCGCTTCTCGTGGCGATCGGCCTGCCGGGACTCGTGCTCCTGCTGCTGGTGGTCGGCCTGGTCGACCAGGCACCGGTCGAGCGGGGCGGCCCCGTGGCCACGGTGGCCCGGGCGCGTGATTGCGTCGGGTACTTGGGCGACGGCCGCACCCGGTTGTCGCCGGGAATGGAACTCGCCGAAGGGCAACGCCTCACGCTGCGAAGAGGGCTGGTCGAGATCGAGTTCACCGGCGGTGCCCGGGCCATTCTGGAGGCACCAACGGCGTTCGAAGTCCGCCGCGACAACGCCGGATTCCTCCAGATGGGACGTCTGGCCGCCAACGTACCCCCCCAAGCGCACGGCTTCGCGGTCGAGACGCCGCTGGTGACGGTGGTCGACCTGGGAACCGATTTCGGCGTCTCGGTGGCCGCGGACGGGACGGCCGAAACACACGTGTTCGCCGGACAGATTGAAGTGACCACCAAGACGATGCCGGAAAACCCAATCTCGTTGACCAAGCGTCTCCGCGTGGGTCAGGCCGCCCGGATTTGCATGACGGATGCCCCACAGCAGGTTGCACGCATCGAGCCGATATCCGCCTCTTCGGACGAATTTGTGCGGTATTTTCCTGTTGGCTTGGCTAAGGAGAGTGCGCTGCAACCCCACGAGAAAGAGCTCGCGAAGCGTCTGATTGCCTCGGTCGGTCGGCGTGGCGGCATGACGGACAACAGGGCCCCGATCGGCCCGTTTGATGGAGAAACCGATCCGTTGCCCTCGGGCGAATCGGGACTCCGGCTGGGCTCCCCGTATTATTCGGACCGTGTGTACCCTGTCGAGACCATCGACGAGCCTCTGGTCGGCGCCGAGTACGTTCGAACCTTCAACGGGGATAAGAAAAGTGCAGACTACCACTACGACGTTGCCTTCACGACCAGCCGCAACGAAGTTTTCCTCATGTTGGTGGTCGATGACCGTTTCAAGAAGGCTCGTGGGGGGCAACAGGCGGAGGTGGATCGGATCGTGTCCCGGTTTGCCCATCCTGGTGCTTTCGTCGACACGGGTTACGACATCGATGTCGACGATTCTGAGGAACCGCATCCACTGAGTGCGTTTGGAATGATGGTGCCCACCAAGGACGAGTCCGGCAAGCTGATAACGTACACGTTTCTTGCCTCTTCCCTCCGATTTCGCGGACGTTCAATGTACGTGATCGCGGTGATGCGCGAGCCACCACGCCCGCGCAGTAGCCCACAGAGTAAGGAGTAGCAGGAGGTTCGATATGGTCGGCGATTCAAAGGGGGGACGCCAACGCGAATCGACAATGAGGAACATAGAAGAGGCTTTATGAGCTGGACCATGTGCTTTGGGTAGGATGCAGAATCAAGGCCTGGTGGAAATGATGTGACCGTTAGATGTTTCTCGTGAGGTGAGATGAAACGGGAGGATGAACCAACCTCTTCATGGCGACCGGCGGCGGCAGTTGGCTTGGTGGTGATTGGGTGGTGATTGGGGAACGGTGTATTCACATTGGTTCTCGGTCGACTTGTCCACAACGGCATGTCCGCACGGTTGGGGAGGGGTGATTCCAGAGATAACTAGGACGCATGCCTGAGACGTGGTTGTGTAATCCTCGGATGTCGGCCTTTGTCGGAGAGAGAGAATCTGTGCCGTGTGGATGAATTGGCTCGGAGAGAGATACCAGCGCCGGTGCGGCTTCACCCTGGTGGAGTTGTTGGTCGTGATCGCGATCATCGGCATACTCATTGCGATCCTGCTGCCTGCGGTCCAGGCAGCCAGGGAAGCCGCGCGACGCTTGCAGTGCACCAATCATCTCAAGCAGATGGGCATAGCGATCCTGTCGCACCATGATGCGTTCGGCCGGTTTCCGTCGGGTGGCTGGGGCTTGTATTGGGTGGGTGAGCCGGAACGAGGCACCGACGAAAAACAGCCGGGCGGTTGGATGTTCAACATCCTGGACTACATGGAACTGTCACAGGTGCGCGACATGGGCAAGGGCCTCAGCGGCTTCGCTCGCTTCAAGGCCCTGGCCAAGCGCTGCGCAACGCCGGTCGAGGGTTTTGTGTGCCCTTCCCGTCGTCCGGCCATGGCCTTTCCAGACACGCATACCAACTATTCCACGGCCGGAGCCACGGGCCACATGACCATTGAAATGTCGTTCCGGTCGGATTACGCCATCAGCGCCGGCGACCAGTCCGCCGTCCAGTTTATGGGCGTTGAGCCGCAGCGCATCGTCGATGGCGACAATCCCCTGTGGCCATGGCCGGATACGGACGACTTGACGGGCGTTTGCTTTCTTCGAAGCACGATCTCGCTCGACGACGTCACCGATGGGGCAACTCAGACATACCTCGTCGGCGAGAAGTACCTCAATCCGGATGCCTACGAGTCGGGAACCGACGCGGGGGATCGGGAGATCTGCTACGTGGGATTCAACAACGACACGTTCCGAACGGCCCACGTGCCACCGATGCAAGACAAGCCGGGGCTGCAAAGCGTGCTCGCGTTTGGCAGCTCCCACGCGGATGGTTTCCACATGTTGTTCTGTGACGGATCGGTCCACATGATTCCTTACACCATTGCACTAAAGGTCCACCGCGTCCTGGCAAACCGCGAGGATGGGATGAGAATGGATACGAGCGACGTTATCAAATAGGCCCCACGATCCAAGACGGACGGCTCGCGGGGCCGTGGCGGAGAATTAGGTGGTTTCGTTCGGTCGGGCGGTAAGAGGCGGCAACAATTTGACTCGGTGATAGCATGACTATCCGCAATCCGGTTTTCTAGGAGGACTCGTTAGATGAAATGCCCGTTGAGACATGCAATTCTTTTCGCCATGGCGGTCTTGGCCACCGTCCTTGCCGAGGGCTGGGCCGTGGCATACACCTTGCCCGAGGACCTGTGGCTTCGTCCTGGCGAAACCTACGTCGATCTGGACGCTACCAACACGCCTATCGCGGCGACGAATTGGGGCTTCCCCGACACCAGCGACGACTACATCACGGTCAGTGGTAACGTGGCCGACAGCAGCGGACACGATCCAATCGAAATGGACATGACCATCTCGGGGCTGGTCGGGGGAACAACCTACAGCATCGACGCCGTCGTCTTTGGAAAGACTGACGAAAATGCTCAGAAATACGGGGTCGCGGCGGGGTTTGACTCGGGCTTCCTGGATCCATACGACATGATTGGAACCTACGGTCGGCCGGCGGTCTTGTCCAAATACTCGGGCGACCCCGTCGTCAAAACCGGAGTTCTCTACCGCGTTGCTCTCGGCGACACGGATGCCGACCTGGACGGAGAAATCCACGTCTTCATGGACAAGTGGTCCAACCGCAGTGAAATCGACGGGATCATTTATCGTGAGCCGGTCACGCCACCTACTCCCACGTTGATCACGTCGGTGTCTCGTAGTGGCGGAGCGGAAGATGACCATTTGCCGATCGGTCCCTACAATGGTTCCTCGGGTGTTTTTGCTTCGTCCGATTACGGCCTCCAATTGGGCAATCAAGTGCTGACCGACCGGAATTACGTGTTCGACGTCGTCGACACAAGTTTGCGCGGGGCCGAGTACATCCGGACTTTCAACGGGGACAGAGACACTCCCGACGTCAACTATGCGGTGACCTTTCCGGATGAGGTCTATGCCATGGTAAGCGTCGACGACCGCGCTTTGACTCCGCAAACGTACGTGGACACCGTGGTTGACGATTTCGCGGACCCCGGCGATTTCACCGATACGGGCCTCGAAATCAGCTGGAACAGCGAGACCTCGGAGGACCTGCATTTGTACAGCGTCTACGGGGGGTGGTTGGACGCGGGAACCTACAACTTTGGAGGCGCGGCGAGAACCGCCGGCGAGCCCGGCTACGGGGTAAAGAGCTTCTACAATATCCTGGCCATGGAGGATGCGCCGTTCGTCTCATACCCACCCGGCGACGCCGACAAGGACCGTGACGTTGATGCGGACGACGCCCAGATCCTGGCGCTGAACTGGGGCGATAGCGGCGCTGAGGTTGGCTGGGACCAGGGTGACTTCGACGAGGACCACGTCGTCGGCCCGAAGGATGCGGCGATCCTGGCGGCCAATTGGGGCTATGGCGTCACCCCGCCCGAATCAACCGCGCCCGTGCCCGAGCCGTCCACGGCCCTGCTGCTGTTGGGCTTGGCCGCCGGCACGGTGCTGTGGGGTCGGCGGCGCGGGTAACTCCGGCACTGGGCCGTCGAACGAAGACATGGCCACCGGACGGTCGTGTGCCGGCAGGAGGCCGCGGCATGGAGGATTGTTGTTAATCGGAGGTTTAGAGGCATAAACAAAATGTGTTGTGTCGTGAACGACCATGTACGTATCTCGCTTTCCGTTTTCTACTTCTATGAAAGGACCTGATTTATGAGAAGCATCTTTCTAATTAGCGCCGCCGTGGCCGTCCTGGCAATCGGCGGCTTCGTGCAGGCGGGGAGCATTCCGACCGACTTGTGGCTCCGCGCGGGCGAAACCTACGTCGATCTGGATGGAACCAATACGCCCGTCCTGGCGACGACACCGCCAGGTTGGGGCTTCCCTGACCCCAGTGACAGCCCCATCACCGTCTACGGCAACTGCGCCGACAGCGGCAGCGGCAACCCTACACCCGAAATGGATACGACCATCTCGGGATTGATCGCGGAGGCGGACTACGACTTCGACGTCGTCATGGTCGGTAAGCAAAACGTATCCGCGACGAGTTTCGGTGTGTCAGCCAGCTATGTGTCGGGGGCCTTGGATGACTATGATATGGTCGGTGCGGAAGGACGTCAGGCCGCCCTGACCCTTGACAATTCGAACCTCGTCCTGTACCGCGTTCCGCTTGGGACGAAAACCGCCGACGTGGATGGCAAAGTCCACGTCTTCATGGACAATTACGCCAACCGCACCGAGGTTGACGGTGTTATCTTCAGGTCACCCGTCACGCCGCCGACGCCCCAACTGATCGGCGCCGTCGATCGCACCAATGGCGACACCGATGACAAGGCCCCCATCGGCAGTTTCACCGGCGACACGGATCCGCTGGCTTCTTCTCCGGACGGTATCCAACTGGGAAACCCGGCCATGTCGGACCGCATTTATGTCTTTGACATGGTCGACGAACCCTTGAAGGGCGCTGAGTTCGTACGAACGTTCAATGAAGACAGAGACGCGCCCGACGTCAACTACGAAGTCCAGTTCCTGCAAAGCGTCTTTGCCATGGTGATGGTGGACGACCGTGCCGTCACTCCTCAAGTGTGGGTGGACGCCGTGGTCGACGCTTTCGCAAGCCCCGGTACGTTCACTGATACGGGCGACGACCTCAGTTGGAACGAGGAAGGCACATCCGATCCACGCACGTTTAGCGCTTACGGCGCGTGGCTCAACGCCGGCACGTACAACTTCGGCGGGGCACTACGCAAGAATTCAGGCGATCCGGGTGACGGACTGAAAGCGTATGGAATGATCGCGGCAATCCCCGAACCGTCGACCATGACACTTGCGATCATGCTCGCCGCGACACTGGGGCTGTTGGCCAGAGGTCGCCGGCGCGATTGAACCCCCATTGGATGGGCTGATGAACATACCGACACGGCAGGCGGGGCCTCAGCCTCGCTCTGCCGGGCAGAAAGGGGAAAAAAGGGCTGGATGGCCCGGATGATTCCGATTCCTCACCCGGGGTTCCCGCCACCGGAAATAAAGAGGACGGGAGTGCTCTGTGGAGAATTCTGATTCGCGCAGTGGGTGGCCACGGCGCGCCGGGGTAGCGAAGTCCCAGTCTTCAGCCGTCTGGAGCACCGCTTCGCTATGGCCCAGCCACCCTTTTCGAAGGTTTCCTACAGCGCAGGACGCAGGCAGTTTTGAGATCATCCGTCGTTAGCTGCGTCTCCGTTTCTACTCCTTCAGCCCTCCAAACCTCCGTCGTCCGGTTTCTCCGTGCCAGCTATTGAGACACCCAACGGTGAATTCTCGCGAAGTGGCCTGGCCGTACCATGTGTTGCGGTACCTGTCAGTGTCTTTACATCCAAGCTGCGTCAAGAGCTCAAGCAGTTCCTCGTTTCCACCACTGCAAGTCGCTCTGATTCTTATCGTCCGGATCTGTTCCATCGCAGTATCCGGCATGGGATAGTAGTAATCCAGTACGTATGGCGACGCCGCGGAAATGGTCACCAAATCGTCAACCCCAAAGCGATGCCTCCATTTGATAGGACCCAATGCTATGAAAGGATTGCCGTTGAGGCTGATAGCATATTCCAGATGATAGATGTCCAGCAGCACCGAGTCCTCGGTCGGCTTGAATTCCAGCACCAGGAGGATCGTTCCTGTCGAAGAGTCCAGCTTGGCGTCGAGAATCGAAAGAACCAGCGGGGATGAGCTTATGGGGGCGGGTGACACGGCAGGAGACTTGGTCGCGTTCTCGTGGCATCCCGAACCGGCAGCGCACAGCATGAAGAAGGTCAAAAGTCCTGCCCGCAAGGCTTTCATGGTCTTCGATGTTCTCGATATTGCAGGACGTTTCAAAGGGGTGCCTGGGCCATAGCGCAGCGCTGGCCCAGATGTTTGCAGGCCCATCAGTAGATGCAACCGCGTTTCAGTTCTCCCGTTTTGATTCGCTGCCACTCGTGGTGGAGCCAATCAGAACATTGTAGCCCTCTTGTCTGAAATGATGGTCGTGGGTCAGAATGTCCCTGATGTTCTGCGAGTCCATCACGTTCATGGAGGAGCAATCTGTCAGACTGTACTCTTTGTCGGGTCTATTAGGGAATCGGTTCAATGCATGTAGAAACGACTCTCGTGATTGCACCACAACCTCTACGTTCACATTATCGAGAATCTTCCTGACGGTTTCCACCGCCTTTGCTCGGAGCGTCGGCCCGCCTTTGCTGAACGCGTTTACGAATTCGCTGAGGACCTCATCCGTCGTCACTATGATGCACGGTCCGAGCGATTGACGTGCTTCCTCGGCTGGCGTCTTGTAGGGATCACCGGGCTTAACAGTCGCTATCCAGTAAACCGTGTCCGCGAATACTTTTCGCATCACTCCGTTGCCCCATACAAGTAGTCATCAAGGTTATCGGTCAGGTTCGTCGGTAGTCGGGCCCATTCGGTGGCAGGAACGTCTGCCCAGATGGCGGAGAGCTCTTCTTCCACTGTTGGTGCAGCAAAATCAAATTCCTTCTCTCCGACGGGAACCAACTCTAGTGACTCGATGCTCGTAAACCGCAGCGGTTTGCCTTGTGGCGACATGTCGGCACTACCGCGTACGCGAATCCGCACGGAACGATGTTCCTTGAGTGCCGAAGTAACCGACTCCTCCTGCGTAGCATCAAAAGTCGCTTGAACAGACGTTTGTGCATCAACCCATATCTGGAATCGCCCACGCCGGACATCCGCCTCCAAGCACTCGCCTGTCAAATCTACAACTGTTGACTGCGGTTGTTCCGCGTAAGATGCGAGATGCTCACGCACAGCCCGGTTTATCCGCACCGGCGTGGTGGCGTTGGGGGGCTGTAACTCAACCTCGTCTGCTTCTCCCAGCGTCTTGCCAAACTCGGCGAACTGAGTAATCAAATTCCTCGGAACTGCTGATGGGATCTCAGCGCCCCGCGAAGCTGATTCCAATACCTGGTAAGTCAATGCAACGGCTTCATTGACCTCGACAGGCTCGGGTTCCCAGAATTCTGTTTGCTCTTGAGGTTCCAAATAGACTTCCAGCGGTGCGGTGGCGCTGCCGTCGTCGATTCGTCGCAAGCAAAGCCGCGTTCGCTCCTCGAAATGTGCCGGGAGACGCTCACGGTCTGGATGCGCAGCGCGCCAAAGGGCTTTGGCGGTCTCCTCCACAATCTCCTGGAATTGCCTTAGTTCAGTAACAGCCGAGAGGTCCAGCGCGTGGTCCCGGAAACGTTCCCCACAGAACCGCAAGCGAGCAACTTCTTTCCATTGGCCTGGCATGATTTGTCCCCCATCTCGTCGTAGATGCTGGCTCGACCAACAATCGCACCCTTTCTACTATTCTATCGGCCGCCTGCTCCCCTTTCACCCGCACCGCGTTCTCTGTTTAGAGGGGGCAAGGCACCGTCTCTGAGTGCCCGTCCGCCCTGGCCCTTACAATCCATTGATACTGTACAATCGTATCCCCTGCAACCACCTAGAATAGAAGGGGCAAGGAGGAGTCGGAGGAGGGGCTGAGGAGGTGTCAGGAACGTTCTTCGGGCCGCATTGAAGGCCGATGGCTGGACCGCACCCCGGTTTCCAAGTTCCGAATCCACTACGGCTCGCCACTTGATTTGCTGGCTTTTTCCGATTTTGCATCGGCCATGTCCCAAGCGACCAGCCAGCGCGTGCCGGTCGGCTTCAGGCTGAAGTCTTTCTGCAGCCTTTTGGCCATGTCGGGCATGTGTCCGGCGCCGTAGAAGATGGCGATCTTCCGCTTGCCGGAGTTCAACTCGCGACGCAAAACCGACAAGGCCTTCTTGTTACGCTCGCTGATCAGCGTCGAGCCGTCGGGCCCGTCGAGCACGATCATCACGCCGCCCAGGTCCTCGAACTGCTTGGCCATCGCCCGTTTCAGGGCCAACGCCCGATTCTTGTCGAAAAAGGCCATCAGCAGATCGACGTCGCTCTTGCCCGACGGATCTTTTGCTTGCTGCATCATGGCGTAGCCGAGCATGCGAAGAAACATTGACCAGACGGTCTCACCCCGGTCGCGCATCGACTTGCGGAACTCCTCGGGCGACATGTCGGCGTGGACCATGTTCGGCCGCCGGTAGTTGATGCCTTCGAGTTGAAACTGGAGATTCAACAGCCGCGTCAAGCCGGTCTGGAGCGTTGAAAGGGGATTGCCGCCCCTGGGCTTCTGCCCTTGCCGAGGACGCGTGCCTTCGGGGGCCAGCAACTCGTAAAGAACGGCGTCGTAGCCGGCAAACTCCCGGTTCAATCGCGCAAAGAAACTGGGCTCGGCCACGTGGACCGCACCCACCAGGTCGACCACCGGCCAACGCTTCCCGAGCTTGCTGGGTTGAAACCGGACGATGGCCGCTTCCATCGCGATCGGACGGCCCCGCTTGTCGCGCTGAAGACGGAGATACTTCTCCTTGGCCCTGCGTTTCTTCCCTTGCCCGGGGGCAGTCGCCGATGTCTTGGACCCGACTCTTGTTGCAGCCTCGGACCCCACGGCCGACGTCCGCTCCGGCTGTGCCGTCGGCGACGTGGCAACGGCCGGGGATACTACGAAGGCGACACCCAGACCGAACAACGCGAGATATCGCAGAAGACGAAAGCGGCGACGCGGTTGCATGATAGGCTTCTCCTGTTGCGGTTTGGACGGCCTTGCCAATTATACCACTTCGATTCGGCACGAGATCATCCATTTGCCATACCGCAGGATCGAGGACTCTCGAACTCGCGGCAGGGCCGATTGGACGGACGCCCGGCGACATAGGCCGAAAGGTCGACGCCGGCCGTTCAAACGGCCCAAAGGCAGGTTATTTGATCCTGTTCGGAGCGAAGCGTTCAAAAACACGGCTGCTGCCCGACGAAACTGGAAATAGTGACCGGCATTTATAATAGGGCCGTCAGGCCCTTCACGTTGGGCCTCCTTAGGTTCCTGCCCCACCTTTGGAGGCCGCTTTTTTGCGCCAGTTCTCTCGACGTGCCGGGCCATTGGCGCTGCTGAAGTGGCCCACGCCTCGATCGAAGCCCCTGACCACCGGCCCAGGCTTTGTCGGCAAACTCAAGTCGGGGGTCCCGGCGCGCCGGGATAGCGCGGCGGTGGCCCAGAGCCTCGAAAACCGGGCCTTTCCCGGTCCCGATAGATCGGGAGGACTCAGACGCGGGCCCCCAACTCGGTATGCCGATTTCCGGACAAAATCTAGTACCTCATGACCGTTGAATTTGTGGGTGCCACGGGCATCTTGCCCGTGCTTTTGTTTCAGGAGCACTGGCGAAACGCCAGTGGCACCCAATTGCCAAAAACAAGAGTCATGGAGTCATGAGGCTAGTGTCAAATGGCTAGTGCTGTGTCAAAGCTAAAATTATGGGTTTGATGCAACGTAACTCATTGGCACTGCTGGACAAGCCAGCAGTGGCACCCTCATTCTTAGCCTTGACGCAGCACTAGGCTCTGTTGAACACCTTCAAGAAGGGTGGCTCGCCCCGGCGCACCGGGGGAGCGCTGCCCCAGATAGCCGAAGACCGGCCTTCTCGAACGGCCCATTGTCGCCAGCCGGGCATCGCGACTCCTCCTGATGGGGGGTAACTTCTGCGCGGAAAATCCTTGACGTGGAAAAAGAGTCCAATCATGATAAAATGGTGACTCTGGTGATCTCGGGTAATTGTGTCGGGACGTTCTCGTTTTTCCGAATTCGGTCCCGCGGTTGCCTCTTTCTGTTTGACACAAACGCCCTAATTAGTTTCTATTAAACGTTATATCGACGGGCCCGGGCTCCGGCTGGGCAAGGTGGACGGAGCTTGACGCTCTTCGATTAAGGCGCGAACATGAGAAGAGACGTCTGTGGCATCTTGCGGAGGGGCCGATGCTGGCCATTGCGCCGCGGTTGGGCGGCAATCGCTTCGTGCATTTCGTGGTTCTCCAGCGCAGCTGATTGGCCACTCGTATCAACTCGACTGATCGGGCCCAGTCGAGTCGCGGTGGGTGTACAGGGGATGGTGAAGCGCGCCGTGCCATGGCGATCGTGGGGCGGCAGAACCGGTAGGCGGACCATGCTGCCCCGTTGCAGCAGGAGTCCCCTGTCGAACCTGCTGTCGTGCGCCGCCGGACTCTTCAGAAACGAGCCAGGTTTCGATGGGTCTGGGACGGGGGCCATGGTGACCTTGTTGCCCACGTTCGGGCGCATCCAGTTGTGTCCGAAAGCACAAGCCTGTATCAGCCGTCACACACCGAGAAACCACCGCGCCACGTTAGCCTTCCGAAAGAAATGGGGACGGGCCTACAGACTCGTCTAGCATAGTCGGATTCCTTACCGCATGAGCCACACATCCACATCACAATCCCCGGTTCGTATCGAGTGTAACGCATCAGAAGCGTTCCGCGCCTGGCTTGCGCAGGCCGGCGGATCGGTCGTCATGACCACGTATCAGGCGGGCAAGGTGGCGGTTGTCGGTTGGGACGGGCGCCAGGTGACGCTCTTGATGCGCGAGTTCGACAAGCCGCTGGGCATGGCCGCCCAGGGTGACCGGATGGTGCTGGCCACGCGTCACGACGTGTGGTTCTTCACCAATGCCCGGCTCTTGGCTCCCGACTACCGCGAGGATCAGCCCGGCCGTTACGATGCCCTGTATCTACCCCGGGTAACGTACCACACGGGCGACCTGCACACGCACGACGTGGCGCTGGGCCGGGATGGTGTGGTGCTGGTCAACACACGCTTTTCGTGCCTTGCGCGGGTCAGTGAGGAGCACAACTTCACGCCGATATGGCGACCACGCTTCGTCACCGATCTGGTGCCGGAGGATCGTTGCCACTTAAACGGGGTGGCGATGGTCGACGGCCGGCCGAAGTACGTGACGGCGTTGGGCACGACCGACGCGCCGGGCGGGTGGCGCGAGAAGAAGGCGACGGGTGGGGTGGTCATTGACGTGGAGACGGACGAGATCGTGGCCGACGGTTTGGCCATGCCCCACTCACCCCGGTGGCATGACGGCCGGCTTTGGGTGCTCAACTCGGGTACCGGCGAGTTGCTTTCGATCGACCCGACCGACGCTCGCGCGGAGGTCCGATGTCGATTGACCGGGTATTTGCGAGGTCTGGCGTTTGTGGGGCGTTACGCGCTGGTGGGGCTTTGCAAGATTCGCGAAAAACACATTTTCGGCGGCCTGCCCATTCAGGAGCGCTACCACACGCTCCTTTGCGGCGTGGCCGTGGTCGATCTTCCCAGCGGCATGGAAGTCGCCACGTTCGAGTTCACGTCCGGTTGCGAGGAGCTTTACGACGTGCATTTTCTGCCGGGCAAGAGCCAGCCGATGATTCTCAACTTGGATAAGGCGGCCGCGCGAGCGGCCATGACCGATCCCGATTCCTCGTTCTGGTTGCGCGCAACGGGCGAGGTCCACGAAGAGGCCCCTTCGGCTTCGTCGCGGGCACCTTGCGCCGACGGCGAGGATCCGGGGACTTCCCGATCGACGGGCCAGTCGATCGGGGATTTGGAACAGATGGGCAATACACTTCCGGGTTCCGGAACTTGACTTGAGGACAGAAAGAGATGTCACTTTTCCGCTTGCCAGAGCTTCGAAGAATCGCATCCAGCGTAGGGCACATGCGCGACCGATTGGTCGGACGTCGACCGACAAGTGGTGCTACCGATCGTTCGTTTCGACGGCTGATCATCGACCCGTTGGAGCAGCGCCAACTGCTGAGCGTCTCGCCGGTGGGCCCGATCGATCATTTGGTCAATGAGACGTTCACCGGCGATCTCGGCAACGACTACGAAGCGTGGGACCAGGACACCCTGGCCGGCCAGTCGCTCGCCGTGGATGACGACGGCGATTTCGTCGTCACCTGGACACGCTACGACTACGTGATCGATCCGGGCACGGGTGATTACGTCGTCGATCCCATCACCGGTGGCATCATGCTCGACGCGAACGTCTACGCGCGGTACTATACCGACGAAGTGCAACGCATCACCTTGCCGGAGGAACTGGGCGAGAACAACGTCACCGGGGCCTACGGCCGCTTCTCGGTTACCGTCGGCGGCAACGAGGTGCAGAAGCTCACGATCACCTCCTCGCCCGAGCCCTATAACTTTGAAGGCTCTTATTCCTTGATCTCGGGTACGTTTTCCGTCGGGTTCGACGTCAATGACAATGGCTCGATCGGCGCCGGCGAGACGTTCACGATGGTTTACGATGAGTTGACCATCGAGGCCAACGAGGAGATGATGCAGGCGGGTCTGCGCGGGTTGGGTGGCGCGCTGACCGACGTCGTGGTCGACTCCATCAGCCCCCACGAGTTCTACATCTATTTCGGCGATCAGTCGCACGGTGAGGACGT
>CAZWWC010000017.1:0-25033 GCA_964637625.1 uncultured Planctomycetaceae bacterium
CTTTGAAAAAGAGTTGCCCGACGCTCGGTCGTTGCTTCCTGCCGCGTTCGGTCCTACCGACCCTACTCTATTATGGGCTTTTCGCCCACGGCGTGCAATCCGCCGGCGGAGGCAATCCGGCATTTTCTTGTCTTTCCGTCACACTCCGACCGTATGGCCATAACAATCGTTCGTGATGTAGGCCGGGTCGCGACCTTAGGTTTACCCACATCTAATCTGGAGAGGCTGCACCAAATGAGCGTTTCATTTTGCGATGACCAACCAAAACGGGCATCTGATAGCAATGCAGCGATAGTGGGTCTCTATCTTGTCGAATCGTGTGCAGATTGAAACGGTTACTCATTCTGAGAGCTGCAACGAAAAATGTGGGTAAACATAAGGTCGCGACCCGGCCTACGATGCTTCAGCCATCGGACTCCACAATGAGTTCATCCGACTGCATGGGAGAAACGCCGCGGAAACGCTTCACCAGCCGCGGGCCATCGGACTCGGGCAGTATCACGTTGACGGTATAGGCACCCTTCGAGTCGAACACGCGCGGCTTGAGGGTCGTCTCGGTCATTCGCACGATCGTGACTATTTGGTCGTCCGCATCACGGACCTCGACCACCGGCAGAGACTTCTTATCCCAGCCGCGCAGCACGACCGGCGGCAACGTCGGATTGCCGCTGCCGGCACAGTCAGCCACCGCGATCGTGCTGGGCCAACCGGGGTATTGAGACTCCACGGCGTCGGGCCGCGAGGGATCAACGCCGACCGGCCAGGCCTCGACCACCAGCGTGCCCTTGAGCTTGTTCATGCGGACCACGCCGAAGCCGGACGACCGACCAAGGCCAAGCTCCAGCCGGTTCTTCGGCGACTTTTTCACCGGCGGGTTGGCCACCGCCACCACGTCGATCAGATTTCCAAAGCCGTCGCGATACCGGCCCGTGTTCGGCCGATCATCATGACGCTTGCCCGACCGCCGCATCCACTCGACTTCCTCGGGCCGCCACCAGCGCTGATAGCAGACGGCGCCGGCCGGAACGCAGAACGAGACGCCGGCGTCGTGCTGCCGCTTGATGCCGTGCTGAATCAACGTCGGCAGGTGTTGATCGCCGGCCAGCATCAAAGCGTGTCCGCGTCGGAGGACATCCAGCGCGGCATTGCGTCCGCTCTGGGGCCAGCCGTTGGTATCCATGTCGGCCACGAGGAAGTGGTAGGGACGGCCGTGGTGGGTTGTCGCGTTGCAGAAGATCGTCTGGCAAACGGCCATTTTCATCTGCACATCGCGCCAGTCGGTGATCCAATCGCGCAAGAATTTCATCTGCCGCTCGCCCAGCAACTCAGCTCTCGGCACGTCGGCCGCCAGTGCCGCGCCCCGGTCGCTGATCCAATCGGGCCGAGAACTCTCATGATGGAAGACGCTCAACGGTCCCGATTTGAACTTGCGGTCTTCGAGAATGGCGAAGCTCACACCCCCGTACTTCATGCCCGTGTAGTAGACGCCGATGCCTTGTTCGATGGGCGTGGGATCGTACGGGTCGGGCAGATGCGCGCTTTGGATCCGTTCGACCGCGCGGACCCACTCGGCCGGTTGGACATAGCCGCCTTTGGCGCCGTAGGCGGGGAATTTCCGATGTCCCGACGGCCCGTTCCACTCCTCCAAAGTGATCTTTCGTCCGCCGGCGCCCCACAAGTTCCCGTGGTAGACGTCGTGGTCGTCGGGCATCCAGATGGTGGGCCGATCCTTGGTCAACTCGCGGACGCTCCAGCCCAGAAGTGCGATCTTCCGCAGATAGCTGACCATCATGCGCTTCAGGTTGCCCTCGCGAAGAAAACCAAAACCGCCGACCGGCTCGTAAAGCTGATCGCCCACAAAAAACATGATGTCGGGATCGATCGCGCGTGATTGTCCGACGACGGCCGTGTTGGGGAACAGGAAATCGAAAAAACAGCAATAGCCGCCTACGACCAGCTCGGGCTTCTCCTTCGGGTCTTTTCGGATCGTGCCCGAGTAGGTGTACTCCTGACGCTTGCCATCTTGAAATTCTTGCGTCCAGCAGACACGATAGGGCGTGTCGCGCGTGTCGTCCCAATCGCTCACGCGGAAGGTGGCCGTCGAGGCCAACGGATCGATGGTGGCCGTGGCAATCGTCTTCCATGTTCCGCCCGCGTCGATCCGCAGCCGGACTTCCTGGTTATCGGCCTCGCCCAGCGGCGGCATTTGGGCGGTCATTTTCATGACCCGATCGCTCAGCGTGTAGAGCGTCCACAGGATGGGGCCAAAGCTCTGCCGCCGCTCGGCCGCGACTTTCGGTCCGTCAATCGTCCAATGGGAGAAGGCATAAAGGCCGGTCGACTTGTCACCGGCGATCTTGGGCGCGAAGTTGTTGACCAGGGCGATGTTGCCGACGAGCTTCTCGGCCGGCACACTCGCCTTGACGATCTTGCCCAGCAAAACCTCTTGGCCGGACGTGTCGGTCGTTTGCAGGGCCGACAGCTCGATCTGCAGTTTGCCTTCCCGTGGGTCGATGCGGATCTTGCAGACCAAGCGGATCGGTCGGCCGGCGGCCAGCGCGGCGGCCAGCTTGGGGAATTGGTCGCGAGCGCGCCGCCCGATGAACAGATCACCTTTGCCGTTGAGTCCCACGGGCAGCCCGGTGCCGAACAGCAGTCGGCTGCGATAGTCGTCGATAGGGTCTTTGACGCGGATACCCAACTCGAAGCCTGCCGAGCCTTGGGCTTGGGTCTGCTGGGACTTGCCGATTTGGGCGACCAGCCCGGTGCCCGTCTCGTCGGCAGCCGTCGCGCTGCAGTATTCGATCACGACGGCGATCTCGGCTTCGCCCGATCCTTCACCCAATTGATGCGTGAGGCAATGGACCGTTCGATGTCCCCTGGCACTTTTCGTGCAAACGAGACGGCCCTGTTGGATTTGCCAGTCCTCCCACGGGTTGGCCCAGGTGTCCGGACCGGTCCAATAACGATCGGGCATCTGGTGCCACCGGGATCGATACGGATCTTGGCTCCCACTGGCTGAGGGAGCCGACGCTTCGCCGCCCTCGACACGACCGCCGGCGCAAATGGCGGCCGAGGCCAAGGAGGTTGTCTTGATGAAGTGACGGCGTGAGAACTTGTTCATGGATACCTTTTCTTTGTCCATTTCGGTGCTGGTCCTTGCGGGCAGGTCGTTGGAAGGAGAAATCGGAAGGCTTCACGGGGCCCTCTTTTATGGTACCAAGCCGGCGAACGTTTTGCCAGGCAACGTCCGCCCTGAGCCGGTGCCCCCTGCACCGGGTCGGCCGCTGGGAAGACGGATTTCTCCCATTTGGGCCCTGTTTCTTCGGCCTGCCCGGAATGTCTGGTGGACGGCTGACAAGGGCCGGGCAATCTGGTACGATGGACCCTCATTGACAAGTCGTGCTTGACCCGGGGCGGGCCGACATGCGGCCGGCCGGCCTCCTAGCCACGTCTCCGTGGCGCAAAATCCAACTCACTAGCGAAGGAGTAATAATCATGGCCTATCAGGTTCCGAAGCTTACCACCCCAAAGAAAGTTTCCGCAAAGCAGGTGCTCCTGGTGGCCAGCGGCGATCTGCGGCTCTCGGCGAACCAGACATGCTGGGCCAAGCAAAAGGAAATGGAAGATGCCCTCGCGAAGGCAATCAAGGCGGCCGGTTACGAACTGGTTCGTGCACATCCTTACAAGCGGGCGGAAAAACATGGATTCATCGGTTCGCAGCAGGAAGGTCTCGAAGTTTTTTCCAAGATCGATCCCGGCGCGAAGCTTATCGTGGCCGAGGCGGTCTGGCAGTACAGCCATCACGTGCTCTCGGGACTGTTGGGCCATTGCGGCCCGATCCTGACCGTGGCCAACTGGTCGGGCACGTGGCCGGGGCTGGTCGGCATGCTCAATCTGAACGCCTCGCTCACCAAGGCCGGTAAGCCCTACTCGACGCTCTGGAGCGAGGAGTTCACCGACGAGTGGTTCACGAAGAAACTGACGAAGTGGCTGCGGACGGGCAAGGTCACCCATTCGCTCCGCCACGTCAAGCCGCTCAGTAAGATTAAGATCCCGGCGGCCGAGAAGAAACTCGGCGAGGCGCTGGCCGCCGAGTTGCGCCAGAATCGGGCCATCATGGGCATCTTCGACGAAGGATGCATGGGCATGTACAACGCCATCATCCAGGACGAGTTGCTCAACCCGATGGGTGTGTTCAAGGAGCGGCTCAGCCAGTCGGCCCTCTACTACGAGACGACCCAGGTGAGCGACCGGGAGGCTCGCGAGGTCCGCCGGTGGTATGACAAGGCGGGCATCAAGTTCGTCACCGGCAAGTGCGAGAAGACTGATCTGACCAATGCTCAGATTCTGATCCAATGCAAGATGTACATCGCCGCGATGCGGATCGCCGACGATTTCGGCTGTGACCTGATCGGCATCCAGTACCAGCAGGGGCTCAAGGACCTGCTGCCGGCCAGCGACCTGGTCGAAGGCACGCTCAACAATAGCGATCGGCCTCCGGTCAAAAGCCGCGACGGACGGCGGATCCTCTGGAAGGGTGAGCCGCTGGTCCACTTCAACGAGGTCGACGAGTGTGCCGGGCTCGACGGGTTGATGACCTACCGGGTGCACAAGGCGATGGGCCAGCCGGTCGAAAACACGCTCCACGACGTCCGCTGGGGCGATTGGGACCAGTCCGGCACCGTGGACGATTACGTCTGGGTCTACCTGATCAGCGGCTCGGTCCCGCCGGCCCACCTTATCGGCGGCTGGAAGGGCGCTTCGAGCGAGCGGCAGCCTTCGATGTACTTCCGGCTGGGCGGCGGATCGCTCAAGGGCATCTCGAAGCCGGGCGAGATCGTCTGGTCGCGGATCTTCGTCGAGAAGGGCAAGGTCAAAATGGACCTCGGACGCGCCGGTGTGGTCAAGCTGCCCAAGAAGGAAACCGAGCGCCGACTTCAATTGACCACGCCGCAGTGGCCCATCATGCACGCCGTCACGTACGGCGTGACGCGTGATCAATTCATGGCCCGGCACAAGGCCAACCACATCCAGGTGGCCTATGCCAACAGCGCCGCGGCGGCCGACCGAGCCGTCCTGGCCAAGGCGGCCATGGCCCAGGCGATGGGCATCGAAGCGTACCTTTGCG
This sequence comes from uncultured Planctomycetaceae bacterium, assembly GCA_964637625.1. Lineage (GTDB taxonomy): Bacteria > Planctomycetota > Planctomycetia > Pirellulales > Thermoguttaceae > UBA11386. The sequence goes on from CAZWWC010000017.1 coordinate 5,132, forward strand.
GCACCTGCAAAGGCGGCAGGGCCTGGTAAGTCCTGGCTTGGACCCCAAACTGAAATTCAGTAGTCCCAAGCTTGGCTGACTGACACCGTAGCAGGTCATCCTGAGCGTAGCGAAGGATCTCGATCCCGCGGCGCGCCGGGAAGGAGATTCTTCGCTGCGCTCAGAATGACAATGCCGGGTCTTCTTCCCACGCGGGATAGACGCCGCCCTCGACGCCGACGATTTGCCAGGCTGCGCGATCGGGGATTTCGGCTGCCGCACGTCGCACCACCATCCGCACAAAGAACGACGTCTTCTGGCCGTCCTTTTCAAACGTGACGGCATAAAGTTGCGCGACAACTTCGTCGCCGGCCGGACCGTCGAGGTCTTCGGTTGCATAGAAGCGGACGGCCGCCTGCTGGCCCAGCGCCAAGAGTGTGCGCAACAGGGGCTCGGCCACGTACTGCTCCAGCGCCTCGTGGAGTGTTCGACTTGTGCGATAGGCCGCCCAGGCATCGCTCCGGGGCGGTTGGCGATCGTCGGGCGCGAGCGTCAGTTGATGGGCCAATTGGGGTTGTCCGCGGGCAAGCCGTTCGAACCAGGCCATGCCCACCGCTCGGGCCTCGCGCTGGACCAGCCACCGGTAGCTTACCCAATGACCGACCGCCATGCTGCCGAAAAGCAACGACAGCAGCAGGCCGGCGACGGCCGCCTTGCGACCGACCAGTTCCGGTCTTTGCCGGGCGATCTGCGCAATCGCCAGCCCGCTGGTGAGTATTCCGGCAACGGGGAAAAGCCAGGCCAACAGGTCGACCAGGGCGGCGACGGAGAGCACGCCCAAGACCAGCGCGGTGACGGCCAGACCGCTGACGGCACGGTACTCCTCTCGGTCGGCCTCGTGCAACCGGCCCAGATGCGGCTGCAATGGTTCTTGATCCGTCATGATCTTCTTGTCAAGCGGCCGACGGAATCGTCCGCCGGCGGGTTTCCTTCGGTTTACTTCGTGCGGATTTCCCCGGTGTCTTCGACATGCTTCTCGATTTGGGCCCGCCGCTCTCCATAACGGCCGACGAAGTCGCCGTGATGGTCGAACCGGTTGACCTCCGGCCAGCGGAAGGCGCCCCGGGAGACGGATCGGGCGAAGGTGATCCACCACTGATCGGGAGCCCATCCCCACACCACGCCTTCGTCGGGCTCAAAAGCCCCGTACATGAAGTTCTTACTTAGCGGCGCCGTGTGCAAAGTGAACGTGGTGAAGCACACCATGACCAAGGCGACAAGGCAAGCAAAGATCACGCTGCCGATTTGGTTGGCCATCTTCAAGAAGCGGACCTTGACCCGACAAACCATGTCGGTCAGCACGCGCAGCACGACCAGGACCACGACGAAAACGGCCCAGAGGGCCAGAAAATCCAAGAGATACTTGTAGGTTGCCATGTCCTCGCTCATGTTTTCGACCCAATCGGCCAGCGGTTCCCAATAGTTGGTCGCCAGCAGCGCGGCGGTCACGACGTTGACCAGCATGATTGCATTCCCCCACATCCCCTCGGCGTACAGGCTGGCGACGATGGCAATGAAGATGACGAGCAATAGAATCGGGAGTATTTCGGCCATGAGTCACTCAACGCGTCAATGGTTTTCCTTTTGGAACCACAGATGGACACAGATAAACACAGAGAAGGCAAGGAGTGAGGACGTTCTTTACGGAATGCAGCCTAAGGATCCGGCCGGTAGTAGGCGACCCGCATTCATCTCCAACGGCATACCTGCCACGGGTCTCCCTCATTCGGAATTCTCATCTGTGTGTATCTGTGTGTATCTGTGTGTATCTGTGGTTTCTTTGTTCACTGTTTCATGACGCGCATCAATTCCTGCAAGGACGTGATTCCCTTGGCCACCAGCAGCAACCCTTCGGCCTGGAAGTTTTGCATGCCCGCGGCCCGCGCGGCCTGGCGAATCGCATCGGTTTTCGCCCCGGTTGCGATCAGCTTGCGAATGGCGTCGTCGACGATCATCAGTTCAAAAACGGCCGTGCGACCTTTGTATCCGATACCGCCGCAATCCGAGCAGACTTCCTCGGGTTCCTGCGGCGGGCGGTAGAAGGCCTGGATCCGCCCGGCCGGAATGCCCAACTGCTGTAAGAGCTGTGGCGTCGGCGCATAGGCTTCCTTGCACGTATCGCACAGTTTGCGAGCCAGGCGCTGACTCAACACGGCGGTGATACACTTGGCAAAAGCCTTCGGCGGCACTTTCAGCGCCAACACGCGCAGCAAGGCCTCGGCACAATCCTTTGCCCGAATGGTCCCGATCACAAGCCGCCCGCCGACCGCCTGATCGCATAACATGCTCACGGCCTCGCCATTGACCAGGTCGCGCATGACGATGACGCCCGGTTCCATTCGGAAGATCCTGGTCAACACCCTGTCGAGCTGCTTGTTTTCGGGGACACTCTCGCCGAGCTGGAACGTGCTGACGGGGATATTCTCCACGGTTTCGTAGGGGTTTGCCTCGTCTTCGGCCGCCATGAATTCCCGCGTGAAGCGATCGGTTCTCTGCAGGGCGACCTTGGTCGTGCTCCGCAGCCCGGCCGCCGGCATCGCCGAGAAAAGGACAAACCCTTGCTCGCCGTTGAGCAACTGCATGAGCTGTTCCTGCATTTTGGGCCGCATGCCCAAATCATCGAGCATCTGGAATTGGACCTGCTCGGTTTCCACCTGGATGACGACGCGTTCGCCGGTCTGGGTTCCTTGGCTGGTGAGCGAGGCCTTGTAGTCGACGTCGTCGTGGTTGATCAAAAACCAGCCTTGCTGTCGCTGCTGTCGCTGCTGGGGGTCCAAGCCGCAGAGCACCTTGAGCGTTTCGAGCACGGGATCCGCCGCCTCCCGCTGCTGGGGCTGGTCGTTGTGCCAGACCCCGTCGATCATGTAACGGACGCCGACCGATTGCTGGGCGAACTCCAACATCATGGCATTGGCCCGCCGAAGCATCATCTCGGCGATCATGCCGCGTGCTTCGTTGAATCCCTCGCTCTGGCGCGCCGCCAGCAGGTGTGTCCGGTCGTCTCGTTCGTTTTGGGCGTCCGTTGCGTTGAGCTTGATCGGGGGGCCCTTCTCCCATTCGGCTTTTTTCTCGACTTCGATATGCCCCCCGAGTTTGTTTATCCGCGTAGCGAACCAATAGCGCAAATGAGCCCGAGTGAACACTTTCTTTTCGCTGGCCACCTGCTGGTTGCGGTAAACGATGTAGGTCACCAGCGGAACCACGTAGGCGACGACCAGAAGCGGAAGGCCGAGCCAGAACCCAGGCAACAGCCACATGAGGAAGTAGAAGCCGACAAACACACCGAAGACAATCGGGTTCCAGCGGATATATTGCAGGCGATTGTCCTGACAGTCGGTGCTGACCCAGTCGGTCGTGTGCACCCAGAGCAGGAACAAGAGCCACGCGATGAGGATCTTGATCCAATTCAGATAATGGCCCGACCCCCGCTCAAAAGGGACGGCCGGCGCGCCGCTGGTCCTGTCCGGCGTTCCGCTTGGAACACCGGCCGGCTGGCTTTCTGGTCCCTCTATTCCGCTGGGCAACAGCGAGAGGTCCTGCGCGATTGAGTATCCTTGGACCGACACGCAGAGAATCAGCGTGACCAGCAATATGACTAGAAGTCGGATCATGAGAGCATACCAGAATCGCTAACGGTGATACCTTTAAGCGCCATCTTCAAGGCTTCGGGATTCGGCGCCACTTCGAACGCGGTTGCCCGATCGATCAGTTCTCGTTCGACGAGGTCCTTCAGGCTCATGGTGAAATCCTGCATGCCTTCTTCGGCCGCCAGACGAATGGCGTCGGGCAGCTTCTCGTCCATGCCTGCCAGGACGAGCTTTCGAACCGTGGGGTTGAAGGTCATGATCTCGACGGTCGGCACGCGAGGGACGCCTTCCTTGATCGAGGGCAACAGTTTCTGCGCGATGATCGCCCTCATGTTGAAGGCCAAGGCACTTCGAATGGCCGTGTGCAATTCCTGCGGGAACAGGTCGAGGATTCGACCGAGGGTGCTCGGTGAGGTCGACGCATGAATGGTTCCGAAGACGAGGTGACCCGTTTCGGCCGCCTGAATGGCCGTTTCGAACGTTTCGCGGTCGCGCATCTCGCCGACGAGCATGACGTCGGGGTCTTCGCGGACGGCGTGTTTCATGCCGGTCATGAAGTCCTTGACGTCCTGCCCGATCTCGCGCTGGTTGATCAGGCACTTATCCTCGTTGAAGGTGAATTCGATGGGATCCTCCAAGGTGAGGATGTGCTTGTAATAGCGGTGGTTGACCCAATCGAGCATCGAGGCGATGGTCGTCGTCTTGCCGGAGCCCGTCACGCCCGCCAGCAAAATCATGCCTTGATAGAAGGCGCACAACTTGTCCAGTGTGGGTGGCAGATTGAGCGTCTCGAAGTCGGGGATCCAGTTGTTCACGCGTCGGGCAACCAGCCCGGGATGGTCCATCTGCGTGAGCACGTTGACGCGGAATCGCCAGACCTTTCCGTCGACTTCGAGCGAGTAGGCGAAGTCGGCCCCGCCGTCTTCGTCGAAGATATGGCGTATTCGCTCGTTGAACATGGGGAAGATCAAACGGACCATCTCCTCGTCGTCGACCGGAGCCCGGTTCAGCGCCCGGAGCGTTCCGGCCACGCGGACATAGGGCGGCACGCCGACTTTCAGATGCAGGTCGCTTCCTTCCAGCCGGACCAAGGCGCGAAACAGCTTGTCGATTTCCAGGGCCTTGTCTTTGACAAGAAATCGTTCTTTGTCGCCTTCGGCCGAGAGGGACCTCATCTTCGGCCCGTAGCTCGACACCGATCCCCCCAACGACGACAAGGAAGACAACGATGAATCGGGTGGCATGGACATGGTTTTCCCCTTCGGTCGGTCTTGCACCGCGCTTTCACAAGCGAACTGGAATTCCTCTGGCCCGCATCAGCTCTTTGGTTTCCCGGATCGTGTATTGCCCGTAATGAAAAATACTGGCGGCCAGCGCCGCTTCGGCGCCACCCAGCAGGATTGCATCGGCCAAATGGTCGGGGCAGCCGGCGCCGCCGCTGGCGACCACCGGAATCGTCACCGCCTCGGTCACCGCCTTGGTGATGGGAATATCGTAACCGTCCTTCGTGCCGTCGGCGTCCATCGAGGTGAGCACGATCTCGCCGGCGCCGAGCTGTTCCACTTCGCGAGCCCAACCGACCGCCTCCAGCCCCGTGCCGATGCGACCACCGTTGATGTGCACTTCCCAGAATTCCTGTCCGTCCCTCCAAACGCGTTTCGGATCGATGTTGACCACGATGCACTGGCTTCCGAACCGCCGGGCCGCCTGGCGGACAAACTCCGGACCGCGGCAGGCAGCCGAATTGATCGAGACCTTGTCGCTTCCGGCACGGAGCAGGGCTCGAATGTCCTCCAGCGTGCGGATGCCGCCGCCGACGGTCAAGGGCATGAAGACGACCTCGGCCGTCCGGCGAACCACATCCAGGATGATGTCCCGCTGTTGGTGACTGGCCGTAATATCGAGGAAGACCAACTCATCGGCCCCCTCCGCCTCGTAGCGACCGGCCACCTCGACCGGATCGCCCGCATCGCGAAGGTTCACGAAATTCGTGCCCTTGACGACGCGACCCTGGTTCACATCGAGACAAGGGATAACGCGTTTGGACAGCATCGAAGGCCGAGGATCATGCCACCAGCGGGGGTCCGGTTCCAATGGGCTATGCCCAGAGACACCAAACCTTTACTGTAAATTGGTGATCCGCCCGGGTCAACTCCCCCACTTGCCCAAACCAGAGGGGTCCCGTCCTAGGCTTTGCGTTACAGTGGCAGGGCGTTTTTCACGCCCGAGCCACAAAGGGGCGAGCATGCCCGGCTCACCAGGAGCTTCGCCCTCTCAATTCCCCGACGCCCGCTCTTGCGAAGCAATGGCTCACTGCTTCTGGCCGCGCCTGGGTGGTGAGATAAGCGGGCTTGGGCGTCTCTCATGAGATCGTGGCGACGCTGCGAGGAGGCCGCTGGCGCCCAGTGTGCTTCACGGGCAAGATGCCCGTGGCACCCGCTACCCGTCCATAAGAAGAAGAAATGGGCTGGAAACCGGATCACGATGGCTCACCAGCCCATGACCATGTTCGACTCGATGACTTTGCGCGATTGGTCCAGGTCGGCGCCCGTGTGCTTCATATAAAGACGGATCGCCTGCAGCTTGTCGCCGGACGCCTTGGCCAGGCAGTCGCGAGCGATATTGCAGGGATCGGTCGGCCCTTTGATCCCCAAGGCCGATTTGGAAACTACCCACGTGTCGCGCGGACGCCGCGTGATGCGAATGGGTGGCTCGCTGGGATAGGCCTTTTCGACGACGGCCACGGAAGCGTCTTCGTCGTCGGCCCAAGTGATGATGATGTGCGCGTCGGTCTCGATTTCAAACAGCGGCATCGAATCCTACCATGTTTCTAGGTCATGGGATAACACTGCAACGCCACGTTGCAGGACACAATTGTCCGGCGGGCTCACCTTGCCCGCTGTTGCGACAACAAGCTTCTCTGAAACCGGCAGCGAGTGAGCCCGTTTGCCAAGCACCAATACCGTACAAAATCGACCAGCGAAGACACAAAGTTTACTTGATTCCTGATAAATATCCCCCAGCAAAAGCGCTCTTGGCCTGTATGATACCCGACGCGGGCACACGGCATCCAGTTTTCTCCTCCCATGGCCGAGGCAAAATGCACGCGCCCCGCCCGAGGCATCAAGCTTGTCCTCTCGCCGGAACTGGGCTTGCCGCACGGTGTGGTCCCTGATAACAGTAAGGTCGTCGCACTCCGTCCGGCGCACCGCCGGTCTGAAGAATAATTGCCGTTTTTCTTCCACAAATGGACTCGTAATACGAAACGCGAATGTGTATGACATCCATGCCATGAAGCACGTCACGCGTTCGATCGCGCCGGTCATGTGTCGGACCGAAGACCACGTTCGATGGCATGTTCTGCCGGATTGGGAATCGGTCTTGTTGGCCCGGGGTGGACTCCGCCTGGCCGAGTGGCTTTCGGCGGGCCGCGCACAGCGGGTCAAGCATCGTGCCGGGCGCTCGATCTATCTGATTCGGTTGGACGGCCGCACGGTCTACATGAAACACGAGCGCTGTGACGGTCCGGCTCAAGTGTTGGCAAACCTTGTGCGTGGCACTGCGGCGCGGCGCCAGTGGAACAACGCGGTCGAAGCCTCGCGGCGCGGGGTTCCAACGGCGCGGCCGATTGCCTTTGGCGAGCAACACCGGCACGGATGGATTCGGGACAGCTACTTCATTACCGAAGCCATCGACGGCGCCGAGCCGTTGGACCAGTATGTGCTCGATCGGCTCAAGTCGCTCCCGGCGGCGCGTCGGCGGCAACTGCGCCGCCTGATCCTGCTGCGGTTGGCCCGGTTCGTCGCCGGAGTGCATCAAGCCGGCTTGCGGCACCGTGATTTCCACGCAGGCAACCTTTTGGTGGCGCCCGACGCGATTGAGGATGCCGACCAGCCGGCCTTTTACCTGATCGACCTGGCCGGCGCGCGGTTTTCAGGCCCGTTGGATTGGACCGCCTCGCGTGCCCATCTGGTCGTTCTGCACGCCGAGTGGTTTGATCGGCTGTCGGTTGCCGAGCGATGGCGATTTCTGCGAACCTATCTCGCGCATCGCCCCGAGCTCCGCCACCCGGCAGGCGACGTGATGTTCGATGAGCTTGATCGCGGCGCGAGGGCCCACTCGCGCCGGATCGATCGCCGGCGCGACCACCGGGCATTGCGAGCCGGTCGTGACTTCGTCGCCGCGCGTTGGCATGGCCGACGGCTTCACGCCGTGCACAAGCTTCCCGAGTCTCTCATCGACCGGTTGCTGCAGCAGCCCGAAAGCCTGCTCTACGAGGCATTGGACGAGCCGGTCAAGATGAGCCACACGAGCCTGATGGTCCGCACGGCGTTCCCTCTGGGCAACGGCCCGGTTCCGGTCGGCTTCAAACGGTACCGGCCGCGCAACGGGTGGAAAGCGCTGTGCGACCGGTTCCGCCGGTCTCGCGCGCTACGAAGCTGGTCGTCAGGCCACGCGCTAGTGGCCCGACGGATCGCAACCGCTCGGCCCTTGGCGGTTTGTGACGGGCACCCCTGGGATCGGGCCGCCGGGGCGCGCCGGTCGGCCGGCTGGTGGCAGCCGCGCGAGAGCTATCTGGCCGTCGAGTGGATCGAGGGAGCCGAAAACCTGCATCTCTGGGCGTGGCGACTGGCCGAGCGTCCGCCGGCCGAAAGAGGGCACCTGGTCCGGCTATGTGCGGAGCGTCTGGGAGAGCTCGTCGGGCGCATGCACGCACGTTGCGTTTCGCACCGCGACTTGAAGGGGAGCAATCTCTTGGTCGCCCAGCGTGGCCGGGAACTGCAAACCTGGTTGGTCGACATGGACGGCGTGCGCATCCATCGGCACCTTTCGGTGCGGCGATGTGCGGCCGATCTGGCACGACTGGCCACGAGCGTCGAAGCCCATCCTTGGGTAACCCAAGCGGTGCGCTACCGCTTCCTGCGGGCCTATGCCAAGCAGTTTCCTCGCGGCTTTGTCGATGAAAGATCGCTCTGGCAGGCCGCCGGACGAAGGGCCAGGCGGCAAATCGCCCAGCGCAAACGCAAAGGAAAACCGCTGCTGTGAGCGACCCTAGGGTAACTCCAAGCTCCCACGGTCCCGGGTTGGCACGAGGCCATCACCAGACCGGAGTCAGGCCTGTTCGACCACGGCCTGCTCCAGGACGGATTCGATCTGCTCGCCATCGTGGCGACAGACAGCGTTGCGGCCGTTGGTCTTGGCTTCGTAGAGAGCCGCGTCGGCACGGCCAATGATCGATTCGCTCGAGTCGCCATCGATGGCTTGGGTCACGCCGCCGCTGATCGTCACGGGCAGTGTCTTCGCGACGATTTCTCGCACGCGGTTGCCGAAGTGGCTGGCACCCTCGAGATCGGTTTCCGGCATAAGGACGACGAATTCCTCACCGCCATAACGGACGACGGTGTCGGTTTCACGGGCATTCTCGTCGATGATCCTTGCGACCTCCTGCAGGATGCCGTCGCCGCACAAATGGCCCCGCTCGTCGTTCACCTGCTTGAAATGATCGATGTCGAACATCGCCAGCGTGAACGACACGTTGTAGCGAGCGTTGAGCGCCAATTGGCCGCTGAGGTTGTCATCCAGCGCCCGGCGATTGCTGACCCCCGTCAAGGGATCGGTCCGAGCGTCGGTGAAGGCCATCAAGCGATTGGTCTGCTGACGGATCTGGTCGTAGGCGTTGGCAATCTGCCCGGCGAACTGGATGGTGGGTTGCAGCATCTGCTCCGCCTCGCGAAAGACTTCCCGCAGGTCCGCGTCCTGGTTATTGTCACCAAGTCGATTGACGCGTTGCTTGAACCGGCTCACACTCGAATGGTGTTTGGAAAGGTGCTTGCGAATCAATTCCGAGATGTTTTCCAACTCACGTGCAACGGCCTGGGCACGTTGCAGCTCGCGTCGTGATCGCATGGCACCGCCGGACGACGTCTCGGACCGCCGACGTCCGAAGAAATAGGCGACCGTCGCCACCAGTAGGAGCGTTATCGGTGTAGAAAGTCGTGGAAACCAGGCAAGAATGTTGTTCGTGAATTCAGCAAGAAACACAGGAGAACCTCTAGTCAAAGATGTCAAACGAAGGGAATGGGGAACCTAGGGGACCATCTTTCCATGAAAACCACCGACTTCCACCGGTCGGGAACACATCGCGGTCACCAAGTGGCGGTCGTGAAAGTATAGGGTACGTTTTACCTACGTGGCGGCGTATTCAGGCAAATCGAGGCGTCCGGCAAGAAACCACCCTCAGGAGGGACTGAGGAATCCCGGGGCGGCTAGTACTTCGAACGAGATCCAAAACCACGCAAACAGAAGAATCCGATGACAAGCCCCAAGACCAAGAGCATCAGATACTCCCCGGGGTCGATGCGTTGAAGAAAACGCGTCAAGTCTCGGAAGAAGTGCCACATAGGTTGATTCTCCCCGTCATGTCCACCGAACCGCTTGCCCGTGCGACGGGCAAGCCGCGATTCGGAGGACCATGGAGGTTGCACGACGGTCGCGGTCTTGCCCAACCGTAACCGTGCCGTCCGTCCGCCGATCGGCTCCACCAGGTAGAGCCGACACCAGCGGATGGTCCTTCCCCCATATCACAACTTTACGTCAGGAATCAGTCACCGTGGGATTCTACAGGCCCAGCACCGAAAGCATCCGGGCACTGTCGATAGGACCGGTAAATCCGCTACCGAGCTTCAGAGAAGTGATTGAGGCTTGGAGAAGTCCCGTCGGGAGGACGAACAACGGTACCCCGGCAGGGTCCAGCGGTCGACGGCCTCAGCCGCTGGGCAGCGGAAAACATGACGGTCTACACTCTTGCGAGCCGGGGGCTACCAGGTATAATTCATGGTTCCCGCTGAGGGGACGTAGCTCAATTGGTTAGAGTACCGGACTGTCGAAAGCCGAAAAGCTTTCCGGGAAACCATCGAATTCCGCCGTAACGCAAAACTTTTCAATCACTTGCGGCGATTCTGCATTCTCTCTCCAAACCCCCTGGAATGCCACAAATCGCCCAGGACGGGCGTCAGTGACGCCTGGTGTCGAATGGGGGTTTTCTTGTCAAGAAAATCAATCCGGTACTCTTGACCAAGAAAGTGCGACACCAGGCGTCAAACGGGCGTCAAGTTCAGGTGTAGGACACCAGAGCCAACCGCCTCGGCAGCCAGCGAGCTTGGGAGAATCAGCAAGGTGAGAGATTCAGGTGCGGTTTGGCGGGTGAACTTCAAGTGGGTCTACCGCCTGTGGCGTCGGGAAGGCCTGAAAGATCGCGCTGAAAGCGTTTGGACTCTCGCAAGGCATTGCGGATAAATCGCTTCCGGATTGTGCCGCCAAGCGGCGAACCCTCGAAATCGTCTGTTTGGACTTCCTTCTTGATGACGTCACTCAAGTTTCCACAATGAGAAAACGCTTCGATGTGCTCGCCGAAAGACTCATTTCTAAGGAAAGTCGGGGCGACTGGACGCCAATTGAACTTTTCTGGCGGGGTGCCGCGTCAATTGAGCCTCGTGTTCGACGGCTCATCCTGGTCTTCTTCCGTTGGTCCATGCCCCAGAATTGAGGCGTGTTGTCGCCTGGTGGCCAAATCTGTCGATTGCAGCGGAAGTCGGCATGGTGGACGTATGCCGCACACGACCGCGGCAAAGCTTGTCACCAAGCTCGCTGTTCCATGTCGAGCCGGCGACGCCAAAGAGCAAGACAATGGCCCCATCCTCCGCCCAAACATCGACATGTATGACACCAGAGAGTAAGACTTCATCCTCTATGACTACGACGAACTCGACGTGGGGTTCAACAGTACGACGTTCTAATCGAAGACGATGTAGAGAGCGAGCATAGCCAGTGCTATTGATCTTTGCCTGGAGAATGATCCGGCCAGTCAACCTTTTTGGCTCATTTACCGGCCTCCCGTTGGTCGGCCTCGGTTCATTCGCCATGCAAAGGCCAATAGAATTCCCCAGAGTAGCCAGACGAAGGTGGGTTTCTTGTCGTGTTGGGCATGGGTCTCCTTCAGCGCGGGCAAGGATTCCTCTTCGTGCGAATGTTGTGTCAGAAGTGACACTAGGATCATGAATACGTTCATGCCGACAAACAGATAGAAGGAGATCAGCAAGTAGTAAGGATCTTCAGGAACCCCGTGAACACACAGGCCAATTGTCCCTGGCGTATGTCTCGGGCGGCAAGCACCCGCTGGACAATCGTTTGATCGGTGCACTAAAAACCAGATTCCCATGACCGGGTAGCCCAGGAACACGGCCGGCCAGGGAAACTGTGGATCTCTTGGGGGCCGAATCAGTCGCCAGTACGACGCCGGAACACCGTCGACGAGTCGCTCGACACTACCGACGTGGGTAAACGCGATCAACGTCAGCGCCGTTGCTCCGACGATCATCAGGATGGACTGAATCGCGTCGGTCACGATCACGGCCGCCAGGCCGCCGGTGACCATGAAGCTGGTGGCGATGGCCGTGAGCACGAGGACCGCAACCCACAGCGGCCAGTGCATGATGTGTCCCAACAGAATGCCGCCGGCGTAGAGTATGGCGGCCAACCAGAAGACAATCGTCGTGCACAATACATACCAGGACAGGAACTTGTAGGTCGCTTGTCCGAACCGACGCCGCATGAACTCGGGCATCGTGCTGACTTGGGTCGTGACGTAGTAGGGGATGAAGAGCATCGCCAGCAGCATAAGGAACCACCAAGCCAGCCAGTCGAAGTTGGCCGCGACCATGCCGCTGGTGTAGGCGACTCCACATGAAGCGATCAGAAACGCCGGAGTGACGTTCGTGCCGAAGATCGACAGCCCCACGTTAGGCCAACTGAGACTTCGCTCGGCTAGAAACAAGTCATCGGCGGCGCGCCGGTGGTAGCTCACCCACATGCCGATACCAACCACCACGACGGCGTAGATGCCGATGATGACGAAGTCGGCCGTTTGCAGTTGACTGTGGATGTCCATCTATTCGACAGCATACTTGTCCAGGCGACGTCGCACCGCGTCCTCCTCGTCGATGGACTTTCGGATCACGAATTGGTGAACACCGCGACTCATACCGATCTGCTCGATAACCGCGTCCAAACTGTCGAAATCGTTGTCAACCACCTGGATCTTCTTGCCGGTCGCGTGGATTTTCTGGTAGACCTCCGGCCAGTGGCTGCAGTTCGGCTGGCCCGCGCCGGGTACCCACTGAATGCCGTCGAGGTCTTCGATCTCCAGCAGCGAATCCAGGTGGGGCAAGGCGCCCGGCCCATCGAGATGGTAGAAGCTGTATGGCAGCTTTGCGCAGGTAGCCTCCAGTTCGGGCCTGGCGAACTCGTTGAACATTTCCGGGGAGATCATGTAGCTGAAATCGCACTGAAGCATGTAGCTGGGTCGGTTGGTGAAAATGCCCGACCAATCGCTGTAGCCTGGGTTGATTGGCTGAATAATCCCGTTGATTTCCTCGACCACGCGGTGCCAGCAGTCGTGGGCCTCTCCAAGTAACCGCTTCACCTCGTCCGGATGATCGTAAAGGTCCAAAAGAAGCTGCTTACCCGGGCGAAAAATAGCAAGGATATCGAGGTTTCCACCCAGGTCGGGCAAGCCGATCAATACCTCCCCCTGCCAGCGTTTCTGTGCAGCGACGCAGATGTCTCGGATCCGCTGGAACCACATGTTTGTGGGATCGAACTCGAAGTGGATTTCCGCGATTGCGCGGTTCTGCTCGGGCACGAACCAGACTTGGCCGGAGTCGTTTTCCAATCGAGCACCAAACAACGCAGCAATGAATACAGGCCCAAAGGCATCGAAGTTGAGTTGAGGGAAGGCGTCGCCCAAGTATGCTCGGGTGGACAATCCGTAGTCCAACCGATCGATGAGATCGTCCGCGGGAATGGATAACTTGTGACAGGTGGCTTGGGTCAACAGGGGGGTGTCCGGTTTGGGCCGACCCGGATCGCGACCGGTCAACTCCACCGGCACGATCGGGCGGTCCAACTCGCCCGCCCACCAACGGTGATATATGTCGCGCAACCGATTCCATCGGGACATTTCGAAGTCGAGAGTCATGGTTGGCCTCTGCCCGGTTGAAAACGAGTATTGCGTTTCTTGCTCCGGCTACATCAGAGCTAATCCACCAGCTAGTCATTGCATTTTATTCATCTTTTCGGCCATTTACGGGCGATATTCACCGCTGACCGTACCGGCCTGCGATGCACGATCGGAGGAATGAAACTGTGAACCTTCCATCCTTCGATTACCCGCCCGGACGCGCACCGATCCTTTTCCGCAAATCCATCAGTGCCTCAATGTGTGATTGGGGTATGCGGCCCGTTCTGTCCGGTGGAACATTCAGTAAGAGATTGCCGCCCAGTTGTCGAACCGCTTGATAGATGCGCAACAACTCCTCCGTCGGACGCGGCTTCTCGTCAGGCATCCAGAACCACCACTTGCCGATCTTGTCGCAATGCTCGTAGCCAAAGTCGTAGGTCTTGCCACGGTAGCTTTGCCTCAGGTCTATTGAGCCGCGCCGCGGAAGATGGATCTCGCTGTTGAGGATGTCCGTAGGCCAGGCCGCCTTGTAGATATTTCGGATCGTCCGTTTATGTCTTGCCATACCCGTGTTGTATAAAACCAGGCAATCGGGTTTCAGACTCTTGACGTGTCTATAGATCTCGGTCCGCTGCTTTAGGCTGGCTTGAACCGGGATATCCAACCAGAGACAAAACACGTCGGGGTAGCGACGAAGCAACTCCTCAAGGTGATCTTTGACCAACTGATGGTACTCGGCGGGCAGGTTGTACGAGTCTCTTCGTGGCTTGGCAGCGTGGTAATTCGCGTTGTGACGATAGTCTTCAAGGCAATAGTACAAGCCCGGCTTGACGTCGTACTTCTTGCAGGCCGCGACGAAGGCCGCCACGACGTCCGTCTTGTCGCCGCTGGTCGCAACGTCATAGTCGAACTCTTTTCCCTTCCACCGCACGTGGGAGTCCCAAAGGCAATGACCGGCCGTATGTTTTGCCGTCAGCACGGCGTACTTCATGCCGGCGTCGCGTGCTACGCGAACCCACTGTTCGACATCCAAGTCAGTCGGCGCATACGTATCCGAAGGGACAGCCTCTCGCTGGTGCTCCTTGCCCGAGAAGGTGCTCAGACCGAAGCTGATGAACGTGCCGTATTTCAGCTCGCTCCACTGCCGAATGCTCTCGGTTGTTGCGGTTGAACGGCGTTCTGTCGGAGTTGGCTCCGCAAGCAGCGTCTCTTGCATCAAGAGACCGGCCACGATGAGTATCGCTACAGGTCGTATCATCGGTGTTGCCTGTCGATACGATGTTCCTTGAGACCGCGTTTGGGCAAGCCCAAAGGATAAGTTCCAAACTCCCTAACTAAGTTTACAATGAAGTCATAGGTATGACCAGAAACCGCGCTGCTGACCGAATGGTCCGACTGGAAGATCATTCCGCCGCCTTTGGCGGCTTCGAGCTTTCGCAACACCTCATGGCGGATATGCTCACGATCGTTGCTTTCCCACACTTGTATGTTGCTGTTGCCGCAGAGCCCCAAGCGGTGTCCATATTGACGGCGCAGCTCCACGCAGTCCAGGCCGGCTTTCGCCTCCAGCGGATTGAGTGCATCGATGCCGATCTCGACAAAGTCATTGAGGATAAACGAAACATTCCCACATCCGTGATAGATCACCGGCAGGTCGTGTGCGTGGCACTCGTCGACCATAGCCTTGACCCAGGGCCGGAAATACTGGCGCCAGTAGGTGGGTGAAAAGAACATCGAGTTGCGGTAGGCGACGTCGCCCCAGATCACCATGCCGTCCAGCAGCCCGTCGGCGGCCCGGATCTCGGCCTTCAGAAAGTCCAAATAGAACTGTCCGATGCGATTGATCGCTTTGCCCATCTGTCCCGGATAGAGGCCGATCCAGAGCATCGTATTCCGCTGGCCGATGAGTCGAGTGAGGCACTCCGAGCATTCAACCGTGCTTCCGTAGACGGCAAAATCAGGGTGAAGGGTCTTGACCGAGTCGAGCCAAGCTGGGCTGTCGCGTTCGAACGTGTCACTCATGCCGACGAGATGGTTATCGCCTGAGGTGAAGAAACGCCGCCGGTCGGCCGGATCGTCGAACTCAACGGCTTCAAGTTTCTCAATCGCATCGGTTTCCCAGGCGATGGGCTCCGGCATTGGGAAATCGAACTTCTTGCGCATCACGGCGCCGAATCCCGTTTTGGCAACCACTTCTCGGTCATTTTGCTTGATGATTTCAAAGGATCGGATCCACGGGTCCATGTTGGGCTGGGTGACAACCCAATCCAGATCGTAGTGGTAGTAGGGATCGGCATCGGGCGACAGGCCGAGTTCTTCGCGCCAGCGCTTTAGAAAACTTCCCCAAAAGAAGTCGCTGATCGGCACGCGATCGGGTTCTTCGTGCCGCAACGCCTGGTTCATCCGGGCGACTTTGTCGAGAGTTGCGGGTTTTCTCTGGCCGAGCAACCTCTCTTGCTCGATCGATGTGGCGCGGAGCGTCGAAGCTGGTTGGCAGTTGACACGATCCTTCTTGGTCCTTGTCTCGGTCGTGTGGCTCATTTGCTCCAGGATTGCCTTGTTGAGAACATATTGACGAAATGAACGGTCCTGACGCGCTGTAGCCTCGCAAGCTCTTCGGCGACGCGGGCTACGACGCGGCTGCTGGTCAATTCGCTTCTTCGAGTGCCTGCAACACCACGGGCACCGATTGCTCCCAGTTGGTTGGCAGGTCCTCCGAGATTTCAAACGCCAGTGCCGGGCGGCCGGCTCGGCGGCACATGCCCAGGACCACCTCGTGCAGTTGCTCCGCCGAGCGGTAGTAAAGGTCAACGTTGATGTTGGCCCAAAACGCCTTGTCGGGCCAGGCTGTCCGACATTCGTCGTAGGTCATGTCCCCCTCGGGCGGTTCCGTGAGCGAATCGATAATGTGGAATGGGGCCTCGGCGATCAACTCGGCGACGGCACGCAACGCACCGTCGTAATGCACCATCACCCGTTTGCCCGCCGCTTCGTGGATCGGCACGGCCTCCTGGTAGACGGGCATCAGGAGTTCACCGTAACGCCGGGGGCCGAGCATCTCGGCAGTGAGGTTCTCAAACCACGCGACGTATCGTCCGGGCGCCGCGGCTATCAAACGTTGTTCTTCCAGGAAAAGCCTCTTCTCGGCATCGTAAAGCTCGAACAACTCGGGCAATTCGAGTCCCAGATCGAGGCAAAATCGCTCGGTGCCGACCCAGTCGACGTTTATGCACATTGCCGGAGTACGGTGCATCCAATTGGCTGCGCCGGTAACCACCACGATGCCATCCTCGCCGACCACGTTTTCGGCTTCCGCGGGCGCATCGTAGTTCGGCACCAACTCCGTGTGTTCGACGATCCACTGCTGGATTCTGTAGTCCTCAGCACATTTGATCCAGTTGTCCTGGTGCCATCTGTTGCGACTCGTTTTCTGTAACGTTCCGACCGGCGTCTTCTTGATCTCCGTGCGATGCACGTCCGCACCTTGGCGAGTCTCCTTCACCGAAGACTCCACGCCGTGCTCGATGGCCCTGGTCACCGGGCAGTGACAGCGCACGGCCAGCCCCCGGTCGATCAGGCGTCGCCATCGCGGCTCGCGCATCTTTTCCCTGAGTTGATCGGCCGTGATCGCCCCCATGCACCAGTCATAGATTGCCAGCGGCGTGCGCGACGGCGTTCCCCCTTCGAGCGCGGCGGTTAACAAATCGCGCGATGTCACGGCAGGGACGTTCATTGCGTTGGTAGCGGCGCCGTGTCGAACTTCTCGATTTCCACGCCCTCGACCAACTGCCGAGCGGCCATCAGGCTCTCCGCGCGCACCTTGTACTCCGCCGGGTCGAGCACCTGCGCGGCCGACTCTTCGATCGAACGGGTGTCTTGCGACCTCTTAATCAGCGTTTCGGCAAGACGACCTTGCTTGGCAACCGACGCTTCGACCGAGCGGCTTAACTGCCGAGCCTTCCAGAGTACGAGTTCCTGTTGCGGGCCAAGGATCGCCCGGAGCGTAGCCACCGGATCGACGGCCAGCGCACCGCGGTCGACGCCGCCCACTAGTTGCTCGGCCGCCACGAGGTTGTCGAAACAGTAGGCGTAATTGGACGGATGGACGATGTGGGGTGCGTCGGGCAAGGTCGGTGGCCATTGGCCGTCGGAGTTGTACGAGTTGGTCAGATGGAACCAGGCCCGACGTTGCGTCGGCTCGTCCAGAGTGGCGTTGCCGTGCAGCTTCCGGCGAACCAGGTCCTGCCAAGGCCGCAGCAGCCGCGCCATGGGCGTCTCGGCCCAGGTCGAAGCCCGCGCGCCGTGCCATGCCGAATCGTTGTCCATGGCAACTTCTTCTTCCAGAGCGGGCAGTTGGTTGCAAGCCTCGTCGAACGTAACGAACTGCCCCATTTCGTTGCATGCCGTGAGCAATTGAATCAACTTGTCGCGTGCGCCGGGCGATCGCTCGAAGACGTTGTCCGGACGATTCTGGTACTTCAACCGGAACCAGCCGTTGGTGCCCACGTATTCGGCATCGTCGGCATAGATGATCAGGGCGCCCTCGGGCTCGCCGGCCGGTTGCTCGGAGTACTTGCGGATCAGTTCCAGGTAGGCATCGAATGTGTAGCCCTCCATGCTCATGAAGAACCGAACACCGGGCTGCGCAACCCGATCGGTCCGCAAGAACATGTGAATCCGATCGTCGGGCAAACCGGCCACGCGCCGGAACGGAAAATGAATGGCTCGCTCCGAGCCGGGAAGATCATAGTCAAAACCAAAGTCGTAAAAGGCTTTTCCATCGCGCTGCTCGACTTCAAAAATCTCGGGCCGCAACGGCTCGCCGTCCGATCCCACCGAGCGGCTATACGCCTCGAAATCGCCGATCATGTTGCGATAGCCGGTTTCGGCGACCTGCCGGGGCACGTAGTCGCGCCAGCCGCATTCGGGATTCCAGAAGCTCACCGGCTGAAAACCCAAGAGCCGCTGGTACACTTCATTCGAGAATTGGATCGACCATCGGCCGTCTTCCTCGGGGAAGTTGGGCAGCATGGGGTGCGCGTAGGGCGAACCCATGAATTCGCATTGCCCCCGGTCGATCGCGTCGAGCAACTTCGCCAAGACGTCGGGCGTCTTTTCGGCAATCTGCTCCAACGTGTAGCCCGAGGCTTCGAAGACGTACTTCGTCCTCGGAAACACCTCCCGCATCGTGTCTATCAACAACTCGTAGCTTGAGCGGATGACGAACTCGTACCGCTCAGGCACGAGGTAGGCGTAGTTCAGATTCGCGTGAAAGATGTTCACGTACTTCATCAGGTCTTGCTTCTCTGCTTAGTAGTCGAAGGATCGTCACTCCTCTCCGTTGTCGACCGTTGCGCTAACGGCCGATTGTCGAGGCACCGGTTTTCAGCGGGACCGTAGGGTTCACTCCCCGCAAAAGCAACGCCTTGAACTCGTCCAAATGGTTCCTGTACACGCCATCCGGATCCGTGTCGTGCTTCTTGCACAGCGATACGGCCAGTCCCACCACTTCGCCCATCAAGCCCCCGGTGCGCATGACACGAACGGCTCCCAACGCTTCATGCGTGACACTTACGTCGCGTCCCGCCATGAACAGGTTCGGCACGTTCCTCGAGTAGAGGATTCGGTATGGAACCCAATAGGGTTGGGGAAACCGCTTGTTGCCTCGGCACGTCGCGATGAACGCGTCGCCCTCGAAGTCTTTCACGTACTTGGGATCAGGCGCGTGTAAGTCGATGGGCCAACCGGTCATGACGCAACCGTCCTCGAAGGGGCGCCCATTGAGGAGATCCTTCTTGGTGAGCACGATCGGGCCGAGCAGCCGTCGCGATTCGCGGGGGCCCGATACGTAGGCCGCCCAATTGAGCTTGTGATGGGGGAACTTCTTCTCGACGTTCTTCAAGCAGTCCCACGCGCCATACATGGCCCGGAAATTCCAATCCCGGATGGCCTCGCGGTTTGCGATCGGGTCATGATCAAATCCGCTTTCCCAATACCAAATTCCCAACTTGTTGAGATCACCGTCGCGTCCGGGAAATGGCTTGTCGTCCAGGTGGAGCGCCCATGGGCACCGAGGGAAAGAGACTGGCTCGCCCGTGTCGACCACGTTCCAGAGGTTCGACCGGCCCATGTGGCCCGTTCGTGTCACGTCGAAATCGGCGCCGGCGAGCCATCCAATGCAGCCGTCGCCCGTGCAATCGGCAAACCACCTGGCCGGAAAACGAAGTCGCCGGCCGGAAACGATGTCCTCGGCGATGA
>CAZWWC010000018.1:0-24968 GCA_964637625.1 uncultured Planctomycetaceae bacterium
GGCCGAAACCATGCGAGAGGTCATCCGCCGCACCATCGCGGCGGCGAAATATTGATGCAACGACGAACGGCTAACCCAAATCCCCAAATCCAGTAGTTCCAAGTTCCGTCAAGACCCGGGATTGTCATTCTGAGCGCAGCGAAGAATCTCCTTGCCCATCGAGATCCTTCGCTGCGCTCAGGATGACCTGCTGCGGTATCAGCCAGCCAAACTTGCAACTACTGAAATCCCGAAATCCCCAAATCCCTCCCATGGCCCTAGTCCTCATCGGCTACCGCGCGACCGGCAAGACGACGCTGGCCCGACTTCTGGCCGGGCGGCTCGGCTGGGATTGGATCGACGCCGACGTGGAGATCGAACGGCGAGCAGGCAAGTCCATCAAACGGATCTTTGCCGAGGATGGCGAGCCGGCCTTTCGTGACTTGGAAGTCGAGGTGACTGCCGATCTCTGCCGACGGGGGCGGCTGGTCATGGCTGCCGGAGGCGGTGCACCGATGCGGGAAGAGAATCGCCGGGCGATGCGCGCCGCCGGACCGGTCGTCTGGCTCAGCGCCTCGGCCGAAATAATCCATGACCGTATGTCCGCCGACCTGACGACCACCGGTCGCCGGCCCGACCTGACCGAGCGCGGGGGCCTAGACGAGATCATTGAACTGCTCGCGTCGCGCCGGCCGATTTATCAAGAGTTGGCCGACGTCGAAGTCGACACCGAGGGCAAAACGCCCGAGCAATTGGCGGCCGAGATTCTCGACC
Source organism: uncultured Planctomycetaceae bacterium (assembly GCA_964637625.1). Taxonomy (GTDB): domain Bacteria; phylum Planctomycetota; class Planctomycetia; order Pirellulales; family Thermoguttaceae; genus UBA11386. The sequence goes on from CAZWWC010000018.1 coordinate 754, forward strand.
TGCTTCAACTGACACCCGACGCTGAGGACTCGGCGTGAACGCCCTATTGTCCATACCGCTGGAGGCACGCATCGCGGGCTTTTTCCTGCTCGGCGCCGCACTGGGCAGCCTGGCCAACCTGGCCATCTACCGGCTGGCTTGGAACAAGCGGGCGATCAGTCCCTGGTCGGCCGCCGAAGACAAGGCCCCGCCGCGGTCCCGGTTCGATCGGGCGCCGATCTTCGGATGGCTCGGTCTGCGACGCGAGGCCGCGCTGCACGGCCCGGGGTTTTGGATTCGGCCGCTGGCCGTCGAGTTGGCGGCGGCCTTCGGTCTGGCGTGGCTCTACGTGTGGGAGGTCGGCGATGCGGGGCTGCTTGTGTCGGGCATTCCCCGGCCGGTGCCGGCGGAGTGGCAAGGCATGCTCCACGTCCAGTTCATAGTTCACGCCTTGCTCGTCTGGCTAATGCTGGTCGCCTCGCTGATCGACGTCGACGAGAAGACTATTCCCGACGGCATCGCGGTGCCTGGCACGCTCGTGGGTCTGCTCGCCGCGGCGCTCTATCCTTTGGCGGCCCTGCCCGATTGGTATATCCCGGCCGGCATGTTCGTTGCATCCGACTTCTGGCAGGTCATCACGCCCGAGACGTGGCGGGTGATGTCGGTCACCGCACCGGGCGCCGCGCCCGGCTGGCCCGGTGGGGCTCCGCTGGCGTGGCCGCTGGCCGTGGCGCTGGGCTGCTGGGCCTTGTGGTGCTTTGCCCTGTTGCGGCGCGATTGGTACACCCGGCACGGCTTGCGCCGCGCGATCCAGCTTTGCCTTGCGCGACTGGCGCGTGATCCGTCGACCGTGCGAATCGGCCTGCTGGCCGCTTGCGGCGCGATGACGATTGTGATTGTGTGGCTCCTCGGCGGGCGAAACTGGACGTCGCTTTTGAGCGCATTGGTCGGCATGGCCGCCGCCGGCGGGCTGGTTTGGGCGATCCGTCTGATCGGCTCCGCGGTGCTGCGGCGCGAGGCCATGGGTTTTGGCGACGTGACCCTGATGGCAATGATCGGCGCCTACGTGGGCTGGCAAGCGTCGATTCTCATTTTCTTCGTCGCTCCGCTGGCGGCCGTGGCCGTCGGACTGGTGATCCTCGCGTTGCGCCGAGAAAACGTGATTCCCTTTGGACCGTTCCTTTGCCTGGCCACGTTGTTCGTTCTGCTCCGCTGGCCGGCGATTTGGAATTGGGCCCGGCCGCGGTTCGAGCCCGATTGGCTTGTGCCCGGCGTAATCCTCGGCTGCCTGGTCCTGCTGGCCGTGCTGCTGGCGCTGCTGCAGAGCGTGAAACGATGGTTTTTCCGGTGATGGTCCGTCGGAAGGCAAATGGTAAATTGGGTGCCAGTGGCGGCTTGTCCGCCACTGTTCAAACAAGGGCCCCGATATCATCGGGACCCAGTGGCACCCCCGGGTTGAAGACAGGAATTCGGTATTCGATGGGCGAGCTGTTCGAGACGGTGACTCACCTGGGCCAAAGGGCCGATGTTCTGCGCCGACGGCGCTACGGCGTGATTGAAACGGCCGCGGGCCGGTTCGAGCGGGTCCGGTTGCGGCCCTGGCCCAAGATGGCCTCGCTGGGTGGCGTCTTTCTGTTGGGCATGCTCCGCCACCGATGGATCGCCGCCGATCGCTGTTGGTTGTGCTACGATCAGCCCCGCCGGCATCCCAATTACCTGGCCGTCAAGTACGTCGGCTCGGGCAAGGGAACCTCGTACCAGACGTGTCGCCGCGCGTTGGAAACGCTGGAGGAAATCGCCCGGATCAAGCAGACCGACGCCTTGCTCTGCGAACTGGCCACGTGGCGGATTTCGCGCGAGATGATGGCCCGCTGGGGCTGGCAGCCACACCAGGTGAGCCGCTGGCGACGCCACTACATCAGGCGATTCTACGGCGAGTATCCCCCCCGTCCGGCGTGGTTGGTCGAACATTTGGGTCGGTAGCCTCGTCGCATGGCAAAAGGGGCCAATTGGTCTTGCCGCCAGCTGCCAGTTTCCCTAGTATCCGCCCCTCATGCTGCCGAGGGTCCACGCGGGAGCCCCGGATTCGGGGAAAAAACGCCCGAGGCCTACCACTTCTCTCGAGGAGAGTACGACCATGCGACCGTTGGTCCGTACGGCGATTCTATCGTTTCTTGCGTTGCTGGTGCCGGCCATCTTGAGTCTGGCCGGCTGCGGTCAGAGCTCGATGGTGCTGCAGGGACAGGTCCAGAAGCTGCAACAGCAACAGATTGCGCTCTCGCGGCAGAACGAGCAGATTCAGACTCGGGCCAACTCGTTGGATCGGGACAATCAGGAATTGGAGACGCTGCTGGCCCAATCGCGCCAGAAGGAGAAAATCCTCGAGGACCAAGTCTCGGCCGTCCGCGACCAGTTGGCCGATGCGACCACGCAGTTGACCAAGACGCGTGAAGAGAAGACCAGCACCGAGAAGCAGGTCAAAGCGATGACCGCCTCGATGCAGCGGCAGGGCCGCGTGTCGATCAGCCCCAACAGCAGCGTCCGGAGCATGTTGCCCGACATCAATCTGCCGGGCATCGACGTGCGCCGCGACGGGGAGGTGATCCGCATCGCGCTGGGGGCCGATCGCTTGTTCAACCCGGGCACGGCCCAGCTTCGCGCGGAGGCGACCACGCTGCTAGCGCAGGTGGCCGCGGAGGTCAATCGCATCTATCCGTACCAGGTGGTCGGCGTGGAGGGCCACACGGATCGGAATCCGGCTTCCATGGCCGGGTATCGCAACAACCACGAGTTGTCGGTGGCCTGGGCCGTGGCCGTTGCGAACCAGCTGACGACCCAGACGCGCCTGCAGCCCGGTCAACTGACCGTCACCGGCCACGGGAGCAACTACCCGGCCTATTCCAACGCGTCGCCCGGCGGCGCGCAGCGAAACCGCCGCGTCGAACTGGTTGTCTATCCCGAGCGAACAAGCTAGTGCCGCGTCAAGGCTAAGAATGAGGGTGCCACTGCTGGCTTGTCCAGCAGTGCCAATGAGTTACGTTGCATCAAACCCATAATTTTAGCTTTGACACAGCACTAGGCTTTACGGAAGCCGGTTGTCCGCATCTCGCCGAGCGGCCGCACCTTGCCGGAGGCGGCCGGTCGACTTGCTGACCGGAACCAGTCTCGTGAGTACTTCACGCGACCCTGACCCACCGTACATGGATAGTCCAGGTTAAGTAGTTCCAAGTTTGACTGGCTGACACCTCAGTAGGTCATCCTGAGCGTAGCGAAGGATCTCGATTGTCCAAGGAGATTCTTCGCTACGCTCAGAATGACAATGCCAGGTCTCAATAGAATCTGGAACTACTAAGGTTAAGACATTAAAGGTAAGACTCATGACAAACGACCATGTCGAGAAGCACCCTGATATACCGGAGAAATGCGCAACTGCGGATCGCACGAACATACACCACAATCACAAAGGAAGATCCTCAGAAAGCCGCGTCGACAAAGGCATCATACTGGAAGCGTTGGACATCCGGCCCGGGCAGACCATTCTTGATGCCGGCTGTGGAAACGGCTATATGTCGAAAGAGTTTTCGCGATTGGTTGACCACAGCGGAAAGGTCTATGCCCTCGACCCCGACCAAGAGGCAATCGAAACGCTGCGAGCAGAAACCATCGGGACCAACATAGAACCCATACGGGCGGACATTACCACAACGACAGCAATAGAAGAATCCTCGGTGGACCTGATCTATCTCTCGAATGTCATCCACGGATTTACAAACGATCAACTCGAAGGTTTTCGGCGCGAAGTGAAGCGCCTGCTGAAACCCAATGCCAGATTGGCCATCGTCGAAATAGACAAGCAGGATACGCCCTTCGGGCCTCCGCTGGAAATAAGATTCTCTCCAGACGAATTACGGCGGGCAATACCTCTTGTGCCCAAGGCTACCGTGGAAGTGGGCCCGTTCTTCTACATGCAGGTTTTCGAAAACCGAGAATGAAAACAGCCGGTTTCAATAGTCCCAAGTTCTATTGAGACCCGGCACTGTCATTCTGAGCACAGCGAAGAATCTCCTTGGACAATCGAGATCCTTCGCTGTGCTCAGGATGACCGGCTGGGATGTCAGCCAGTCAAACTTGGAACTACTGGGGTTTCCATTTTGCTCAGGTTGTTTCACCAGATTGCACCACAGTCGAATTGACCAACAAGCCGGGCTGTTTGCTCCTTACCTATAGAACCACGCCTCATGATCGCCATCATCGACTACGGAATGGGCAACTTGCGGAGCGTGCAAAAAGGCTTCGAACGGGTCGGCCATGAAGCCGCCGTGACCGGCGACCCGGCCCAGGTCGAGCAGGCCGACAAGATCGTCCTGCCCGGGGTCGGGGCCTTCGAGGACGCCATCGCCGAGCTGCGGCGGCGGAAGATGGTCGATCCGGTGCTTCGGGCAATTCGTACGGGCAAACCCTTCCTGGGCATCTGCCTCGGGTTGCAGTTGCTTTTCGAGGAAAGCTTCGAGAACGGGCGCCACGAGGGACTCGGCGTGCTGCCGGGCAAGGTCGTCCGGTTCGAGCTGCCCAAGGAGTACACCGTACCTCATATGGGCTGGAACCAACTCCTGATTCGCCGCCGGGCGCCGATCCTGGCCGGTATCGAGGAAGGGACCCAGGTCTATTTCGTCCACTCCTACTACGTCGTGCCGAGCGACTCCGGCGTGATCGCCACCGAGACCGACTACCACGAGCCGTTTTGTTCGATGATCTGGCATGAGAACGTCTTTGCCACCCAATTTCACCCCGAAAAGAGCCAGGCCCAAGGGCTGAAGATCCTCAAGAACTTCGCCGAATTGTGAACAGCGTGTCCGGGAATTCAGCCCCGAAAAACAGGGCAATTCAACAAGTTGGGTGCCATGGCCATCCCGGCGCGCCGGGACCCGAATTCCCGGACGGCCTCACGCTCTACGAGAGCATGCCACCCTTACGCGGCACCTTGCGGACGGGGTCGTTCTCTGGCATATTACAGGGTTTGTCCGTCCCCTGCGAGTTTTGGTGGGCAGTGCCCACCCTACGGTTTTTCGGGTGCCCTGAGCGTGGAAGTCTGGCCGGCCATCGATCTTCGCGGCGGTAAGTGCGTTCGGCTCCGCCAGGGCGATTACCAGCGCGAGACGGTCTTTGCCGAGGACCCCAGCGCGATGGCCCGGCACTGGGTCGCCCAGGGAGCCCGGCGGCTCCACCTGGTCGATCTCGACGGCGCCCGAGAGGGTCGGCCGGCCAATGCGGACGCCGTGGCGGCGATCGCTGCTGCGGTCGACGTGCCCTGCGAACTGGGTGGCGGGATTCGCAGTGAGGAGACGATCGCCGAACTGCTCGAGTTGGGGCTGGCCCGGCTGGTGATCGGCACGCTGGCTATAAGAGAGCCCGACTGGTTTCGCCGGATGTGCCGGCGGTTTCCCGGCCGATTGGCCCTCGGCGTCGACGCTCGCGGCGGCCGGGTAGCCACCGACGGTTGGCTCGAAACGAGCGACCTGGCGGCGCTGGACCTGGCCCGATCGCTGGCCGACGAGCCGCTTGCGGCGATCAACTATACGGATATTGCAGCCGACGGAATGATGACGGGGCCCAACATTGCGGCGATGGCTGATATGCAATCAGCGGTCGACGTTCCGGTGATTGCCTCGGGCGGCATCAGCACGGCCGAGGACGTCGCCCGGCTGGCCGAGATCCCGATGGCTGGTTGCATCATCGGCCGAGCTTTGTACGAGCGTGCCTTGACGCTGCCGGAGGCACTGGCCGCGGCGGGAGATCGGTAGAAACACATACTCAGCAGTTCCAAGTTTGGCTGACTGACACCGCAGCAGGTCATCCTGAGCGTAGCGAAGGATCTCGATGGCCAAGGAGATTCTTCGCTACGCTCAGAATGACAATGCCGGGTCTCAATAGAACTTGGGACTACTGACACTAACCGTTTCGGTGGGCACGGCCCGCCACACAAAATCAGAAGGACGTTTCGATGGCCAAATACGAAGTGGACAACATTCGCAACTGGGTTCTTTGTGGTCACGGTTCGACCGGCAAGACCACGTTGCTCGACGCGATGCTGAATCAGACCGGCGCGGTCAAGCGGCCCTCAAGCGTAGACGATGGCACGAGCATCTGCGATTTCGACGAGGAAGAAAAGAGCCACAAGTATACCATCGAGGCAAAGGTCACGCATTTCGACTACGCCGGCAAACATTTCCACGTGCTCGACACGCCCGGCTATCCCGACTTCATCGGCCAGACGATCGGCGCAATGCGCGGCGTCGACACCGCGGCCATCCTCATCAATGCACAGGCGGGCATCGAGGTGAACACGCGGCGCGTCTTCGCCGAAGCGGAGAAAGCCGGGCTCGGGCGGATGATCGTCATCAGCAAGATGGACTCGGATAATATCGACTTCCCCAAGCTGCTTGCCAACATCAAGGAGCTCTTCGGCAACACGTGTGTCCCGCTGAACATCCCGGTCGGCCACGGCGCGGATTTCCAAGGCGTCCTCGGCACACTTGCGGTGCCGGAGGACACGTCCGGCGCCCTGGTCGATCCGGCTGAAATCAACAAGCCACTCATCGACTCGATCATCGAGGTCGACGAGGAAGTAATGGAACGTTACTTCGAGGGCCAGCAGCCCAGCGATGAAGAACTCAGCCGGTTGATCGTCCGGGCGATCGCCGAAGGGAGCTTGATTCCGATTGTCTGCGTCTCGGGCAAAACGGGCGTCGGGGTCAAGGAGCTGTTGGACGCGATGGCCATGTGCGGTCTGGCACCCGGGGTGGTCTCGCGATCGGGCAGCGGCGCCGACGGCGAGCCCGTTGAAGTGAAGGCGGATCCGGGCGGCCCTCTGGTCGCCCAGGTCTTCAAAACACGCATCGACCCGTTCGTCCAGAAGCTGAGCTTCGTGCGCGTTTTCTCCGGCACGCTCAAGAAGGATACGACCGTGTCGGTGGTCGGTTCGCGCAAAGGCGTCAAGATCGGCCAATTAATGCGCGTCCAGGCCAACGAGACGGAGCCGGTCGACGAGATTGGCCCCGGCGCCGTTGTGGCGATGGTGAAGATGGAAGAGTTGGCCACCGGCGACACGCTGGGCGAGTTGGCGATGCCGCCGATCGCGTTTCCGACGCCCATGGTCGGCCTGGCCGTAACGCCCAAGAGCCGCAGCGACCAGACGAAGCTTTCCGGCGCGCTGGGAAAGATCGCCCAGGAAGACTCGACTTTCCGTCGCGAGTTGGATTCCCAGACCAAAGAGACCGTGATCAACGGGATGAGCGAGCTGCACTTGCAGATCATCCAGGAGCGGCTGAAGCGGCGCGAGAAGGTCGAGGTCGACACGAAGGAGCCGAAGATACCCTATCGCGAAACGATCCAAGCCAACGCCGAGGGAATGTATCGGCACAAGAAGCAGACCGGCGGCGCCGGGCAGTTCGGCGAGGTGCACATCCGCATGTTCCCGCTGCCCAAGGACATCAACATCGAAGAATACGCCACGAAGGCCCATTTTGCCTCGATGAAAGAGCCCCACTACGATTCCCAGTGGAACTTCCTCTGGATCGATTCGATCGTCAGCGGCACGATCCCGAGCAACTTCATGCCCGCCGTGGAAAAAGGCTTCCGCGAGCGGATGGAAAAGGGCGTCGTCGCGGGTTACCACGTGCAAGACGTCTGCGTCGAGGTCCATTTCGGCAAGCACCATCCCGTCGACAGCAACGAACAAGCCTTCAGAACGGCCGCCTCGATGGCGTTCCGCAACGTCTTCCAGCAGGGCCGCCCGGCGCTGTTGGAACCCATCGTCAAGATCGAAGTCACCATGCCCGGCGCCAACGTCGGCGACATCAGCAGCGACATGTCGGGCCGGCGCGGACGTGTGTTGGGAATGGACTCGGCCGGCGGCGACATGCAAACCCTGACGGCCGAAGTGCCCCTGGCTGAAGTGACCACCTACGCCCGAAGCCTCTCGAGCATCACCGGCGGTCAGGGCAGCTACTCGATCGAGTTCAGCCATTACGACATCGTGCCGGGCAACGTCCAGAAGGAGATCATCGAAAAAGCCGCACTGAAGGAAGACGATGATTAGGTTTTGTTTGAAAACTCAGTAGTTCCAAGTTCTATTGAGACCTGACATTGTCATTCTGAGCGCAGCGAAGAATCTCCTTGGACAATCGAGATCCTTCGCTGTGCTCAGGATGACCTGCTGCGATGTCAGCCAGCCAAACTTGGAACTACTGAAACTGGCATAACGAGTTGGGTGGTGCGGGTCTGAGTCCCGGCGCGCCGGGAAAGGCCCGGTTTTTCACGCTCTCTCGCCACCGCTTCGCTATCCCGGCGCGCCGGGACCCCAAACTTGAGTTTTCGAACAAAGCGTAGTAGACCATGCCGGACCCAGCCTCCAAACCAAGCGCTGCCGGCGTGAACCCTTGGACGCATCGCGTGGCTTGGATGTTGCTGGTGGCCACGCTTGCGATGATCTGGATCGGCGGCCTGGTCACAAGCTACCAAGCCGGGATGGCCGTGCCCGACTGGCCGACCACCTTCGGCCACAATCCCTTCCTCTATCCCCTGCAAAGCTGGCTGGCCGCCTGGGACGTTTTTCTCGAACACGGGCATCGGTTGTTCGGCGCCCTGGTCGGCACGCTCGCACTGGTGCTGGCCGCGATGCTTTGGCGCGCCGAGCGGCGACCGTCGATCCGCCGGCTGGGGCTGCTCGTCGTGCTGGGTCTGTGCCTGCAGGAACTCTTCGGTGGCCTACGGGTCTTGGCCGACGAGATCGTTCTGGCCAAGATCCACGGCTGCGTTGCTCCACTGGTGTTCGCACTGGCCGCAGCGATCGTCACGTGCACTTCACCCGGCTGGCACTGCGCAACGACAATCCCCCGGGGGGCCTCCGCCGGGCGTCTCCACCGGTTGACCGTGGCCACGCTGGTTGTTGTCTATGCTCAGATTGCCTTAGGTGCCCAACTGCGTCATCTTCCACCCGGCGCGGCAACCGGTTGGTTCGTGCTCTGGGTATGGCTGCACCTGATCGCCGCCGGCGCATTGGTGGCCATGGTCGTGGCGGTAGCAGTAATGATTCGGCGCCGCCAGGCCGAGCAATCCAGACTGCGTCTCGGAGCACGATGGCTTGCGGTGCTGGTTCTCGTCCAATTGGCATTGGGGGCGACCGTCTGGGTAACCCATTTCGGCTGGCCGGTCTGGTTCACCGATCTTGTCCGCCCGTGGGACTACACCGTCGTGGCCGAAGGCCGCATCCAGGTACTGGCGAGTACCACTCACGTGGCAGTCGGCTCACTGTGCCTGGCTATCGCCTTGTCGCTGGCGATCTGGTCGCGTAGGCTGGCCGGCACGGGGAAATCCCCGGTTGATGTTGCCGAGCCGCGCAAGCCCGGCCGCTAGAGCTAAACATAGCGGTTTTTCGAGGGTGCCACTGGCGTCTCGCCAGTGTGCTGCACGGGCAAGATGCCCGTGGCACCCGCTACAGTAATCTGAAATGCGCTCTAAACAGCGGATGGCCATGGACATCTCCGGGTCCCATCGTGGCTTGGCCTCGCATTGCCGTCCTTTCGCCATGTGACTCCGCAGCATATACTTATACCAATTATGTTGAAGCAATGTCTTGAATCACGCACATCCGGACCGGGTCTGTCTCGGAAGCCGATTCCCAGAGTCGTGCATCGCCGGACGCCCATGATACGAGCGGTCGATCAACACGGTTGGGGCCAGCGCGCAGGGCATCTTGCTTCTACGTGGGCGCCTTGGGATCGGTGTCAAAATGGCCGGATCCCTTGTGTGCTCGGCATGCTGAGCTTCTGGGTAATCTGCGCCGGCGGCAGCGCGTGTCTTGCACAGCCAGGCCACTTCGCCTCCGACAACCAGTTTGAATTGTCCGAAACGGTCGGACTCGATCGGGCCGACAGCCAGGTGGCCGCCGAATTGGAGCGAGTGAAGGCCTACGTCGCCGACAGTCAATGGAGCGAGGCCATCGAGGCACTTCGCCAGGTGATGGAACGCTCGGGCGAGCGGCTCTGGGCCGTCACGCCACGACGCTTCATCACGGTGCGCGACTATTGCCATCTGCAACTGGTCTCGTTGCCGCCGCCGGCGCTGGCCGTCTATCGGGCTCAGGTCGATCCCCTGGCGCGGCGATGGTATGAAGAAGGCGTGGCCAACCGCGATCCGACGCTGCTGGGCAAAGTCGTATCCGAGGCGTTTGCCAGTCGCTGGGGAGACGATGCGCTGTTGGCGCTGGGCGAGCTGGCGTTGGACTCGGGCGACGCGGCCGGCGCACGCGCCTGGTGGGAACGAATTCTCCCGGTTGACCCACCGCCCGAGGTGCCGCACGCCTGGCTGGCTTTTCCCGATACGGACCTCGACCTGGCGGCCGTTCGGGCACGACTCGTTCTGGCTTCGATTCTCGAAGGTTCACGATCGAGGGCCGCCGACGAGTTGATCCAGTTCGAGCGGCTCCACCCGAAGGCCCAAGGACGGCTGGGCGGCCACGAGGTGAACTACGCCGAGGCGCTGCGGAAGTTGTTGACCGAGAGCGTCGGCTGGCCCGCCCGACGCCCTAGCGGCGACTGGCCCACCTTCGCCGGCGCGCCGTCGCGGAACCACGTCGCACCGACGTCGGTCGACCCGGGCGGAGTGGCCTGGCGGTTCACGCTCGACGGGTCGCCCGCGGCCGAGGCGCCGGCCCGGGCTGCCGGTTCCGGCGCAAGTGGTCTTGATGTCTGGCGGAGCACAGGCCCCCCTTTTCATCCGATTCGCGCCGGCGCGCTCGTGCTGGTCAACGATGCACGGAACATCTGGGCGTTGCGGTTATCCTCGGGCAAGCCGGCTTGGGGCGGCTCGGGGCTGGTGTTTGCCGAAGCGCCGGGCCGACCCGATCCGTGGCAACAGTGGCCCGGTTGGACGCTTGGACGGCCGCAGTTCACGATGACCAGCTTTGACGGCAAACTCTATGCCCGAATGGGCAACCCTTGGACCGATCAGCCGCGACGTGAGCAGGCGTCGGCGGAGGAGGACAGCTACCTGGTTTGTATCGACCTGAAGAGCGAAGGGCGTCTGCTCTGGAAGACGTTTCCACAGCCCGGCCCTTGGGCCTTTGAAGGATCGCCCCTTTCCGACGGGCGCAACGTCTACGTGGCCTTGCGGCGAAGCGACGTCCGCGCGGAAGCCCACGTCGCCTGCTACGATGCCGAGACCGGCCGCCCCCGGTGGCGACGTTTCATCTGCGCGGCCCAGACGCCCGGCCAGAACATCTACGCCGAGATCACGCACAACCTGCTCACGCTCGACCACGGGACGCTTTACTACAACACGAATCTTGGCGCGGTGGCCGCCTTGTCGGCCGACGACGGCCAGGTGCGCTGGGTCAGCCTCTATCCGCGTCGGCGCCAGGGAAACCGGATACGTCTGGCGGCACATTGGGGCCGCTCGCTCAACCCGTGTGTCTACTGCCGAGGCACGTTGCTGGTGGCGCCGAGCGACAGCCGGCGAATCTTCGCCCTGGACGCCCTGACCGGCCAGATCCTTTGGCAGACCGGCTCGCAGGTCGAAGACGCCGTTCATCTACTGGGCGTGGCCGACGACCAACTCATCGCCTCGGGCCGGCGCCTCTACTGGATCGGCCTGGGTCGCGACAGTCAAGGACGCATCCGACACGTCTGGCCGCCCACGCGGTCGTTGCGACCCCAGGGTAGAGGAGTGCTGGCCCAGGGCCGGGTCTATCTTCCGGCGGATGACCGAGTCTACGTCTTTGATCAGCAATCGGCCGAGTTGAAGCGGATCATCGACCTGCGCAGCAAGGGCGTCGCCGGAGGCAACTTACTGGTGGCCAACGGCCAGTTGCTGATCGCCACGCTGCACGAACTGGTCGCGCTGGGGCCAGTCGCTACTCGTCGCCAATCGCCGCGTGACAATAGATCGGACGTGACCATGCTTCGTCCTCGGGCTTTGTCCTCGGGCTTCCGCCCGAGGCTATAAACTCGAAATCCCTAAATCTCCAAATCCCTAAATCCCCAACAATCCCATGCTCCACGAAGACGACGTTCAAGCCGTACGAGAACTGAGCGAGGCCTACCGACTCATCACCGATCAGTTGGCCCGCATCATCGTCGGCCAACAACAGGTCATCGAAGAGTTGCTCGTGGCGATGTTCGCCCGGGGACACTGCCTCCTGGTGGGCGTGCCCGGACTGGCCAAGACACTGATGATCCGCACGTTGGCCGACACCCTCTCGCTTGCGTTCAGCCGGATTCAGTTCACACCCGACTTGATGCCCTCGGACATCACGGGCACGGAAGTGATCCAGGAGAACCGCACCTCGGGCCAGCGCGAGCTGGTGTTTATGCAAGGCCCCGTGTTCGCCAACATCGTCCTGGCCGACGAAATCAACCGCACGCCGCCGAAGACCCAGGCGGCGCTGCTGGAGGCGATGCAGGAGCACCAATTGACGATCGGGGGCCGTCGCCACGTGTTGGACGAGCCGTTTTTCGTGCTGGCCACGCAGAATCCGATCGAGCAGGAGGGCACCTATCCGCTGCCCGAGGCCCAGCTCGACCGCTTCATGTTCAACACGTTCGTCGACTATCCCGACGAGGACGAGGAATTGGACATCGTCCGGCGCACGACGGTCGACTTGGAGGAGAGAGTCGCTCCGACGCTCGACGCCGAGCGGATTCTAGCGCTGCAGCGGATCGTGCGTCGGGTGCCGGTGGCCGAGCACGTGGCCCGCTATGCCCTGCAGCTTGCCCGGCTGAGCCGACCCCACAAGGGCAACCCGCCCGGGTTCATCCGCGACTACGTCAACTGGGGCGCGGGTCCCCGGGCGAGCCAGTACCTAGTGTTGGGCGCGAAGGCCCGGGCCGTGCTGCACGGCCGCTTCCACGCGAGTGTGGACGACGTTCGCGCGGTGGCCTATCCCGTGCTGCGCCATCGGATCATGACCAATTTCAACGCGGAAGCCGAAGGCATCAAGCCCGACGATATCATCCGCCGGCTGATGGAAACCGTGGCCACCCACCAGGACAAGGTGCTCGGTCGTGGACAATCACCAGAAGTATTTGGACCCAAACGTTCTCGCCCGGCTTGAGGGACTCCGCCTGAGAGCGCGACACACGGTCGAGGGCTACGTCTCGGGAGTCCATCACAGCCCCTATCGCGGCTTCTCGATCGAGTTCGCCGAGCACCGGGAGTACGCGCCGGGCGACGATCTCCGCTATCTCGACTGGAAGGTCTTCGGCCGGACCGACAAGTACTACCTCAAACAGTTCGAGGAAGAGACCAACCTGGTCTGCTACGTGCTGCTGGACATCAGCCGGAGCATGCAATATCGCTCGGACGCCGCGCCGCAGTCCAAGCTGGACTACGCGCGGCACCTGGCCGCCGCCCTGTCCTACCTGGTGTTGCAGCAGCAGGACAGCGTGAGCCTGGCCACTTTCGACGAAACGGTTCGCACGCACCTGGCACCCAGCGGCAACCCCTCGCACCTGAAGGACATTCTCCAGGTGATGGACGAGTCGAGTGCCGAGCGGAAGACGGCCACCGCGGCGATCTTTCACGAGCTGGCCGAGCGTTTCAAGCGACGTGGCGTGGTCGTCGTCATCAGCGATCTTCTCGACGACGTGGAAGCGATGATGACCGCCTTGGCGCATTTTCGCCATCGCCGCCACGAAGTGATCCTTTTTCACGTGCTCGATCCGGCGGAAGTCGAGTTTCCGTTTGAAGAGACGACCCGGTTCGACGGCTTGGAAGCGGAGCCGTCGGTGCTGGCCGAGCCCCGCGCGCTGCGCAAGGCCTATTTGCGACAGTTTGAAGGCTTCGTTCGACAAGTGCAGCGAGGATGCCGGATGCACCAGATGGACTACGTGCCGATGAGGACCGACCGGCCGGTCGACGTGGCGCTGTCGAGTTTCCTGGGCGGTAGGCGGTAAGCAGTAGGCAGTAGGCAGTAGGCGGAGAAAACCATGGCGGGAAAGAATTATCGCGATCTGTTGGTGTGGCAGAAGGCAATGGACCTGGTTGAAGACGTCTACCGAGTGACGAAACCATTTCCGCGAGAAGAAATTTACGGCTTGACCGCGCAGTTGCGTCGCGCGGCCGTCTCGATTCCTTCGAATATTGCCGAAGGCCAAGGACGACGTTCGGACCGTGAGTTTCTGAATTTCCTCTCGATTGCGCACGCGTCGCTGCGTGAGGTGGAGACCCAGATCCTCATTGCCCAACGTTTGAAGTATGTCAACGAAGATAAGAAGTCCGAACTCTTCGAACAGACATCAGAGGTGGGTCGGCTTTTGAACGGCTTGATGCGATCTCTGGAGAGGAAGCCATGATTCTTGTCTTGCATAGGAACGACCGACGAAAGAGCCCACGCGTCGTTTTGGAGGAAACGGGTGAATCGTCCTTCACTGCCTACTGCCTACCGCCTACCGCCTACTGCCTACTGCCTACTGCCTACTGACATGAGCACGACAATCGCAATCCTGGCTTTCGGATGGACCAGCCCGGCGATGCTCGGCTGGTTGGCGGTGGCGGCTGCGCCGGTGCTGGTCCACCTGTTGAGCCGCCGGCGCTATCGCCAGACGGATTGGGCGGCCATGCAGTTTCTCTTGGCGGCCGTGCGAGAAAGTCGGCGACGCGTGCGGCTCGAACACTTGTTGCTGCTGTTGGTGCGAACGCTCGTCATTGTGCTGGTGGTGCTGGCCGTGGCCGATCCGCATCTTCAGTCGAGCGGTTTCTTTGTCGCGCCCGCCGGCGTTCGCACCCATCGCGTGTTTGTGCTCGACGGGTCCTATTCGATGGCTTACACCCCGGCCGAGGCGAGCCGGTTCGCCGAGGCCAAGGAGTTGATCGCGAGGATTGTCCGAGCCAGTCCCGAAGGCGATGGTTTCTCGCTGGTGTTGGCCGCCGCGCCGCCTCGCGTGGTGGTCGACACGCCGGCGCTGGAACCGGCCGAGTTTGTTGAGCAACTCGAGGCGACCATGCGAACCGACACAACGATCGATCTGCCGGCCACGCTGGAAAAGGTCCAGTCGGTCCTCAGCCGTGCGCGGCGCCGGCGGCCGGGCCTGCGGCGCCAGGAAGTGTATTTCCTGACCGACTTGTGCCGGGTGGGCTGGATGCCGCGACTCGGGCCGTCGGCCGCCGGCGCATTTCTCAAACGGACAAAACGGCTCAGCCAACGGGCGCGCCTGGTCGTGATCGACCTGGGCCAGCCCGGTGCCGACAACCTGGCGATCACTCGGCTGCAAGCCGGCAGCTCCTACGTAACGTTGGCTCGACCGGCCGAACTGGAACTCACGCTGCACAACTTCGGACGCCAGACTCGCGAGAACCAGACGGTTGAATTGCTCGTCGACGCCCATCACGTGGCCCGGCGGACGGTCGACCTGCCGGCCGGAAAATCGAGATCGGTCCGTTTTTCCCACCGGTTCGACTCGCCCGGAGGGCACACGATCGAAGCACGGCTCGAAAAGGATCGGCTTCTGGTCGACAATCATCGGTGGCTCGTGTTGCCGGTCCGGTCGGCGCTTCGGGTGTTGTGCGTCGACGGGCGGCCCGGCGGCGATCGCGGCGGCGCATGCGCCTACCTGGCCGTGGCCCTGGCTCCGGCCGACGGCGAAAGTCCCACGGCGCCGGTCCGCCCGAAGGTCGTGCCCGAAAGCGCCCTGTTGGAACTCGACCTGTCGCAATACGATTGTCTGTTTCTGTGCAACGTCGCCCAGTTCACTTCGAGCGAAGCGCGGGTCTTGGGCAATTACGCTGGCGCCGGCGGAGGACTGGTTTTCTTCCTCGGCGATCGGGTGTTGGCGGATCGATACAATCGGGAGCTGGTCGAGCGAGAGCGGCTGCTACCGGCCCGACTGCAGGGCGTGGTCGAGAACATAATCCCGGGCCTCGACCCGTTGGACTACACCCACCCGATCGTCGAGCCCTTTCGCGGCCAGGAGAAGGCCGGACTGATCACCACGCCGGTCGACAAGTATGTCAGGCTGGCCGTGGCGTCGGACACGGCGGCCCGGGTCGTGCTGGCCGCGCGATCGGGCGACCCGTTGATCGTTGAGCAACCGGTCGCTCGGGGTCGCGTGGTGCTGGTGGCGACCTCGGCCGACGTCTCGTGGACGGCGATGCCCCTTTGGCCGAGCTACGTGCCCATCGTGCAGGAGATTCTGGCCTATGCCACCGCCGGACGCATCGCGCAGCACAACCTGTCGGTCGGCGAGCCGATCGACGGAACGTTGCTCGTCGCGACCACCGATGACGAGGGACGCATGCTGACACCCGACAGACAGGAGCACGCGCTGTCGGTCCGCAGCCGCCGCGGCCGCCGGGTGTGGAGCTTTGAGTCCACCGACCAAAGCGGCGTTTACACGGCCCAATTCGGCACGATCGACCCGACCGAGTTCCGCTTCGGCGTGAACGTCGACACGATCGAGAGCGACCTGGATAAGTTGACCGAGGAGCAATTCCGCGAAGCGGTCTGGCCCGGCGTGACCTTCGACTATCAGACGACTTGGCAGGAATCGGCCCGGCCGGCGCCGGAGCCGATCGCTCGCCGCGGCGACCTGGCCCGCTGGCTGCTCTACGGCGTGCTGGCTCTGCTGCTGGCCGAGACGTTCTTAGGCTGGCGATTCGGACATCACACAACGTAACCATAGCGAAATGATTGGGTTTTCTTGAAACCACAGATGAACACAGATGAACACAGATAAGATGAGAAGTCGGGTGCCATCCCGGCGCGCCGGGATGCCTGAATGTTGAAAAACATGCTCACGGTCCCGGCGCGCCGGGATGAGCATGGCACCCGAATTTCCGGACAGCATGAGTTAGTTGGAAGATGAACGGCACACTGCCACAATGGATCCAGCGGCTGCTGGGCATCGAGGCCGGCCCCGGCGAGGGCGCCGCCTGGCGGCTGCAGTATACCTGGCCCTGGGCCCCCTGGCTGACTTTGTTGCTGGTGGTCGCGGTCGTGGCCTTCGTCGTGGCCGTTTACCTTCGCCAGAGCCGGCGGGCGGGGCTTGCTCTGAAAGTGGCCCTGGTGTCGATCCGCCTGGCGCTGGTCGGCATCGTGCTGTTGATGATTGCCCAGTTCATGTTGTGCGTCGAGCGAACCGGTCTGCCCTATCTGGCGGTCATCCTGGACGATTCGGTGAGCATGACGATCGTCGACCGTTACGAAGAGGATCGTGCCGATCGGTTGGCTCGACGTCTTAAAGCCGCCGGCCTCGAGCTACCGCGCCTAAGCCGCGAAAACCTGGCCAAGATGCTGCTCTTGGAAAAACGTGCCCGATGGCTACATCACTTCGCGGACGACTACAAGCTTCGCTTCTATTTTCTCACCGACGCGCGAGCGAGCGAGGCGGTCGACCTGGATCAACTCGCCCGGGAAATACGCAAGTCTCCGGCCGACGGCCAGGCGACCCGGCTCGGAACGGCCATCCGCCGAGTGCTCGACGAGCTGCGCGGCACGGCCCCGGCGGGCATTGTCCTGCTGACCGACGGCATCAACACCGAGGGTCCCGGCCTCGAGCGTGTGACTCCACTGGCACGAAAACGCGGAGTGCCCCTGTTTATTGTGGGATTGGGTGACGACCGGCCGTTGGCGGATCTGCGGCTCAGCGACCTGCTGGTCGACGACGTTGTCTTTCTCGATGACGTGGTTTATTTCGAGGCGACACTGATCGCCAGCGGCTACCCGGGCCGTGAGCTTCGCCTCACGCTCCGCCAACAGCGGCGGCCCGAGGTGTTGGCCGAAACCCGCCTCACGGCCGGCGCCGACGGCCGGCCCCAAACGGTTCGCCTGGCGTACCGGCCCGACCGAGTCGGCCAATTCCGTTACGTGATTGAGGTCGAGCCCATCGAGGGCGAGTTGCAGACCGAGAACAACCGGCTCGTCCGCCGCGTCGAAGTCCGCAAGGAGCGAATCCGCGTGCTGCTCGTCCAGGCCTATCCCAACTTCGAGTACCGCTATCTCTGCAAAATGCTTGGCCGTGACAACACGATCCAACTCCGCACGTTGCTACAAGAAGCCGATCTGGAACACGCCGACCAGGATGCCGCCGCACTGGCCGTGTTTCCCGTCCGGCGCGACGATCTGTTCGGATACGACGTGATCATCCTGGGCGACGTCGATTTCAAGCGGCTTGGCCGCGCCGCGCTGGCGAGCCTCGCGGCATTTGTCGACCGGCCGGCCGGCGGTGCAGCAGTCGTCTTCATTGCCGGGCCACGGTACAACCCTCTAGGCTTGCGTGACACGCCCCTGGAGCGATTTCTGCCGATCGTGCTGGGCAGCAGTGTCCGTGTGCCTCGACCCGACGTGGCCCTGACCGAAGGATTCGTGGTGCAACCGACCGAATTGGGTCTGGACAACCCGGCCATGCAATTGGGCGACAGCCCGACCGAGACCGAGGCCGTCTGGGCGGGCCTGCCGCCGCTGTACTGGATGATCGACGCGCCGGAGCTGAAGCCGGGCGCTCGCGTGCTGGCCGTCAACCCGCGGCGCACCGGACACCATGGGCAGCCGTTGCCGGTCATCTGCATGCAGTACGTCGGCTCGGGCAAGGTCCTGATGCACATGACCGACGAGACCTGGCGGTGGCGTCGCGCGCTGGGCGATCGCTACTTCGCCCGATATTGGGTCCAGATGATCCGCTATCTGGCCCGGGCGAAGCTCATCGACCAAGGTCGCCAGGCCACGCTCGCCACCGATCGGCGTGAATATCACCCGGGCGAGACCGTCCGGCTGCGGCTCCGCTTCGCCGACCCGCGCCAGGCTCCCTCCGGTGGCGACGACGTCGTGCTCATGGTTCAACAGGAGGGCCACCGAACTCGCCGAATCCCGCTTGCGCGGCACGCGGTTCACGAGATGTTCGAGGGAACGTTCGTCGCCGCGGCGCCGGGCCGATACCACGCCTGGGTCGCCGCGCCGGCCATGGACGGCACACGGCCGACGGTCGATTTCACGGTCGTCCCACCGGCCGGAGAATTCGAGCGCGTCCGGATGGAGGGGGCCTCGCTGCGCCGTGCGGCCGAGCAGACCCAGGGACGCTTCTACACGATCGACGACGCCGAGCGTCTACCCCGCGACCTGCCCTCCGGCCAACAAGTGCCGATCGAAACCCTGCCGCCCAGACCGCTTTGGAACGCTTGGCCGCTGCTGTTGCTGTTTTTGACCCTATTGATCACCGAATGGATCGTGCGAAAGATGAAGGGAATGGTGTAGAATGAAGCAGGGTTAGCCGCCGCGCCCGCGCGGCTCGTTGAAAAACAACTCGGGGTGCCTGGGCCATAGCGCAGCGGTGGCCCAGAGTTCTCCCTGGTGGGCGATGCCCACCCTACGGTTCCCGTCACACGACTATAGAAATCCCATGTCCCATCCGTTGGAGCAGAAACTCGCCCGACTCCGGCGCCGCGTGCGGCGGTGGCTGGTCGTCCACGGTCTCGGCCGACTGATCGCCGCCGTGGTGGGTACGGTGGTGGTGCTCGGGCTGGCCGACTACGTGTTCCGCTCCGAGGATCGCGGCATTCGGGTCATTGCGACGGGCGTGCTGCTGGCCGTGCTCGGTTGGACGTGCTACCGGTGGTTGTATCGCCCATGGACGCTGCGGCTGGACCGGGTTGAGTTGGCCCGGCGCGTCGGCCGCCGATTTCCCGAGTTGGGCAATAATCTGCCCAGCGCGGTCGAGTTTCTCACGCAGTTGGAGGACGACCCGACCGCGGGTTCGCCCGCGTTGCGCCGCGCGGTCATCGCCGAGACGACCGCCAAGGCCGAGCGGGTTGATTTCGCAGCCGTGCTCGACCGCCGGCCCGTCGTCCACGGCGTGCTGCTGGCCGTCGGCATATGCCTGGTGGCCGGTATCCTCTTCTTCCTGAATACGGTATCGAGCCAGTATGCGCTGGCCCGGTTGGCCTATCCGCTGGGCAATGTGACCTGGCCACGCAAAAACTACCTTCAGCTCAAGCATCGTGTCCAGCGCGTTGCGCGAGGACAACCTTTCGAGGTGGAGGTATTCGACCTCTACGATGCCAAGCTGCCACCCCGGGTCGAGATCCACTACCGGTTCGACGGCCCCGACGGCCGGCCGCTGGAAGAGATTCAACCCATGCGGCGGACAGACTCCACGATGATTGCGCGTCGGGAAAACGTCACCCGGCCGTTCGCCTATCGCGTCGAAGGCGGGGACGACCATTCGATGGATTGGATCGAAGTCGAGCTGATCGAGCCGCCGGCGGTTGCTTCACTTAGCGCCACGATCAGGCCGCCGGAGTACACCGCTCGCCCGCCGAGCCAGTCGACCGGCCAACTGCGGCTTCTGCGTGGCAGCCGTGTGACGATTGAGGCCCTGGCCACCAAGCCGCTCAAGTCGGCCGAGCTTCGTTTCGGCGATGATCGGTCCATTGCCTGTCGGATCAGCCGCCGCAGCCGTCGCTTCACCGTAGTCAGTGGCGACCGGCAGGGCTTCATGCCGGAGCAGTCCGGTTCCTACTGGTTCGAACTCGTCGATCACCAAGGCATCCACGGAGGCCGAGACGATCGCTGGGAGATCCGGCTCATCGACGACCAACCACCCGGCGTGAACATCGACCGGCCCTCGGGCACGACGTTCGTCACGCCCGAGGCAACTGTGCCGATTCGCGTAACCGCCAAAGACGATCTGGCGCTGCGCCGGATCGAGTTGGTAGTGGGTCACAGCGAAGATGACGGGTTGGGTGCCACTGGCGTCCCGCCAGTGTCGACGGACAGACGGCACGGGCAAGATGCCCGTGGCACCCGCGAGATCACGCTCTACGAGGGACCACCCCGGGCAGCCTCCGCCGCCGATGCTTCCCCGGGCCAGCAGCGAACGATTGACTATCGTTGGAACCTGGGCGATCTACGGCTGCAGCCGGGCCAGCGGCTAACCTTCCACGCCTCGGCCGAGGATTATCTTCCTCAGCTCGGCAAGAGCGACTCACGGGCAGTGGTCGTGGTCCGGCCCGAGCAATTGATCGACCGGCTGGCCGGCCGACAGCAGTCCATTCTCAACGAGCTTGCCCGCGCACTGAACCTCGAGCAGGAAAGTCGGCGGCAGTTGGGCCGAATCCGCAGCCGGCTGGCCGACTCGCCGCGGCTGGACCAGGTCGGCATCGATCGGCTTCGGGCCGCCGAGCTCGGCCAGCGCGAGGTGAACCGGATTCTAACCAGCACGACCGATGGCGTGCCTCGTCAGGTCCAGCGTCTGCTGGCCGATCTGCGGAACAACCGGCTCGATAGCCCCGACGTCCGGCGGCGGATGGAGGCCTTGCTGGCCGAACTCGACCGGCTCGGCCAACAAGTCTTGCCGAAGATCGCCCACGAATTGACCGCCGCGATCAAAACGGCCCAGACGCGGCTCGAAACGCGTAGCGAGAAACCGCCTCCCGAGGACGAGCATCGTTCCCAAGCGGCGTTGCAGACCGCCCTGGCGCTGGCCTGCGAAGGGCAGGACGAGGTTGTCGCTTCGCTGGAGCGTCTGTCGGGCCGCCTGAGGCGGTGGAACGATTACCGCCGCTTTCACCGCCGCTGGGCCGAGCTGCTTCGCCGGCAACAATCCCTGGCCGAGCGGACCGGCGAGTTGGGCCGCGACATGCTCGGCAAGATGCCCGAGGACATCGCGCCCGAAACAGCCGCACGACTCAAAATGATCGCCGACGACCAGTTCGAACTGGCCCGTTGCCTGGATCAGCTCCTCCAAGAGATGGACCAGTCTCGCGCGGCATTGGCCGATCGCGATCCGCTGGCCGCCGAAACCATCGCGGACGCTGTGGCCGGCGCCCGCCGGCTGGGTATCAGCGCGCGAATGCACACCGCGGGCAACTCGGTCGCACGAAACCGGCTGGGCCGCGCGGGAACGCTCCAAGCCGGGATCATCGCCGACTTGCAAGAAATCCTCGACGTGCTCTCCAACCGTCGCCAGGACGAACTGGCCCGCTTGGCTCGAAGACTGCCCGAGGTGGAAGGCCAATTGACCGAGTTGATCGAGCGACAGGCAAACCTGCGCGAGCAAATGCACAAAGAGGCCCACTCCACCGGCGAAGCCCAGCAGCAATGGGCGTCGCTCGGCCGACAACAACAGCAGTTGCAGAGCGACACCCAGCGGCTCTCGCGCCGCCTGACCCAACTGCTGGCGGAAGCACCGGCGCGTT
This sequence comes from uncultured Planctomycetaceae bacterium, assembly GCA_964637625.1. Lineage (GTDB taxonomy): Bacteria > Planctomycetota > Planctomycetia > Pirellulales > Thermoguttaceae > UBA11386. The sequence continues at coordinate 22,918 of CAZWWC010000018.1, forward strand.
GGACGCAGACGGCTGCCGGGCAAATGGGCCTCTCGGCCAGAGCAGCCGCCCGGCGCGACGCGCAGGCGGCCGAGGGGCACGCAGCGAAGGCCGAAAAGGCCCTCGGCGAAGCCGCACGCCGATTGGCCGAGCAAATGCGGCAGATCCGGACCGAAGCGGCCACCGAGCAACTCGCCCGGCTCGAAGAGACCGTCAAGTCATTCCACCGGCGACAGCGCGAGGCGGCTGAGCAGACCAGGCGACTGGCCCAAACCGTGCACGCGGCCGCAGCGCGAACCGAAATCCAGATAGCCACGCTCCGCCGGTTGGCCCACGAGCAACGAGGCCTCCAAGAGGAGACCTCCACTCTGGCCGCCGGGCTCAGCAGCGCCGCCGTGCTGCGGCGCGTGTTGGACGAGGCCGCCGAGCAGATGGCCGTCGCGGCCGGCTGGCTGGCGCGTCAGAACACCGACCGGCGCGTACAAACGGCCCAAGAGGCAGCCTTGGATCGATTGGCACGGCTCGTCGAAGCATTGGGGCCGACGTCGCCCGGGCCGGAAGAAGCCGGCCCGGGCGGGGCACAGGGTCCCGCGCCGCCCGGCCAAGCCAAAGCGCCATCCGATCCCAAGGTCGTGGCTCAACTGCGACTGCTCAGGCTACTTCAAGAAGACCTTTTCGTTCGCACGCAACAATGGGAGAAGCGTTTTGGCCAGCTTGCGCCTCTTCCGCCGGAGGCCCGGCGCCAGTATAAACAGCTTAGCAGCGAACAAGGCGAGTTGGCCGATTTGCTGTTTGCATTGATTGGAAGTGACGAGGCAGACCGGCCGGCGCCGCGGCCCGGTCCGGCCGATCAGAATTGAGTGAGGTTCTCAATGAAAACGCAAGCACGGATTGGCATGATGATGCTCGTGGTTCTGCTGGGCCACGCCGCGTGGGAGGTTCCTTGTGTGGCAGGGCCGGCACCTCCCCGATCACTTGAAGACGCACTCTTCGATGGTTCCAGACCGGGACAGCTCCATCTGGCGGACCCGAGGCGCATCAACGCCGAGGACCGCGAAGGGCCGAAGCGTCTTGCGCCGTCCGGATCGGATCGGCCGTCACCTTGGGCAAAGGACCTCGGCGCGGCCGGCGTCTCGGAAGACGATTCGCCGCTGCGGTCCGTGGCCCAGCGAATGCGCGAGGTCCAGGGCATGCTCCATCGGGCGCAATGTGGAGCGACCACCCAACACGCCCAGCGAGAGATCCTCGAAGGCCTCGATCACCTGCTGCGCCAGGCACGGCAACCTTCCGGGGCCGCTTCGGCGACCACCGGCAGGAAGCCCGGCGGCAATCAACCATCCAAATCGGTTTCGTCCAACAGGTCGGGCGACAATCAAAAGTCGGGCGCGAAGCCGGGCGGCTCGGGCGAAGCCGCGGCCGGCAAGAATGGAACGTCCACAACCGGCTCGCCCCACGTCGATGCCGGGCAGATGCGTACGATGCTGAAGCGACTCTGGGGTGAGTTGCCGCCGCGACGGCGCCAGCAGATGCTCCAACTCCCCGTCGAAGAGTTCCTGCCTCGCTACGAATTGCTGATCGAGCAATACTTCCGACGCCTGTCGGAAGAGAAGAAAAAGAACGAGTATCCGTGAGCCAGCCTCGGTGCGTGCAAGCACCACTGCTGTAAACATCTTTGCGGGATTGAAAAACACGAGAAAAACCGAGCTTTTCGCGGGATTTCCACGGGTAGGTTACCGTCCGGCATCTGCGGCGTTCCCCAGGGGCCGCAAAAAACCGCTATACGTACCTGCGAAATCCGTTCTACGGCTTGGACTTGCGTCGCGCCGAGATGTTTACAGCAGTGGTGCAAGCACGCACCCTACCGAAATCCCCAAATCCCGAAATCCCCAATCCCTAATCCGCCATGCCCCGTTTCCTCCTCCCTGCCACGATCGTCCTTACCCTAGCCACGGCGACGGTCGCCGCAGCGTCCAACTGGCGCAACTCGGAGGGCGCGAAGCTCATGACCCCCGAGGCGAAAACAGCCGTCAAGCGGGCCCTGGCGTGGCTGGCCGACAGACAGCACAACGACG
>CAZWWC010000019.1:0-18946 GCA_964637625.1 uncultured Planctomycetaceae bacterium
GTTGTGGAACAACTCGAAGAAAAAAGGGGACATCACTGGTTTTGGAAAAACAGGGAAAGCCATCTCTTGCCAGAACTGCCAAAATCAGTGATGTCCCCTTTATGCTCCCACACTCTTGACGAGTAACCGGCTTTCATAGAAGCCACCCCGTCGGCGGTGAATAACATTGCTTTGGGAGAGCGTTAGGGTGAGGGTGGTTTGGGAGAAGACGTCCCATCGTCTCCAGTTCCTTGCCCATCCCCTTGGCCACGTCCTCCTCCCATTCCTCTTCCCATTCCCTGTCCCATTCCTCTTCCCATACCGCGTCCACCTCCGCTTCCTCTTCCTTGACAGCCGGGCGGCTTGCTGCCGGCGGTGGGGAAGTGTTTTTGCACGGCCGCCAAAATGTCGCTGGGCACGCCGCCGTGTGCTTCGGCCAGTTGACTGACCGTAACGTAGTCACTCTGGATGACGTAGCCCTCCTTGCTCAGGGCTTCCTTGACCTGGTCAAGCGACAGGCCGATGGTGGCCGCGAATCTTCTCAGGCGGAACTCTTCGGCGTGCGGCATCGGCGGCCGGGGCGATCGCTCTTCCCAATAGATCTGCATCCGGCTGTTTCCCCAGATGACGGTGCTGAAAGGTGGAAGGAGATGGATCGTGCCCACGAGAAACAGCAGGGCGACTGCCATCGCGACGACCGTCTCCGCGACGAGATTGAGCCGCAGGGCGTTCTTGGCCTTGAGGTAACCCCAGAAGAGGTTCCAATTGAGAAACCAGTGCAGCGCGGCCGCGATGAGAAACAGCAAGGCGAAGTTGATGTGCAACCCGGACCATTCTTCCTTGCCCAGACCGAGCATGGTCCAGCCCGTCCAGTGAGCGACTCGCCCCTTGGGCGTGATGTAAAGAATGACTCCGGAAAAAGCGAGCACCAGCAGCGTGAGTGCCAGCAGCAATGACGTGAAACCTCGCAATCGGAAACGCATGAGTTCTCCTTTTCTGTTGTCTAGAGGGCATTTCAAAACAAGTCGACTGCGCTGGGTGCCCGGGAATGAGCGTCCCGGCGCGCCGGGAAAGACCCGGATTCTCAAAGCGTGTTTGGAAAGGGTGCCACTGCTGGCTTGTCCAGCAGTGCTCGGCACACAATCCTCGCAAAAACAAGGGCGGACAAGCCGCCCATGGCACCCTCGAATGGCCAAAACACGGCTTTCCAAACACGTTCTCAGGCTCTGGGCCACCGCTGCGCTATGGCCCAGGCACCCCGCCGGGACCTTAGCCACCCCATCATGGTTTTGACACGTCCTCTACTCAGTTTGCACGACTTCCCCGCCATCGCGGGTGCTCAGCGCTCGCCACGTGGATAGGGAAGTGGACTCGTCGATGAAGTGCACGCTGCCGTCGGCCAGCAAGGCGTTGACGCCCCCGGGGTGATTGCTTCGGGCGGCGAAGAAACCGGTTCGCTTGGCGAACATGTCGGGGACACTCGTGTTGGGTGGCATATAGGCGGAGAACGTGGTCATCGGCTGGGTACCCCAGATCCACGCCGCGCCGCGAATGCCTAGCCAGTACGTCGCCCCGGCAACCAGGGCCGCCAGATCCGGGTTTTCCACGCCGGACAACCCCGGCCCGCCGGTGTTCAGCGAAAACTGGCTGCACATGTGGGCCATCTGGCGCCGCGGGTCTTCCGGCTCGGGGCCGGCCGTGTCGGAGTCAGACCCCAACAAGGACTCGGACATCAACATGGTGTGACTCGCGCCGTCGCGCATGTCGCGCGGTCGCACGGCGGAATCACTCCAGAATAACCCGTCGCTCGGATAACGCAAGTCGTAGTTGGTGCCCGTCCCCGAACCACCACAAACGACGTAATTGGTGCCGCCCGATTGCCCCTGACCGCCGGGAAAATAAAGGTAGTTCGAGAACCGGGCACTCATGTCGTCGCTCGGACACAGGAACACCGTGACGACCGTCTGGGCCGCGCTGGCCTGCACGTTGTTCACGCTAACGCTGCCACTGGATCCCGCCATGAGGGGCTCCTTGAAATCGATCAACTGGCACACCGTCTCTTCTTCCAGATACGGCAGGATTTGGCTGTGGACCGAGAAGTTTCTCTGCGGCGCCCGGCTTAGGCCGGGCAGAGACCCATGCGCGTCGACGTATTCCAGCAGGGCGATTCCCAATTGCTTGAGACGATTCGTGCAGGCGGCGCGCCGCGCCGCTTCGCGCGCCGCTTGTACGGCGGGCAACAGCAGGGCGATCAGAATGCCGATGATCGCGATCACGACCAGGAGTTCGACGAGGGTAAACCCGGCGGAAAATCTTCGGTTCGGTCGGCCCGGCCGCCGGATCATCCCGGCCGCTGGAAAGCGAGTCGTTGGACTGAACATCTGAAATACCCTCCGGAGTGTGAAGTCCATCTCAACCAGTGCACTTGTTCGAGCGTCGCCGGCGCAAGATGGCAAGTGCCCCCACGCCAATCACCAGGAACACGGTGCATCCCGGCTCCGGCACGGTTGGCGTCGTTCCTTCCGTGCCGTAGCCCCAGTTGGCCGCCAGGATCGCCGCGTCGAGCGCGTCGACCACGTCGTCGTGGTTGAAGTCACCCATCTCCCAGGTAGCACAGCCGTCACCCCAGTGTTGCGCGAGTGCCTGGGCGTCGGTCTGGTCGACCTGCTGGTCGTCGTTGGCGTCGCCGGGAATCAACGGCGACAGGAACACGCTGCCAAAGGCGTCGAAAAACATCCCGGTTTGCTCACCGTTTTCAACCCGCTCGACCTTCACGTAGCGGATGTCGTCGCAAAACAGCCCAGCGAAGTCGAAGGACTCCATGCGGAACTGCCCGGCGGTTCCGATGCCGAGTGTGCCGATATTCACATAGGTCGTGTTATCGACGCTCGCCAGGACGTTGGCACTCGCCGATGTCCCGCTGTACAGGCGGATCACCAGGTCGTCGCCCGGCCGATCTTCCAGCGGCAAAACCCAGTGCATGACAATGTATTCATTCGGCGCATCGGAACGCCAGCCGCCGACATAGTCATGCGTTTCGTCCGCGTCAGGTTTCCCCGTGAGCCACCAGGTCGTATTTTCGTCCATAATTTCGCCGACACCATCCTCGCCATAATTTTGGATGTTCAAGCTGTAATCCTCGACCTGGTCTGCCCAATTCTGGTCGTCGATCAGAATTGCGGAGCAGTCCGAGCCAAAGGTCGACGCGGCCACGGCGATGCTCAATAGGCATAGCAGTGTTTTCATGAGTTTGGCTCCTTGGTTCAATCGCAGTAGAACTTGCTTCTCTGGTAAAATCGCAGCCACGGATCATGCCTCGTGCCGCGGTCCCCGCGGGACGTTTACCCCCGCAGGAAGATCGCAACGGCAATGAGGCAGGCCAAGACGGCAAGACCATGCGCGCGGCATGACCGCGCCCGAAGGAATGCCTAAACCAATTAAACCAGAGGAGGAGCCCGAGCCTGGAAAGGATGGGCGATCGTGGCGGGTGCATCGCCCAGAACGATCGGCGGGAGATCATCGACCAGCGGCACCACCAAGACAAACTGAACCGAATCGGCCGACGTGCAGCTCTGCCCAACGACCGAGCAGATCGCGCACTGATCTTCGTCGTAGACGGGAACGTCCCGACCTTGCGGACGCTCGACGTGCGGACGGCCGTCGGCAGGCCGTTGGGCATCCGGCATGCCGACACCCAGTAGCAACACCGTGTTGCCGACCGGGATGCCATGCCCGCAGCCGGGAATCCAGTGCAGCCCCTCGCCAACGCCCGAGCTGACCGCCAGCGAGGCGATCAGAATGCAGGCAATCGGTCTTCGAGCGGCAAGGGGCATTAGCGAGGACCAATGAGAAAGAAACTACATGGCGGGAGCTTTTTGAGAATGGATCTCAATTGCAGTAGCTGAATATAACACAGACGATCGCAGCCTGTCAAGCTTTTGCCATACGGGAAAGGCGGACGAAAAAGGGGACAGGTCCGATTTGCCGGAACGGCCCGAAGGGTGCTACGCACAAATCGGACCTGTCCCCTTTTTCGTCGGGACCACCATGCGGGGGGTGTGGATGGGCTGCCCAGACGGCCATTGCACCCGGTTAATCGAACGAGTTTCTAAGACGTGACCCCAGCAAGAAAACCAGCCCCCCGATAACCAACAGCACGAGCATCCCCGGCTCGGGAACGGCAAGGAGCCGTACGTCGTCGAAATTCACTTGCACTCCATCGCCGACCAGGTGGATCTCCAGGAAGTGGCCCAGGTTCGGGTCCAGGGGCGAGGCCCGATAGCTTACCGTGGAAGTCTGAAACTCTCCCTCTTCGATGGTCAGGGAGTTGTCGTCCTCACTGAGTAGTTGCGACGTCCCCGTGTGCGGGTCCAACGCCAGCAGTTGGACGGCGTATCCGGGGAAGCCGGGCAGGTCGCCGCGGTTGCCGACTTCCACGCTCAAGGCGTAGCTGATGTCCGACGCGATCGGCTCGCCGGCGAGCACCTGCCGGATGACGTGGCCGTCGCTGAAGGCCACGTTTTCACCTTCCGCGGCGCCACCAGGGAACATGTCCGGCGTGGGCCTCAGGACCCCCGTGCCCGTTGTGTTCCCGGCGGCTTCCACGAACACGAAATCCCAGCCGGCGATCCCGTCGTCCTCGCCCGCGTATCCCAGCGGCGTGGCCTCGAACCCCGGATTGGTCACGTGCAACTCGCCGAAAGGCTGATAGGAACTCGGCCGGGCATCCAGACAGACGTGGTCGAAGTTGACTTGCGCCCCGCCGCCCAGGTCGCTTAGACGCACGACCAGGTCCTTGCCCGCGTGCGGGTCCAAACCCATGCTCCGGTAGGCGACGGTCGAGGTCAACCACTCGCCCCGGTCGGGTCCCGAGGGACTGGAATCTTCGCCCAGGAGCGTCTCGTCTTGCCCGTCCACGGCCAGTAGTTGCACCTTGTAGCCCGGGAAGTTGGGAACGTCCAAGCGGTAGCCCACCTCGACCATCAAGGTGTATTGGGTGGCATTCTGCACGGTCGAAACCGTCTGCCTGAGATACCCTCCGTTGCTGCCGGAGATATTCCGGTGTTCACGGGCCATGCCGTTGCGGCCGGGAAACCACGTACCGGCCGCGTTGCCCGTGCCGACCACGTCACCCGAACTGTGGTCCCAATCGATGACACCGTAACCCCAGTCGCCGTCGTTGTACTGGGGGTCCTCGAAGCCGCCGTTGGCCACGGCGACCGGGGCGGCCCGGGCGTGCGATGCGAGCAGCACGAGACAGATCGCCCCGGCGCAAAGGGTCGGTGGAGTTCTCATAGTCGCCTACCCACGTGCGAAGACCGCGCCCAGAGAAGATGCTGCCCGGTGCGGTCGCACGCCGACAGCCGGGCACCAGATCTTGATTATAGTGCCCCGCCGGGGCAAATCAATGAATCGTCGAGAAAAAGCAAGGCGGGGGCGCTGTCGCCGTGGAACTTCGGCAAGGGTGGACGATGCCAGAGCGCGGCGATGCCGCAGAGGCTCGGAAACGGTGGCCCCGGTTGGCCACCGCCCGCCTGGTACCCGTCGCACGGGTTCTCGCCGGGCGCTGCCGGCCCAAGCACCCACACCCCCCTCCATGGAAGGGCTCGTCCGGCTCCGTGGTTCTTGCTCGCAAGGCAAACCTTCTCCAGGCCGTAAAAAGAAAGCTACACTTCCCCAGCAGGAGTGCGGTCCGTCGCCCATTTCGGCGCGCTTTTCGACCGCCTCGTCACCGACTTTTTTCCAAGAGAGATCAGGAGAGAAACCCATGATCGAGATTCTTCCGCAAAGTACGGGCAACGTTGTCGCGGTGCGTGTCAACGGCAAGCTGGTCCATGAAGACTATCAGCAATTCATCCCTCAACTCGAGCAGGTTCTCGCGCAGTACGGCAGCCTTCGCTGCTACTGTGAAATGACCAATTTCGAGGGCGTCACCTGGCAGGCGATGTTGGACGAGATGAAGTTCGACGTGCAGCACTGCAACCAGATCGAACGTTGCGCGATTGTCACCGATGCGTCATGGAGCCAGTGGGTGACCAAGTTCTCACAGCTGGTCTTCCACAATGCCCAGATCGAGACCTTCCCGCCCAACGAGACCGAAGAGGCCTGGAACTGGGTCACCCAGAACGCCGAGTACTGTGGCACCACGGCCGGCACCGGCCAGAGCACGACCGGCAACACCGCCGGCACCGGCAACCAGTACGGGAACACCGGCACCGGCACGACCGGCACCGGCCAGAACCAGAATACGCGTGGCTACACGGGTGGCACCCCCGACACCTCGACCGGTACGACCTCCGGCCAGACGAACTAGGCTTGATCGAAGGCCGATCAAGCCGGCCGTCGCAGACCTTTTACGACCGCGGCCTTTTGCCGAGCGAGCATCCCGGTGCGCTGGGATGCAAGCTCGGTGAAACGGCCGCGGTTGCTTTGCGCCCGGGCGTCTGGTGATGATCCTCGCCCGAGACGCCGAACCACGCGTGCCGGGAGCGGGCAGCGACCACCCGGCGACGTGCACCCAAATCGGAGATCGCCAACATCCCCCTCTTTCTGGTAGGCTTGCCCTGAAGGGCCGATCTGTAGTACGCTAGTAGGGCGGTAGTGCATTAAGATCGTCGCGCCGAATTAAGAGCCTATCCCAGAACCTTCTCCGGCGCTGCATGTCATCCTGAGCGCAGCGAAGGATCTGGTTGACATTCAAGGGATCAAGATGCTTCGCTTCGCTCAGCATGACGACTTCAGCCGGGTTCTCGGATAGGCTCTAAACGGAGACGCGTATTTACTGTCCAAACACAGAAAGGAGCGTGTGACATGGCCACTTTCGTGATGATCGGCAAGTATTCGCCGGCCGCAATGGAGGGAATCAGCGCGCAACGCACCGACCAGGCCGTTGCCCTCATGGGCAAGTACGGCGGCAAACTCGAAGCCGCCTACGCGCTGCTGGGCGACACCGATTTGGTGTTCGTTACCGACTTCCCCGACACCGCGCAGGCGATGAAAGCCTCGGTGGCGTTGACCAAGGCCACCTCGATCGCGTTTACCACGTCGCCGGCGGTGACCATAGCCGAGTTCGACAAGCTCACCGAAGGAATCGGTTGATCCTTGGGAGGTACTCATTCACTTGAACGGGTAGCACCGATGATTCTGCGCGATAGACATTACTCCTGGCCGATGCCCTGGCCGCAGAATCGTCGGTGTCGCGCGAGCGACAAGAGGTTTCTGACAAATTAGACAAACGACCTCTTGTGCCTTCGGCACACCGACGATTTTCCGAAAGCACTGAACATATAGCCAAACCTCATTGACGGAAAATCATCGGTGCCACCCCGTCGTAAACCACAAGCAACGGGAGACACCAATGCACTTGACCCTCGGCGAGTTGATCGTCTGGCTTATCGTGGGCGGCCTGGCCGGCAACCTTGCCGGACGGCTCGTGACGTTCAAGAAGGAAGGGTTCGGCCGCTGGATCAATCTCGCCCTGGGCATGGGCGGGGCGTTGATCGGCGGCGTGCTGTTCAACGTCGTCCAGAGCCTTTTCGGCATCAAGTTCAAATGGGGTGAGCTGAAGATCACGTTTGAGGATCTGATTTCGGCCTTCCTGGGCGCGCTGCTGCTGATTGTCGTCTGGTGGTCTGTCCGCTGGTATCGAGGCCGCAACAGGACCCCCTAAGCTCCAGGCCGGGTGGCATGGCCTCGCTTGCGTGGCCATGTTCCGTTGTCGAAACACATGCTCACGCCAAGCGTGAGCATGCCACCCGACAGGACGACCGCCGTCAATAATTGAATCGCACGCCGCGCCGGCGAAGTTCGTCGGCCACCTGGCGGGCCGATTGATACACCACCGCGTCGATGCCCGCGGCCCGGGCACCCTCGACGTGGCCGGGCATGTCGTCGACGAAGAAGATCTCCTCGGGCGCATAGCCGGCCAGGCGAGCCGCCGCCTCGAAGATGGCCGCCTCGGGCTTCACCGCGCCGATCTCGTAGCTCAGCGCCGCCGTTTCGAACAGATACTCCAGAAATCGATAACGATTTCGGCAATAGCGCCAGTGGCACTCGCACGTATTGGAAAGAAGCCCCAACGAGTAGCGCGCCGAGCGGAGTTGGGCAACCACCGGCAGCATCGGCGTGTTGATCTCGAAAATATCGCAGGCAGCCGTCTCCAACACGGCCCAGTCGACTCGCGTGTCGGCGGCCTGGCAGAATTCCTCGTAGAATCCTTCGCTCGATATCCGGCCCAACTCATAGCGCCGTTGCAGGTCGCCGCCGAAGACGACTGCCGCGACCACGTCGGCCGGGACGCCGGCGGCCAGGCCCATCTGGCGCGTCATTCGCCCGACGTCGAAATCCAACAGGACCCGCCCCAGGTCAAAATAGAAGAACTTTGGTGTCATGGCCTTCCGCCCAGCGACGTTATCATCCGCAAGAACCCACCTACTTTCGGTAGTTCCAAGTTTGCCTGGCTGACACCGCGACAGGTCATCCTGAGCGCAGCGAAGGATCTCGATCCCGGCGCGCCGGGAAGGAGATTCCTCGCTGCGCAGATCCTTCGCTTCGCTCAGGATGACAATGCCAGGTCTCAATAGAACTTGGAACTACTGACTTTATCAGAGTGCGCGAGCCACGACTAGGCAACGATCGCACGGGCGGGCTACCGCCGGGCAGCGCCGCGCCGTAGAATTACCTGTTCCCGGAAGACCCCAAAATAAAAGGAGCCGAGTCAATGCGATCCGATACCGTCAAGCTGGGCGATGCAAGAGCCCCCCACCGAAGTTTGCTGCGGGCCACGGGCGTCGGTGAGGATGATTTCCACAAGCCGCTCGTCGCCGTCTGCAACAGCCACGTCGACATCATCCCCGGCCACGTCCACCTGAACCAGGTCGGCCAGTTGCTCAAGGAGGCCGTCCGAGCGGCCGGCGGTCTGCCCTTTGTGTTTAACACGATCGGGGTCGATGACGGGATCGCGATGGGTCACTCGGGCATGAAATACTCGCTGCCCAGCCGCGATCTGATCGCCGATTCGGTCGAGACAATGATCCAGGCCCACTGCTTCGACGGCATGATCTGCGTGCCCAACTGCGACAAAATCGTGCCCGGCATGTTGATGGCCGCCATGCGGTGCAACGTGCCGACGATCTTCGTCAGCGGCGGGCCAATGGAGGCGGGCCGGCTGGCGGATGGTCGCGTGATCGACCTGATCGACGTCTTCACCGGCGCCGCTGCGCGACAAAGCGGCAAACTCTCGGCCGACGAGTTGCTCGCCCTGGAACAGGCGGGCTGCCCCACGTGCGGTTCGTGCTCCGGCATGTTCACGGCCAACAGCATGAATTGCTTGTGCGAGGCGCTAGGGATGGCGCTGCCGACCAATGGAACGCTCCTGGCCACCAGCGTCGAACGGAAGAAGCTCTTCGGCCGCGCCGCGGCGCGGATCGTCGAGATGGTCCTCGAGTTTGAAAGGGTAGGGGAGGGCCACGGACTGTTGCCACGCGAGATCTGTACCCAGGACTCGGTCGACAATGCCATGGTCTTGGACATGGCCATGGGCGGCAGCACGAACACCGTGCTGCACATGCTGGCCGTGGCCCACGAAGCGGGGCTCGACTACGACATCGAGCGGATCAACCAACTCAGCCGGCAAACGCCCAACATCTGCAAGGTGGCGCCCAGCCACCATTACCACATCCAGGACGTCCACAACAGCGGCGGTATCCACACAATCCTCGGCAGCATTCAGCGCGGCTGCCCCGGGCTGCTGAAACTCGACTGTCCGACCGTCACGGGCAAGACGCTCGGGGCGAACATCGCCGACTGGGACCTCCGCGCCGAGACCGTCTCCCAGGAAGCACTCGCGCTGGCCGCCGTCGTGCCGGGCAACCGACACAACGTCGAGGGGCTCAACGTCGAGAAGACGGTCGACACGATCGGCGAGCTTTCGGCCGACGCGCTGGGCTTCGAGCCGGCCGACTGCATCCGCGAGGTCCAAAACGCCTATAGCCACGAGGGCGGACTGACCATTCTTTACGGCAACCTGGCTCCCCGCGGCGCGGTGGTCAAGGCGGCCGGCGTGCGGCCCGAAATGATGCGGCACACCGGACCGGCCGTGATCTTCGAGTCCGAGACGGCCGCCCGCGAAGGTATCATCGACGGGAAGGTGAAGCCGGACGACGTCGTCGTCATCCGCTACGAGGGACCCCAGGGCGGGCCGGGCATGCAGGAGATGCTCGCCCCGACCACCGCGATCAAGGCCATGGGACTCGACGATCGCGTGGCGCTGGTGACCGACGGACGTTTCTCCGGCGGAACGGCCGGCGCTTGCATCGGCCACGTCAGCCCCGAAGCGGCCGCCGGCGGCCCCATTGCGCTGCTGGAGCCGGGCGATGTGATCGAAATCGACATCCCCGGCCATAAGCTGGCCGTCCGGCTCAGTGACCAGGAACTGGCCGCGCGGGCTAAGCTGTGGAAGCGGCCCGAGCCTCGGTTCAAGACGGGCTGGCTGGCGCGATACGCCTCGATGGCCACCGGCGCCGACACGGGCGCCGTGCTCGCATGGAACGAGTGACGCGCATTTCCATAGTGGAAACACCCGCCGTGTCGGACAGTCACGTCAACTTTGCGACAGGTTCATCTGCTCAACGAAACCGGCGAGTCAGCACCAGCGCCAAGGCGCCAAAACCGAGCAACACAAACGTGGACGGCTCGGGCACGCACTGGTGATCGATGCGACCGGACATCGTAATCGGCGGAGTGCCCCAGTGGTTGACCATAATGTCCAAGGAAACCCATTCCGGATTGTAGTCTGGAATCACAATCCGCCCGTCCGGCTCCAGCTCACTGGAGTAGAGGTGGACACACTCATCGACGCGTCCCGAGAAAATGACGTGACGTACGATGTACTGGTCTTCTTCGGCGGGAGTGATGTCGATCGGCGGAGTCCCTCCCGCCGGCCACGCCATGGTGCTCCAGTTGATGGCAACCGTGATGTCCGCCACGTCGTAGGAGTGCTCTAGCGGTGGGCACATTATCATCTCGTACGTGATCCACTTCCAACGTTGATCGTCGGGCGGATCATTGTAGAACCACTGGTTGTACCAGCCGGATTCGTACTCAAAAAAATTCCCATAGTAATACCCGGTGTCACTGCTGCCCTCGACGAAATGACTGCTGCCATAAATGTAATCAATGAACGTGTCCGTACGGACAGGCCCCGCGGTGGCTGGCACGGCCATCACCAGCAGCAACGCCGACACGGCAAGCCCCATTCCCAGCAATCTCTGCAATCTCTTCATTAGTCTCTCTCCTGTCATAAGAACACACTTAGTGAGGCAACGGACCAAATGGCCCGGACGCATGAGCCACGCTCGCGCCTGCGCCTCCGAAACAAATCTCGCCGCTTGAAATACGTTGTGCGCCCCGGGTCCAACGGACGGTCGGGTCGGACCAGTAGCGCAGACTACATAAGATCTAATGTACACCTTGGAGAGAGGGAATATCAACTTTTTTTCGACGATTCGAAAAACTTCTCTCGCAATCTTACTGAGTATGGGGTGCCCTCCGGGGGTCTTATTGATGTTTGCATGGCCATTGAACGGTTGGCCATGGCCGAACTGCCTTGAAAGCCGGGCTCCCGTTGGTCGCCCTGGGTTCATTAGCCATGCAAGGGTCAATAAAGGGGCGTTGAGATCGGTGTAGTGGTCGCCACGGAAATAAATTGCATCAAAAGCTTGTTCCACGACATCTTGCGATGAATCGGCTTCCTGCCATCTGTGCCACGGATGTTTTGCCTATACCCGTTTCCCAAGGCGCACTTGGCGAGACGCCCGTGGTACCCGAGGCGCAAAAGAAACGACCCGTGTCTCCCCGTTGGGAAGCGTGGGCCGTGTTGGATGATCGTGTTGACTTTCTGATGGGCTCCGTCGTCTACCGAAAGCGCCGAGCAAACATCAATATCAGGGCTGCAAGTCCCAGTACTGGCAGCATTAGAAGTGTCGACGGCTCGGGGACGCCGACGCATTGGTGATCAATCGTGCCCGTGACGAAGACGGAGAAATTTGAGCCGATGTCGTCTGCCTGGCGAATATCGATCGAGACCCATTCCGGATTGAAGTCGCGGATGTCGTGGTGCACGTCGAGCGTTTCTGACTCGTCTACTGGATCGCTGAAGATGATTTTCCGTTCAATCCACGGTGGATTGGTCTGGTCGTCCATCGGCGGATGAACGTCGTGCCCCGACACGTTATAAGCCATCGTGCTCCAGTTGATGGCCACCTGAATGATGTTGGACTGCCCGTCGCAGGTCAACTCCACGTGACAGTCGATCCACTTCTCGCTCTCCCACGACGGCGGGTCATTGTAGTACCATTGATTGTACCAGCCTGTGCTCGGATAGTGGACCCACTGCCCATCATTCCATCCGGAACCGCTACCGGTGACGAACCCGTCGGCATCGATCGTGGCTGTGAAATCGCCGTGCCGTATCACTCCTGCCGGCGCCGGCGCCGCTCCCAGCGCCAACAGCAAGGCTGACGCAGCCAGCCCTATGCCCAGAAACGCCTTCATCAGTTTCCCTCCTGCCGCACGAACACGCTCAACGAAGCAGCCGGTCCAACGCCGCACCGCAGTTGCGGCTCTGCCTTCTGAAATCAAGCCAATATTTCCCGCCCACCGAATACACCTTACGTGCCCCGCACACGGCGAACGGTCGGGTCATACCGATGGCGCAAGCAATACAAAGTGCAATGTACACGTTCGAGTGGAGAAATGTCAACGATTATCGAGCGATTCGAAGAGTATCTTCCGAAATTCCGCCGATTGGGGGGAGACTCTCCAGGGGGGTCCTGGACGAGATTCGGTCGGTCCGGCAGCGTCCGTGAAAGTCGATCCTCAACGGCCAGTCTCCCGAGAAAACGCACATTCCCGCCATGGTGCGCCTCGGGGGGAGTCTCGCCTTCCGCCTCTGCCACATGCTCGACTCGTCGTGGCCGCAGGCGTTGCTTACCCACCTGCCCGCGTGGGGCCCTCCAGCAAGAGGTCCCCGTCGGCCCGGTTGCCAAGCAGTCGGTAGACCCGAGGGTCGACGTCCTCGGCCAGCGGGCGGACCGTCCCGTCGCCGAAGAGAAAATGGCAGACGCTCGTATGATCGGACCCAAAGCCGCCGACCTTCTCCAGCGCGGCGCGAACCTCCGGGTCCTCGAGCTTGGCCGGGTCGATGAAATCGTCGTGCATCTCCAGTCCGGTCGCTTCCGCAAGCGGCGATTTCCAATCCGACCGCTTGCGCCACGGCGCGTCGGTCGTCCGCAGCGTCGCACACGTGCCCGACATCCAGCCCAGGTCGAAGTCATCGACCCGCTTCTCGCCCACGAAGATCGTATGGGCAAGCCCGTCGGTGACATCATCCAGGCGGAGGTTCTTGTTGAGCATGAAGACACCGTGATTGTCCTCATCGATCGGTTTTTCTTCGTCGCCTGCGCAGCCGGCGTAGTTGGAGGCCATTCGCAAACCTCGGCTGCCCTCGGGCAGTTCGACCAGGGCGACCGCGGCCTCGTCGGCGGACGTCGGAATCGGCGTACCCATGTCCGGACGTTGATAGGGGTCGTCACGGCCCAAGAGGTCATGGGCACTGCGGCTGGAAGGACAAGCGAAAAGTTCGATTCCCACGCGTCGTGCCAGTGCGTTCTTCGGGTCGTAGACCCCGGCCGCCTGGTCAATCTGTCCGTAGACGACGCGTTCGTCGAGATAGGGCAGCAGCTGGACCATCCAGCCGATATGGTTTCCCTTCGGGTAGTTCAGCACGGGTCCTTCGGAATTGACCACTCCGGCGGGCAGGAACTCATGGGCCGCCTCGTAGTGGTGCAACGCCACGCCGATCTGCCGCACATTGTTTTCACACATGGCTCTTCGGGCGGCCTCGCGCACGGATTGTATGGCCGGCAGCAACAACGCGATGAGAATCATAATGATCGCAATGACGACCAACAACTCGACCAGAGTGAATCCGGAGTGCATTAACCTTTTCATGGCATATCTCCTCAAGAAAAACGGCCTTTCGCTATCCACAGCCCCTACTATCTACTGCTCGCCGGCCGGCGCCGCTTCGCGCGGCGCGAGCGTGACGAGGAGTTGTTTGCTCTTGCGTACCCGATTCACCGGATCCTCCGGATAGTCGGCCCTGACCCGCACGATCCGCTGCCGGGGGTCTTCGTCGGAAGCAACGACCTCGATCAGCACCGCCGCGCCGTGGCGACCGCCCAGCGCGTCGGGGGTGATCTTCCAGGTCTCGCCGGAGTAATCGGGATCGGCTGCAAGCCGCGCACGGGCGCGGTCCAAGGCCGATTCGACCAGCCAAGCGGTCTGCACCCGACGGCTCTCGTCCCTGGCGGCTCCGCGCTCGATAAGCGCGATTCGAGTAACAACCGCCATCAAGACCGACGCCATGGCCAGACATACCAAGCCGAGGATGATGGCAACACCCTGCCGGTTGGAACGGTTTGGTCGAGCGCCGCTGGGCCAGCGCTTCGCTATGGCCCAGGCACCCACGGATCTGCTATTCATCGGGGGGTTCCTCCTGTCGCTCGGCGGCTTGGGTGGGTACTTCCGAGAGCGCCCGGTCGCGGGCCAGGTGGGCCTCAACGCGGAGTCCGACGGCACGTCGACTCGCACCGCCGTGCTCCGCGGCGCCGCACCGGACGACCAACCTCAGCAACCGGACTTCGCCCTGGCGGTGTTCTTCGATCGTCACGGTCGTGCCCTTGGCCAGAGCGAAGCTCTCGTGGGTCGCCGTGGCGGGGGTTTTCATGCTGCGGACCAACCGGTCCTCTTCGAGTCGATAGACAATCGCCGCGCCGTCGGCTTGCTTCAGCTCCCACCCGACGGCCGCCGAGTTGTCCTCGGCGTCTGAAACCGCGCGGAAATCGTCGGACGCGTGGACGTCGCCGCGAAACGTCTCGGCCAGTCGTCCCCGAGCCACCTGATCGGCCAGTCCTTGCCGCGCCGCACGATTAACGTCCAACAGGGCGTGAACCACGCTCGCGCCTATGGTCAGGACCACCGACAAGACGACGATCACGGTACATATTTCAATGAGCGTGAAGCCGGCTCGTTTCTTCATGGCTTGAGCTCCTTCGCCCCGTTTGAGTGCCACTGGCGTCTCGCCAGTGTCTCTTGGGCCGACGGCACGGGCGAAACGCCCGTGGCACCCTGCGCGAGGCCAACGGCACGCGCAGGATCCCCGTAGCGCCACGCGACCAGCCGCAGCGGCGCCGCCGGACGCCCGCCGTGGCCTTGCCAGGCCAACGTGAGCGTCAGCCGCGTGGATGGCGGACGGTCGTCGGCCTGTCGATCCAACCGAATCGCAAGCTTTGCTTCCGGGAGCGCTTCTGTTGCTTCTTTGCTGAGTTCGATGCCTTGGATCGTCTCGGGCGTGAGTTGGTCGATGGGCCGGGCCATGAGCCGCTCCATGATATTGGCCGCCTCGCGCGCGGCGGCGCGCCGTTGATCCGCGGCCCGGCCGGCTGCCGTGCTGAGCGTGAGCAATTGAAGGCAAATGGTCGCCGCGACGCCCAAGAGCATGGCCCCAACCATGGCCTCCACGAGAGTGAATCCTCGATGTTTCATAGCTACACGAGTACCTCAATCAATTTGACCAACGGCAGGAAGCAGGCCGTGACGTACAGGCACACCACCAGCCCGACTAGCCCTAAGGTTAACGGAAAAAGCACTTGGAGTATCGCATTGAGCCGATAGGCGAAGCGCCGCCGGTTGCTATCGGCCATTTCGCGCATCGCCCAGGGCAGGTTCCCCACCCGGGCCGCCGACTGCAGCAAGCCCACCTCGGCCGGGCGAAGCAGGCCGACGGCAGCCAGGCCGTCACACCACTGCCGGCCGGAGGCCACCGCACGCCATGCCCGCCGCAGCCGCCGGCGGATGGATGGTTTTGGATAGTGCGCGGTCAACGCGGCCAGCGCCGCGGGCATCGGTTGCCGTGCCTCGGTGGTCAGCGCGAGTGTATCGAGAACCGTTGCCGTATCGAGCCGGCGAACGAGCCAACGCGTGCCGCGCAAGTCGCACATCGTCAGCCCGACGTAGCAAGCCGACCCGTAGAGAAACAGCCCGAGGAGCAACAACCCGATCAGAACATCCAAGGGCCAGTAGATGCACATGGCACTCGACACGGACATCATAAGCTCGGTGATCGGAGGCAACGCGGCGTCGAAGTCCGAGAAGATCTTCTTATACACGGGCATGATTTTGATCGCCATGAAAACCCAGATGCCGAATATGATCATCACCAGCAGTGCCAGGTAGAAGACCTTACCGACGACGGATTGCCAAACGGGGCCGGTTCGATCGTTTTGTACGGCAATGCGCCGCAGCGCTTCGCTGAGCCGGCCGGCGCGATGGCCCGCGTCGATCAACGGCAGACTCTCCAAGGGCACGAGGCCGGGAAGGAGCCGCAAGGCCTCGGGCAAGGCGATCCCATCGGACAACGCGCGAGCAAAATGGTCAACGGAGCCGCGCCAGTTCCAGCGCCACTCGATAGTGGGAAACAAGAACCGCACCAGGGGCGAAGGTCGGAGGATCGCGACAGCCAACCTCGATTCCGCATACTCCTCGCGAAACGCCTCCAGCGCCGGTATCAACGGTATGCGCCGCTGGATGGCTTCGGCCAACATCAAGACGAAGGCCCGCTGTCGCGTCAATCGCGCGGCTCGCCAAATCATCAGGGCCACAACCACAGTGGCTCCGATTCCAATCGGCCCGGTGAACACGACAATCACCAAGACCACCAGCGCGATCAGCGTCACGATCCCGATCCTAAACAGCAGCAAAATGACCGTTTCCAGCGTGATCAGGGATTCTCTCACGTCGCACTCCCAGCTAAGAACGTGTTTTGAAAAGGGTGCCACTGGCTGCTTGTCAGTCAGTGCTGGCCACCAAATGGGCTCAAATACAAGGGCGGACGAGCCGCCCATGGCACCCGTGGATGGGCTACAGCCATTTTCAAAACACGTTCTAAGACAAAGTCTCAATCAATCTAATCAGCGGCAGAAACAACGCCAGGATGTTCAGACCGGCCAACAGGACAACAAGCATTACCGCCGGCAGGGCAATGACGTGCATCAGCTCGACCTGGAACCGTGTACGACCCTGGAAAGAGTCGGCAACGAAGCGAAAGGCCACCGAGAGCGAACCGAACCGGTCACCCCAGTCGAACAACGGCAGCGCGCTCGGAGGGAACGTACCGGCGGCGGCCAGGCCCTCGCCGAGCGATCGGCCTGAGGACACTTCCTCGGCCGCGCGAAGACACCCCGCGGCCAGATGGCGGTCGGGCAGGCCGGCGGCCGTCAACCGCAGCGCCTCCGGCAGGGGAGTCCCCTGCTCGATGAACAAGGCCATCAGCCGTGCAAACGGCATCAGCCGGCTCCAGCGACAAAACGGCCCGAAGACGGGTATCTCAAATACACACAGCCGCATCCAACGGGGTGCCGGCCCGAAAAGCGCAAATAGAAACAGACCGACCAACGCCACCAGCAGACCGAGCGTATACCAAACACCCACCGGAAAGAACCAGAAGAACAATTCCGTCATGAAAGGCAACTTGGCTTCGAAGTCCATGAAGACCTCGTGAAAGCCAGGGGCAAGGACGGCTCCGAAGAAGACGAACAGCCCCGCCAGAAGCCCAAGCAGCAAGAGCGGATAGGCGACGGCCAGCCACATGCGACGTCGCAGCTCGGCCTGGTCGCGCTGGAGATCGACGTATCCTTCGAGCACCTGGCCGAGCGTCCCGGAAGTCGCTCCCGCCTCGATCAGTCCGCGCACGTGACGCGGTAGCTGATCGCCGACGGTCTCGAGGGCCTCTTCGAGTGACGCGCCACCCTCGATCCGTTCGGCCAACTGCCGCAGCACGGCCGCGGCCCGACGGTGCCCCAATTCCTCGGCCAGCGCGCGTAGACCCTCGGGCAAAGGCAATCCGGAGGCAACCAGCCCGGATAGCTCGCCGGCGATCGACGCGCCTTCCGCGTCGCCCATCGGGCGGCCACGGTCGCGCGGCTTCTTGGACTCGTCGGCCTGCGGCGTCCCGCCCTCGTCGTCGTCTTGACACTCCTCAATCGGACGTGACTCGTCGGGCCCGCCGAGCTCCGGTTGCGCCGCCGCTCGGGTGTCTTCCTCGTGGAGCACGAGCTGCTCGCCCGGCGATTCGCCCTCCGGCGGCACCTCGACGAGCATGAGGTGCGCCGGATCCATACCCTGGGAGGCCAATTGCCAGAGGGCCTCGGCCCGATCGGCGGCTTCCACCAGACCGGTCTTCGGCCCCTCCGGCGAGCCCTCGGCGGCGTAGCTGTAGCGAAACGTGGGCATGATTACCAGACCTTTGCCATTGTGTGCAACATGCAGAGATAGGGAAGGAACAGGCCCAGGCCCGTGATCATCACGGCCAGTCCTCCGATGACAATGGTAAAGAGCACCGGGAGGAAGATCCGGGCCGCATCCAACGCCCTTCTTATGCGACGACGGTAAGTCGTGGCCGCGTGGCGCAAGGTCGACAGCAATGCCCGACGCCGCAGTCCACAGCAGATCATCCAAGCCAACATCGGCGGAATGGCCAATTCGCCCAGACGTTGCCGGTCGAGCGGCTGGCCCGCTCTGAGATGCTCGGCCAGGTTTCGCGCGGAGGCGATCATTTGCGGCTGTCCGGTCGTCTCGGCGGCCAGGACAACGGCTTGATCCAACGGGACGTTGTTTTCGACCAGCAAGGCGAGCACTTCGGTGAAGGTGGCGATTCGGGTCGTGCGGACCACGCTTCCGACCCACGGCACCCATCCCAGCAAAACGGTCGACGCGCGGCCCTGGATGAGCGTCGCCCGACCGGACCAATACCAGACCCACGCCGCCAGCACGACCAGAACGATGGGAATCGCGCCGGCCCAATACCACGCTCCTTGAACGATGGGCAGCCAGTCGGTCAGCGGCGATT